>NZ_WEHX01000007.1 GCF_009183815.1 Sutterella seckii | reverse complement strand
ATGCTCGCTGAGGTCGTGTAAATCCCGGAGACATCCGGGTTGTGACCGAAGAAGCGAGAAGCCTCGCCCAATTCGAAGAATTGGACGGGGAGTAGTCACTAGCGAATTTTGTCCCGGACCGGGTGCAGTGATCAAGCACCGCAAAAGGAGTCGAGAGAGCCATGCCGAAAAGAAGAACCTCAGTTGCTCTTGCCGCGCTTGCGCTCTTCGGGCTCTGTGTTTTCGCAGAGGGAACGGCCATTGCAAAAACGCCTGATGAGGTGCGGGCGGCGTGCCGTGCTGAAGGCCGGCCCTGCGTGGGACTGGTGCTTTCAGGGGGCGGCGCCCGTGGGTTTGCGCATGTGGGCGTGATACGCGTGCTCGAGGAGCTCGGCGTCAAGATTGACGTGATTGCCGGTACATCCATGGGTTCCATGGTCGGAGGCGCCTATGCTGCGGGCTTCACGCTTCCTGAGCTCGAGGATGCGGTCCTCGGCGTGGATTGGGACCGCATGCTCGGTCCCCGGCCGGACAGGCAGCTCGTCAACTGGCGCAGAAAGCTTGACGACTATAAGAGCCTTCCTTCGAGCGGACTTGAAATGTCGCGCGAGGGGACGCCGATGCTGCCGGCCGCTTTTGTTCCGTCCGAAGAACTCGAACTTTTCCTTGCACGAAAAACTTCGGCTTTCGACATGGTTCGGGACCTCTCGAGACTTCCGATTCCCTTTGCTGCGCCCGCAACCAATCTGGTGACGGGCTATCGCGTCGTCATGCAGAAGGACTGCACGCTGAGGGAGGCCATGCGCGCTTCCATGTCCATTCCGGGCGCCTTTGCGCCTTCGCAATATAAGGGAGAGCTTCTGGTTGACGGCGGCCTGGTTGACAACCTACCCGTAGCGCTTGCGCGCGAAATGGGGGCGGATGTGGTGATCGCCGTGAATGTCGGCACGCCGCTCTCAGACAAGGAGAAGCTCACGAACGTGGTCGGCGTGATGGCGCAGATGGTGAATCTCCTGACGGAACAGAATGTGAGAAAGTCGTTGAGCGAACTCTCTCCCGGGGATATTTTGATTACGCCCGACCTTACGGAATATTCCTCTGCCGACCTCAAGAAAAGCGCAGAAATCATTGCCCGCGGCGAAGAGGCAGGACGGAAGGCCGCAGAGCGGCTCAAGGGCCTGGCCCGGCCGAAGACCGAGTGGACCGCGTGGAATAAGGCTCGTACGGAACTTTTTGATCCGCCCGAAAAGAAGAAGACCCGGGTGTATGAAGTGCTCGTCGCTGAGGATAAAAATTCCCGCATTCCTCCCGAGAGGACGATTGAACGTGCGGCCATCCGGCCGGGCAGCGTGCGAACGCGCAGCGAACTCGATGCCGCGGCGCGCTCTGTATTTGCGGACGGGTATTTTGAGAGCGTGACCTATCGACTGGATCCGGGACCTGACGGGACTTCAGTCGTGGTGCTCGAGCCCCGAGAAAAAGATTCCGTCTGGTCGAGCGTGCGTTTCGGCGGGTCCCTTGAAACCGATTTCGACAAGGTGAGTTCCTTCAATTTCCTCTTTGCGCATTCCTGGCATCTCCTCAACAGCTGGGGCGCGGAATGGCGTAATGAAATTCAGATCGGCGAGCGCCAGCGCTTTCTCTCTGAGTTCTATCAGCCGCTCGGAACCACACTGCCGCTTTTCATTCAGCCGAGCATTTCCTTTGAACGTCAGTCCTACGATATCTACGGCACGGAAGGCAGGCAGGCGATTGCGCGCTGGCGCGCGACGCAGTTCGACAGTCAGGTCCTTTTCGGCTGGGAAATGGCGAGACTGGGGTATGCCGGCATTTCCGCAGGCTGGATTTCCATGCGGGCCAAGCCGGAGATCGGCCGTGATCCGCCGCCTCAGGAGCGATACGATGCCCCCTATGTCGGCGCGCATCTTTTCCTCGATACGCTCGACAACGTGAGCTTCCCGACCAAGGGATACCGCCTGACGGCTGAGGGGCGCACGAGTGACGAAAATATCGACGGCCGCGGCGGCACGCATGTCTTTGAAGTGAACGTGCTCGTTCCCTGGAGCCGGGAAAAGTGGACGGCGCTTCTCGAGGCTGAAATCGGGCGCTCGACCGTTGCCGGAACATTTCAGCTCGGCGGCGCAAGCCGCATGGTGGGCTCGCCCTACGGACGCTGGTCCGGGTCTCGTCTGGAATACGCGCGCTTCGCACTTGCGAGAAACATTTCGGAATTCATGCCGCTTCAGGCTCCCGTCTGGGCCGGCATGCAGGCGGAATTCGGGCGTGCCTGGAACAGCGTGATGGGCGACGATCTGACGAGCGGCGGGCGCGATTGGCAGAAGTCGGTTTCGGCCTACGTCGGCATCGACAGCCTGATCGGGCCGGTGATGCTGACGGTCGGCCGAACCATGGGGGAAGGTACCGGGATTTACTTCCTCTGGGGATATAGAGAATAGGTGCGCATCAGGCGGCGAATCCCGCACGCGCATCGTCCCGGGGCGACAGACCGAAGAATTTGCGGTAGTCGTTCGTGAACTGCGAGCTGCTCGCGTACCCAACCTCGAATGCCGCGCCCGAAACGGTTTTTCGGCCGCTTCGCAGGATATTTCTGCCTTCATAGAGGCGCAGGATTTTTTGGTACTTGATGGGGGAGAAGCCCGTCATGTTCTTGAAGTGCCGATGGAGCGACGGTTCGGAGAGGCCAATATTCCCGACGATGTCCGCGACCGAAATGGGCTCGCGGAATTTTTCCTTGATCATTGAAACCGCCGCTGCAATCTGATGTGAGTGCGTTCCGTAGGAACAGACGCTGCGAATCCAGGCGCCCTGAGGTCCGAGGAGAAAGCGCGCGTGCAGCTCGCGAATGAGGATCGGGGCAAGAAGGGAAATTTTCCCGGGAGCATCAGAGAGCTCAAGAAGGCGCAGGAAGTTCTGCGCAATGTCCTCCTCGCAGCGCGTGACGAAAAAAGGCTGTCCTGTCGGGTCATCCGGAGCCTGGGCAGAAACGGCTTTTCGATGGATGCCTCTTCAATCGTCGTGAAGGAAGGAAAGTCGATGCATGTAACAACAACATCGCCCGGACCGTAGACATGTTCAATGTTGCCGACGCGCGTGCGTTTGCGCCCCTGGAAAATGAGCGCGGCATAGGGCTTCTGAAAAGAACGCTTTTCTCCGCGTTCCGTGCGTTTGACGACATTGAATCCTGCAATGCCTGTGGGGTTGAAGCCGATGGAGCCGGCATGCTGCATTGCCAGGTGTGCGAGGGTTTCGCGAGTGGAATCAAGAATGAACGGCATAGAGCATTTTGGAAAAGGATTTCATGATTCCTGAATGATAGTTTGAGATATTAAAAAATTTTGTCTCTGAGAGTTTTTAGCAGATATTTGAGATTTTGACTGCCGGTTGCCTGAAGCCTGATTTCTAAACAGCATCTCATCGCGAACGAAGAGCGATACCGTGAAACTTCTGAGGATGAGAGCAATGCACAAATGGATCCAAATGGCGGCAGCCGTCGGCGTCGCAGGCATCATGGGAGCCGTCGGTTCAGCTGCGGCGGCGGAACTGAGTCACACCATCGTTCATCCGGGGAACCTTCCTTCCAATGTGGGGGCGCATACGACCTTCACGGGGCAGGTGCGTCATGACAGCATCAGCCGTGCCGATGCGGATAGTCCCTACAGCGTTTCCATCGTTACGTTTGAACTGGGCGCCAGAACTTTCTGGCACACCCATCCGGCCGGACAACGACTGTTCATTCTGACGGGCGAAGGACTTATCGGGACACCGGACGGAAGGATCGAACGCGTGCATCCGGGGGACATCGTCTGGTGCCCGCCGGGACTCAAGCATTGGCATGGCGCGACGCCGAAGACTGCAATGAGTCATATGGCCTTCACCAACATGAAGGACGGCCGGAACGTCACGTGGATGGAAGAAGTCTCCGCGGACGACTATCACTTTCCTGAAGCAGGGGAGCAAGCCAAATGACAATGCTCGCAAGGATGACGAAGTCGGTTTTCATGAGCGCGCTCGGACTGGCAGCTTTAGCTGGCGGCGAAGCGTCGGCTTCCGATGGAGCGCTGAGTCCTGCGGATCAGGCAGTTGTTGCCATCGCAGCGCATACGGCGGATGGAAATCTCTCTGCGCTGAAGGCTGACCTGAACGATGGGCTTGAAGCCGGTCTGACGGTCAATGAAATCAAAGAGGTCCTCGTTCAGCTCTATGCCTATGCGGGTTTTCCGCGGAGCCTCAATGGCATTCATACCTTTATGGGCGTCATGGATGAGCGTCAGGCTGCCGGAAAGTCGGACCCTGTCGGACGAGAGCCTTCGCCGGTACCGGCAGACCTTGACCGCGATCGGTACGGCGCCGAGATGCGCGCAAAGCTCGGCGGGCGCGCCGTCATCCCGCCGCCATCGGGATACCAGCTTTTTGCGCCGGCGATCGACGCCTTCCTCAAGGAACACCTCTTCTGCGACATCTTTATTCGCGACAACCTCGCTCATACGCGCCGTGAACTTGCCGCCGTCGGGGCACTCGCCGGCATGACGGGGACTGCAGGACAGATGGTTTTCCATATGAATGCAGCCATGAATACGGGTGTTTCGGCTTCGGAAATGAAAAGCCTCGTGCAGGTGATCAGGACTGAATGCGGCAGCGATCGTGCGGATGCCGCCGAGGCGGTTCTTGAGCGCGTTCTGCGGGATCGTGAACAGAAAGCAAAAGCATCATCCGGGAGCTGAAGATGATTTTTAAAAGTTTTTTTGCAGCCGCGCTGATTGCTGGCGCACTTCTTTCTCAATCGGGTGCTGCTTCTGCAGATCCTCGCGTGGCGCTTCCCGAGGAATGGTCCGACTGGGTGCTCTATCGCACCTCAGACCGCGGGAGCGTGATTGAGGACATGTATGCGCCCAAAGACGTCATGGCGGCGATGAAGACGGCGGAAAGCTTTCCCTATGGAACGCGGCTGCTCCTCGTCGAATACCACTCTCGTTCCGGAGAGCGTGCCGGCGTTCGGCGCTACATCGTCATGCAGAAGGAAAAAGGCTGGGGCGCCATTTATCCAGAAAGCCTGCGCAACGGGGAATGGGAGTACCAGGCCTATCACGGAGATCGCAGAGCCTTTACGGAGAGCGAGGATCCGGTAAGCCGGTGTCTCTCATGCCACCAGAGTGCGGCTTCGAGCGACTACGTGTATTCCGCAGAGGATCTGAAGGCCGCTGCGCGCAGAAATTGATTTCTAAAGAAAGGGAGACTCCATCATGAAGACAAACATCAATCGCCGCAGCGCCCTCAAAACGGTTGCCGTGCTGGGCGCGGCTTTGACTCAGGGGCTGGGTGCGGCCGCTGCGGCGCCGGCTCCGGCGGCGTCCGCAAAGCCGGCAGGACAAAACTGGTACAAGAGCAGCTCCGTCACGTCGGAACTTGTGCGCTTCAAAAACATCTACGGCTTCGAACTCGTCGGGAACCTTTATGCACCGGAAGGCCTGAATCGCTCGCAAAAGCATGCGGCTCTGGTCATCAGTCATCCTTTCGGTGCTGTCCGCCAACAGGCGGCGCTTCTTTACGCACAGAAGCTCGCTGAAGCCGGATTCGTGACGCTCGCGTTCGACCAGTCCTATTGGGGAGAGAGCGGCGGAACGCCGAGAGGCTCCATCCTGCCTGATGTCTATACGGAGAATTTTTCTGCCGCGGTCGACTATGTCGGCACGCTTCCCTATGTGGATCGGCTGCGTATCGGAGCGCTCGGCATTTGCGCGAGCGGCGGTTTCGCACTGGCTGCCGCCAAGATCGATACGCGAATCCGCGCAGTTGCGACCGTGAGCATGTACGACATGGGCGAATACTTCCGCACGGGGATCAATGGTGATCGCGCGAAGTCGCTTCGGGCCGCCGATCTTGACAAAGCCGCCGCCTCCCGCTGGCAGACGGTGGATTCAGGCGAGCCCGTTTATGGCCCCGGTCAGAATGACCCGGTCTTTGCTGAAGCCGCGGAATCCAATGATTTCTACCGTACGTCGCGTGGGCTTTATGAACCGAACGATCGCCGCAATACGCCGGCCACCTATGTGAAGTTCATGAATTTCTACCCGCTCAATGACCTGGATGTCATTTCGCCGCGTCCCATCCTTTTCATCGTGGGAGCGGATGCGCCGTCGCGCTGCTATACGGATGAAGCCTATAAGAGAGCGGCTGAGCCGAAGGAGCGCTTCGTGGTGCCGGGCGCCAACCGTACGGATCTTTATGATCGTGCCGGCATGATTCCGTGGGAAAAGCTTTCAGACTTTTTCCGTACGAATCTGGCGTGAGGTATCCGGCAATTGAAGTCGGGCGTTCAAGGCTCCCCGGGTCGGGGAGCCTGAACGCAACCCGGAAGGGAGTGTCATGCAGCGAAGGAATTTGCTGGCGTTTGCCATGACGAGCATGCTGATTCATCAGGGCGCGGACGCCGCGGAGACAAACATAATGAAGATTCAGATGGAAGCCCGGGGACGGAGCTGGACGATTGCCCTCGAAGAGAATGAGACGGCCCGCGCGCTTTATTCGAAGCTGCCGCTCATGCTTGATTTGCAGGATCTCTACGGTCGGGAGCTCTGCCATCGCTTTCGCGAGGCGCTGCCGGCCCGGGAAGTCGAGATGCGCGGCTACGAGGTGGGCGAGGTCGTTTATTGGCCGCCGAGGCACAGTTTCGTGATTCTTTATCGGCAGAACGGCGAAGCATTCGACATGCAGTCGATCGGCAGAGTCGAGAGCGGGATTGACGAACTCGCTGCCCTGGGTGATGCGACGGTCCGCCTCTCGCAGGCAAAGTAGTCAGGCTGACATGAAAAAAGCCGGAGTCTCCCGTGTAGGAGGTTCCGGCTTTCGTCAATCGGCTGCCCGTCAGAGCGCTTCAGACTTTCCGCCTCCCGGCGGGATGTTCTTGACGGCAAGATTGAGCGCCTTGAGCGAGATGCTGATTTCGCTTGAGAAAAGGAGCGCCGAAAGCACGATGAGGAGCGTTGCGGCTACAAGAATCACGCTCTCGAGCACCATGAGATTGATGCCGAGGAAGCGGCTCCCGACGCTGACGGCGACGAGGAGCGCTGAAAGGAGTGCGGAGAGCGCAACGGAGAGCATGCCGCGGCGCAGGAGCGACGCACGCATGTAGAGAAGGTCGATTTCCTCGTCGATGATGGGAAGCAGCGCTTGAGAGGCGTCTTCGTGGCGCTTCTTCATCAGCTGACGGATTCGGTTCGTCGCATGGTTGTAGCGGTTCGTCATGCAGATCATGAGCAGGCCCACGCCGGAAATGAGCGTAATGGGGCCGAGCGCTAAAGCAAGCGACTGATTAAATTCGGTGATGTTGATCATTTCAAGTCTCCGTTAGTCCATGGGCAACGGGGACTTGCCCGGAAGGTGCTCGATGGCCATGCGAAGCGCATGCAGGGAGACGCGGACCTCAAGGCTGAAGTAGGCGGTCGATGCGACGATGAGCGCGAGCGCGGACCCGAGCCAGATCGAGGAGGCGAAGACAAAGTTGAGATCCGAGAGGTGCGCGAAGACGTTCGTTGCGACGAGAAGACCCGAGCAGACGTCCGAGAGCACCAGACAGAGCATCGCGCGGCGCAGATATTTGGCGCGGCGGAAGATCAGGTGGATCTCGCGGTCGATGTCGGGTTCGTTCTCATAGTCGCCGACCTCGCGGCGGGCGAGAAGCTGTCGAATACGGTCCGTCGTGTGGTTGTAGCGGGCAACCATGCAGAGCAGCATCAGGCCGACGCCCGAAATGAGCGTAATGGGCGTGAGCGAATTGGCAAGCATGCCGGAGAAGAAGTCCATTGCCGTGCTCCAGGTCAGGCTGCGGCCGGAGCTTCCCGGAGGAAGTCGGCAGTCTTCGGGTTCACGATGCGCTTGAAGTCTTCGGTCGAAATGATGATCGAGACGTCGCGTCCGCCCGCATTGAAGGCGAGTTCGTCGTAGCGCGTGAAGAGCGTCGGATCACAGATGAGCTCCAGATCCGGGTGAAAGCTTACGGGAGGAACCGCGCCGAAGATGCAGCCGGTAAGCTCCATCACTTCCTCGGGAGAAGCGAGCGAAGCACGACGGCCGCCGACGGCGGCGGCGAGCTTCGAGAGGTCTGCCTGCATGTCTGCCGGAAGAACCCCGAGGACATGCTTTTTGACGCCATTGCCCTTGACGGTGCAGCAGAGGGCTTTGGCGCCCTGACCGAGTTCGGTGCCGCGGATTTCAGCAACAGACTGGCTGGACTGTCCGGCCTGGGGGTGATGGACGACGCGGAAGCGCGCGCCGCCTTCAGTGAAGAGCGTCGTAAGGCGCTCGAGAACGTGGTCGATCATGATGAGAGCGAGAGGCTTGGGTCAGAAAGCGTTTTTCTTATGTGCCGCGCTTAGAATACGCCGGTTCAGGCGGAGAACGATTTTGCTGCGGCTTTTTCGTAAAGAAAACCCGCAAGTGTACGCCTGCAACGGATTTTTTTCTTCTTCAAGGATGCTTTTGATGGACATTCCGCAGGGCGTGGTTCTAGCGTTCGACTTCGGTCTCGCCCGCACGGGCGTGGCGGTCGGCAATACCCTTACGGGTACGGCGAGAGCGCTTGCAATCATTGATTCGCCGACAAATGACGCGCGCTGGCAGGGTATTGCGCCTCTCATTGAGGAGTGGCAGCCGGCGTTCCTCGTGGTCGGCGTGCCGCGCATGGGCGACGGAACGCCGTCAACCCTTACGGCGCGCTGCGAGCGCTTCGCACGGCAGCTGGGCGGCCGCTACCGCAAAAAGGTCTTCACCGTCGACGAAAGGTTTTCTTCCGTTGAAGTTGCCTGCGGCCGCGATCGCATCGACGATAAGGCGGCGGCCGTCATCCTTGAGCAATTTTTCCGCGAGGCCGGTACGGCTTCAGATTATTCCAGCTTAGAGTGAACCATGCGATACGTTGTCGGTTCCGTCAGACTCGTCGGACTCTTTTTCCTGACGATCTTCATTTTCTTTGTGGCTATCGGCATCCTTCCGGTGCTTCAGGTCCGCTCGCGGGCAAAGGTTATTAAAACCCTTGCCCCCGTCATTCTCTGGGTGCTCGGGATGAAGGTCCTCGTCAAGGGGCAAATTCCGAATGCCGCGGCTGCCCGCGGCCTGCGCGAGGACGGCCCCGGGTATCTCGTGAGCGCGAATCATATTTCCTTCATGGACATCTTCCTCATGGATTCCATTCTGCCGGTGCGGTTCATCGCCAAGAAGGAAATCGGAAGCTGGCCTGTGTTCGGGCCGATCACAACCCATGTCGGCACGATTTATATCGACCGCTCGAGAAAGCGTGCCGTGCTTGAAGTCGCGGAAGCCATGGCGGCTGCCCTGAAGGAAGGCACCAACGTGCTCTTCTTCCCCGAAGGCACGACAGGACCGGGCGACAGGCTTCTTCCCTTTTATGCCAATCTTTTTGCGGCGGCGGAGCCTGCCGGTGCGGAACTCCTCCCGGTCACGATCCGCTATACGCTCGACGGGAAGACGTCGCTCATTCCCGCATATGCGAATCTGCCCCTCTGGACGGTGCTGAAGCAGATTGTCTTTACGCCGGGGCTCGTCGCAGAAGTCACCATTCTCAACCCGATTGCGACCACGGGACGCGACCGCCGCGAGCTCGCTCTCGAAGCTTCCCGCGTCATGTCGGGCGCGCTCGGGTGGCCCGACGCCACCGCTGAAAAGGAAAAGGCGCGCGAAGAGAAGCTTCGCCAGGCGGGCGTGCATCACGCTGATGCCGTCCGGGCATAAGCGGTAGAGAAGAAAAAGAGAAAAGGCAGGATCCGAAAAATCCTGCCTTCTTTAGTGAGCTTCAGGAATACGCCTTCGGGTCCGCCCAGCAGGGGCACTTTTCCGTAAAGATCCTGCGGTCGCGGATTCTCAGCGCCGTGAGCTCGCCGCCCCAGAGGCATCCCGTGTCGATTGCCATCAGATCCGGACGGTTGATGAGGCCGAGCGTTGACCAGTGCCCGAAGCAGACGGGCGTGCCCGCCGTCTTTCGCAGCGGATAGTCGAACCAGGGCATCAGGTTGGCCGGCGCCTTCCCGGTGCCTTCCTTTTGATCAAAGTCGAGTTCGCCGGTTTCGCGGTCGACGAAACGGATCCGGGTGAAGCCGTTGAGAATTGCGCGCATGCGCGCTTCGCCCCTGAGATCAGGATCCCATTGCGTGCCGCCGTACATGCCGGCAAGGGACTCCTTCCAGTGACGGCCGGCAAGGTGTTTTTCTGCTTCCCGCGCGAGCATTCTTGCGGTCGGCAGATCCCAGGCGGGATTGATGCCCGCATGAACGAAAGTGATGCCGTCCCGCTCAACCATGAGCGGCCGGGCGCGCAGCCAGTCAATGAGCTCCTCGCGGTCGGGAGCCGACAGAATGTCGGAGATGGTGTCGCGGCGATGAACGCTGCCGGCGCCGGCGGCAACGGCGAGAAGATGAAGGTCGTGGTTTCCGAGAAGCGTGTCGGCCCGGTGCCCGAGATTCTTCACGAAGCGCAGTGTTTCAAGGGATTCCGGGCCGCGGTTCACAATGTCGCCGAGAAAAAGAAGTTCAGCGTCTTCTGGGATCTGCTCGAGCAGCCCTTTCAAACTTTCGAGACATCCCTGAAGATCTCCGATCGCGAAAAGTTCGCGCGCCATGCGAAATATCCTCCGTTTCTTGCTCAGTTGCGTCAATGCGCGCTAAGCTCCTGCGCGCATCTCTCGTGCGCAGGCATTCTAAAGCGGCATCTGCCTGGAGGATGTCCTGTCTCCGTTCCGCGATATTCAAGGTTTGAGTTCATATGAAGCCCGTCCGTAAAGTAGTCTTCCCCGTTAATGGTCTCGGCACCCGCTTCCTTCCGGCCACCAAGGCGATGCCGAAGGAAATGCTCCCGGTCGTCGACAAGCCCCTCATTCAGTACGCGCTTGAAGAGGCTGCCGCCGCCGGCGTGACGGAAATGATCTTTGTCACCGGCCGCCACAAGCGTGCCATTGAAGATCATTTCGACCGCTATCCGGAACTTGAGCGCGAGCTTGAGATGAAGGGCAAGGAAGAGCTCCTCGAAATCGTCCGCGGCATTGTTCCGCCGGGCGTGCGCTGCATCTACATTCGTCAGCCGGTTCCGCTCGGGCTCGGCCATGCCGTGCTTTGCGCGCAGCCCGTGGTGGAGGATTCTCCCTTCGCCGTGATCCTTGCGGACGATCTGATCGACGGCAAGGTTTCGACGACGCTGCAGCTGATCCGCGCCCGCGAGGAGCAGGGCGGCGGCTCGGTCGTTGCTGTTCAGGACGTGGCGCCTGAAGAAACGAAGAAGTACGGCATTGTGAGCGTTGACGACCAGACGCAGAACACGTCGCGTCTGCGCGGCATCGTTGAAAAGCCTGATCCGAGCGTCGCGCCGTCGCGCCTCGCCGTGATCGGCCGCTATGTGTTTGAACCCGAAATCTTCGATCATCTCGCGAAGATTGCTCCGGGCGTGGGCGGTGAAATTCAGTTGACCGACGGCATTGCCTCGATGCTCAACGAGTCGCCTGCTTTTGCGCACCGCTTTGAAGGCACGCGCTTTGACTGCGGCAGCAAGCAGGGGTTCCTTGACGCCACGATTCACTTCGCCCGCAAGCGCGGCTTCCGCATCGGCTGATCACGCTTCAAGCTGAATCCATGAAAAACGGCCTGTCGGAGAATGTCCTGCAGGCCGTTGGCGTTTCTGGAGAATCGAGACGCTTTTATTGGGCTCTCACTTTTTTGAGGAGCGCCGTCGTCGAGCGCTGGTGCTCAAACGTAATCGTGATGCACTTTCCGCCCCAGGTGGCGGCAAGTCTGGCTTCGGGGAGATCTTCGGGCTCGTAGTCGCCGCCTTTGACGTAGATGTCTGGACGTGCGAGCTCAAGGGGCCTTAACGGCACTTTTTCCGGGAAAATCACGACCAGGTCGACGGATTCAAGCGCCGCGACGACCGCTGCGCGATCGGCTTCAGTATTGATCGGACGGTCGTCGCCCTTGCCGAGCATTTTGACGGAGGCGTCGCTGTTGATGGCGAGAACAAGGCTTGCGCCCAGAGCTCTCGCCTGCGCGAGATAGGTGACGTGTCCGCGGTGAAGGATGTCGAAGACGCCGTTTGTGAAAACGAGGGGTTTGGGGAGCTTCGCCGCACGAAGGGGAAGCTCCTCCATCGTGCAGATCTTTTGCTCAAATGAAGGCGGCGGGCAGCGCAGGCTCATTGTGCTTTTCCCATGAAGTCAGCCATCCAGCCGGAGCGGACGGCAGAGAGGAGATCCCGGGCAGCATGCGTGGCATCGGCCGAGGGTTCCGGCAGAGATTTTCCGTCAGTGCCGAGAAGCACGCGTTCGGGAAGTCCGGCAAGCCTCCCGGCGGTACAGTCGCCCGGCTTGTCTCCAAACATGATGGAGCGGCTGAGGTCGATCTGCAGCGCCTCGGCAGCGGCAAGAATCATGCCCGGTTTGGGCTTTCTGCAGCTGCAGTCGATGCGCCAGGGCGGAAGCGCCTTTTCCGGATGATGCGGGCAGAAGCGAACGTCGGCGATGGGAGCGCCGCGCGGGCGAATTCGCTCTTCATCCAGTCGGTGAGCTTCTGAAAGTCCTCAGTGCTGTAGTAGCCCCGTCCAATGCCGGATTGGTTCGTGACGACAACAAGGAGAAAGCCAGCATCGTAGAGGATCCGGGCGGCCTCAAGGACCCCCGGAATCCATTCGAAATGCTCCCGGTCGTGTACATAGGCGTGATCAATGTTGATCACGCCGTCGCGGTCGAGAAAAGCTGCGCGCGTCATCAGGCAACGGTCGGATACTCTTTGAGGAGCACCTTCATGTAGTCGGACGTGCCTTCCTCGACGGAGCGGAACTCCACGTCGCAGCCCGCAGCGCGAAGCTTCTCAAGATTCGCCTGCGTGTAGGCCTGATATTTGCCCTTGAGCGCTTCCGGGAAAGGAATGTACTCAATTTCGCCTGCGCCCACGGCCTCTTCCAGCGTGTAGGCGGGAAGCCCCTCGCTTTCGCGAATGGTATTGACGACGGAGAGCGAAACGGCGTTGAAGGGCTGAGCGCGGCCGGTGCCGCAATTGAAGACGCCCGAAACCGGACGATCGAGGAAATGCATGAGGACCTTGCAGACGTCCTCAACGTAGACGAAGTCGCGCTCCTGCGCGCCGTTGGCGTAGCCGAGGCAGCCTTCGAAAAGCTTCACCTTATGGTCGCGCCGGTACTGGAAGTACTGATGGAAGGCGACGGACGCCATGCGGCCCTTGTGCTGCTCATGGGGGCCGTAGACATTGAAGTACTTGAGGCCGATCACGGGCGCGCGGAGGTATCCGAGCTCGCGGCGCAGCACCTGGTCGAAGAGGTACTTGGAGTAGCCGTAGACATTCAAGGGGCCTTCATAACGGACGTCCTCGATGAATTCGGTGTGCGCGCCGTAGGTGGCGGCCGAAGAGGCATAGATGAAGGGGATCCGCAGCTCCTGAGCCCAGCGGTAGAGCTCCAGCGTGTAGCGGTAGTTGTTCTCCATCATGTACTTGCCGTCAAGCTCCATCGTGTCCGAGCAGGCGCCCTGATGGAAGATGGCTTCCGGCTTCGGAGCCGTGCCGGCGCGAACGCGCGCGATGAAGTCGCGCTTGTCGAAGTAGTCCGAAATCGCGCATTTCGTGAGATTGACGAACTTCTCGCTCTTCTCAAGATTGTCGACGGCGATGATGTCGGTAACGCCGCGCTTATTGAGCGCGATCACATTGTTGCAGCCGATGAAGCCGGCTGCGCCCGTAACGAGAATGCTCATTCAGATTCCTAAACGGAAAGGAAAAAAGAAGACCAGAAAAAGGCGTCATTCGCGGCCGTCCGGGGCTCACGCGAAGAGCTCCTCATAGGATACTGCAACGGTGCCGAGTTTCCCGACAACGATGCCGCCGGCGCGGTTGGCAATCCGTACCGCATCCTCAATCGGCATGCCGGTTGCGAGCATTGCGGCAAGAATGGCGATCACAGTGTCGCCCGCGCCTGAAACGTCGAAGACTTCGCGCGCCTGAGCGGGCACGTTGAGTTCGCCCTCAGGCCCGAAAAGCGTCATGCCTTCTTCAGAGCGCGTGAGAAGAAGGTAGGAGAGGTTGAGCTCGCGGCGCAGGTTCTGCGCGCGCTCGATGAGCGCCGCTTCCGACGACCAGCTTCCGACGACCTGGCGCAGCTCCGCGCGGTTCGGCGTAATGACGGTGGCGCCGCGGTAGCGGCTGTAGTCGTCGCCCTTGGGGTCGACGAGAATCGGAAGGTTCTTCGCGCGGGCGCTTTCAATCATGTCGGCGATGTGCGAAAGGCCGCCCTTGCCGTAGTCGGAAAGAACGAGCGCATTGGTTTCCGAGAGAAGTTCGTTGAAAAGTCCCAGGTGGCGCTTCAGAACTTCTTCAGCCGGAAAGGCTTCGAAGTCGCAGCGCACGAGCTGCTGCTGACGGGCGACAACGCGAAGCTTGACTGTAGTATTAAGCGCCGGATCGAATTCAATCCGGGGCGTAATGCCTTCCTCAATGAGGAGCTTTTCGATCGTGTGGCCAGCTTCGTCGCTTCCGAGAACGGAAAGGAGCGTGGAGGAGGCGCCCACGGAGGCAATATTGCGCGCAACGTTGGCTGCGCCCCCGAGACGTTCCTCAGTGCGCGTCACGCGCACGACGGGAACAGGAGCTTCCGGGGAGATGCGTTCGGCGTCTCCGAACCAGTAGCGGTCGAGCATGGCGTCGCCCGCAACCAGAACGCGGGCTTTTTTGAGCTGAGCTTTATCCATTGGTGGCACTTCAGGATCAGATGGAGAGGGAAGCCTCTCTGAAATCAATTTCTCCGGATTGTAAATGGGCCTTTCAGCCCGCGCGAGATCAGCAATTCCTGCTCTGCCGCCCGGCTAAAATTAAAGGCTTACTTCAGAAGCGGTACGGGGTTCTTCAAAAGTGATGGGCTTCGCGTGCGCTTCAATTCGGTTTCTGTCCGGAGATATAGAGAGATGCAGCTTGATTCTTCCATTTTCAAGGCGTACGACATTCGCGGCATAGTCGACAAGACCCTTACAGAAGAGGCTGTCCGTGCTGTCGGCCGGGTGCTCGGCACTCTGGCAGTGGAAGCAGGAGCCCCCTCATTCTGCGTGGCCCGCGACGGGCGCGTTTCCGGCGAGCGGCTGCTCAATGCCCTGATTGACGGCATCGCCTCAACGGGCATCAAGGTGCTCAATGCCGGCGCGGTGCCGACGCCCGTTCTTTATTACGCAACGAAGCATTTTGGAAACGGTACCGGCGTTGCGGTGACGGGGTCCCATAACCCTCCGGAATGGAACGGCCTCAAGATGATGGTTGCGGGGGTTACGCTCTTTGCCGAAAAGATCCAGGACATTCGACGCCGCGCTGAGGCAGGCGACTGGATCACGGCGGAAAAGCCCGGCGAAGTTGAAGTCATCGATGCGGTCGACCCGTACATTGAAAAAGCGCTCTCCGGGATCAGGATTGAGCGCCGCCTGAAGGTCGTGGCGGATGCCGGAAACGGCATCGGCGGCCCCACCATGCTGGCGCTCTTCTCGCGCGTTGATGTTGATCTGATCCCGCTCTATTGCGATCCGGACGGCACCTTCCCCAATCATCATCCCGATCCTTCGAAGCCGAAGAACCTTTCGGACCTTATTGCCCGCGTGAAGGAAACGGGGGCGGATTACGGATTTGCGCTTGACGGCGACGGCGACCGCCTGGGCGTCGTCACCAATACGGGCGACGTCATTTTCCCCGACCGCCTCATGATGCTTTTCGCCGCCGACATTCTTTCCCGTCATCCGGGAGAACCCATCGTCTACGACGTTAAATGTTCGAGAAAGCTCGTGGACTGGGTCGCCCAAAAGGGCGGCATTCCGACCATCAGCCCGACGGGGCATTCGCTCGTGAAGGCGAAGCTGCGCGAAACGAAGGCTCCCTTTGCGGGCGAAATGTCCGGGCATCTCTTCTTTAACGACGAACGCTGGACGGGATTTGACGACGGCATCTATGCGGCTCTGAGGCTCCTCGAGATTCTGTCCCGCTCTGAGAATCCGTCTGAAACGCTCAGAAGCCTTCCCAATGCCGTCAATACGCCGGAACTTCAGATTCCCATGGAGGAAGGGGCGCCCAGGCGCTTTATTGAGCGCTTCAGCGCCGGATGCAGGTTTGATGACGCAGAACACGTGATTACGGTCGACGGCGTTCGAGTTGAGTGGAAGGACGGCTTTGCGCTGGCGCGCTCGTCCAATACGACGCCCGTCGTGGTGCTTCGCTTTGAGGGGGATACCCCGGAAGCGCTGGCGCGCATCGAAAAGCGCTTTACGGAAGAAATGAAGCGCATTGACCCTTCGATCAACATTCCTCACTGAAGGATGCATCCGATGAGTTCCGCTTCCAGCAAAAAGAATCAGGCTTCCCAGCCCCAGAGCGTCCCCTTTCTTCGCGACAGCGCTCCTGAGCGCACGGCAATCCGCGCCTGCGGCATCAAGCTTGACATTTCCCGGCAGCGCATTTCCGCTGCGGACTTCGAGGGCTTACTGAAATTTGTTGAAAAGAAGGGGCTTCTGGAGGCCCATCGGGCGATGGTCCAGGGGGCGACCGTTAATCAGGGCGAGCATCGCCAGGCGCTCCATACGTCGCTGCGCGCGTTTTCTGCCGAAGCTCCGCGTTACGATGAGGTGCTCGCGGAAAGAAAGCGACTCTTCGATTTCGCCCAGCGCGTGCGCGACGGGCGCTGGCGCGGCTGCCGCGGCGACCGCATTACCGATGTGATCAATATCGGGATCGGCGGCTCCGAAATGGGGCCGCGCGCGGTCTGGCATGCGCTCAGAACGGCGAACCCGGATCTCAGGCTCCATTTCCTTGCTTCCGTCGACGGCGTGCTTCTTGAACGCATTCTCTCCGTCTGCAATCCCCGGTCGACGCTTGTCGTCGTCTCTTCAAAGAGCTTTACGACCCGCGAAACGCAGGTGAATGCAACTGCTGTCGACCAATGGCTGCTCGATAACGGCATCGTGGGTGCTGACAGAAGCCGCCACATGGTGGTGGTTTCCGCCAACCCTGAAGCCGCCGACATCATGTGTCTGCCTCCCGAAAACCGCTTCCGTCTCTGGAATTGGGTAGGCGGCCGCTTCTCAGTCTGGAGCTCGATCGGCTTGCCCGTTGTCCTTGCCCTGGGAACGGAGGCTTTTACTGAATTCCTGATGGGCGCCAATGAAATGGATCGCCATTCCGTATCTGCCGCTGAAGGCGAAAACATTCCGGTGCTTCTCGCCATGATGGAGTACTGGAACGCAACGAAGATGGGCATCACGTCCCATTGCCTTCTGCCCTATGACGAAAGACTTCGGGTCATCGTGCCCTGGCTGCAGCAGCTCGAGATGGAGTCGCTCGGCAAAACGCACGGACCTGACGGGCATCCCGTTGAAGGCAACACCGGGCTCGAAGTCTGGGGCGCTAACGGCAATGAAGGACAGCACAGCTTCTACCAGTGGCTTCGGGACGGCACCGGAAGGACCAGCATTGATCTCGTCTGGAGCGAAATGCCCGGCCACCGTTATGCCGAGCACTACCGCGTGCTCCTCGCGAATGCCCGTGCGCAGGCTGAAGCGCTCGTCATGCGCGGGCCTGAAAGCCCCTTCTTCAACGCCGTATCGACGATCGTGCTCGACGCCGTGACGCCAAGGCGTCTGGGGGCCCTGATGGCTATGTACGAACACAAGACCACGATGCTGGGCCACCTCTTCGGACTCAATCCCTTCGATCAACCGGGCGTGGAGCTCGGCAAGCGGCTTTCGAGAAGCGCGGAGAGAGGACTTGATCCGAAGAAGGCTCTCGCCGAGGCGAGCGCGTCATGACGGGAGCGAGGCGCATCCTCATCATCAAGTCTTCATCGATGGGAGACATCATTCATGCGCTTCCCGTAGCGCATGACATCCGGAAAGCGCTCCCCGACGCACGGATCGACTGGGTGGCGGAGGAGAGCTTCCGGGACATCCCGCGCCTTGCGCCTGCGGTTGAATCCGTGCGCGTCACGGCTTTCCGCCGCTGGCGAAAGTCTCTTTTGAGCAGGGAGACGCGCGCGGAAATTGCATCGCTGAAAAAAGAGCTGGCAACAGAAGAGTACGACTGCGTTCTGGATATCCAGGGACTCATGCGCTCCGCGCTCGTCGCCCGCTGGACCGGCGTGCCGTCCACCGGGTACACGTGGGGAACCATCCGGGAGCCACTTGCGTCTCTCGCATATGCGCATAAGCTTGATCTCCCTGAGTCGCTCGGCGCTGTCAAGCGCTATCGCCTTGCGGCAGCGCAGACCCTCGGCTACGAAATTGATCCGGAACATCCGCATTTCGGCCTTCTTGCCAGGGGGGAGCCTTCTGTCAGGACCGATGCAAAGACCGTTTCCTTTGCGGTGAATACGAGCCGCGATGAAAAGCTCTGGCCGGATGATTCCTGGATGGAGCTCGGCCGCAGGTTTGTGGCTGAGGGCCTTACGCCCGTCATCTACTGGGGCGGCGCGAAGGAAGAAATCCGCGCAAAGCGCGTGGCGGCCGGAATTCCCGGTGCCATCGTGGCGCCGCGCGCCCGGCTGTCTCAGGTTGCCGTGAGCCTTGCGCAGGCCGAACTGATGGTTGGCGTCGATACGGGGCTCGCGCATCTTGCCGCAGCGCTCGGATGCCCGAGCGTCGGAATATTTGTGGCGACGCCTACGGAAACGCTGCGCCTCATTGGGGACGGCCCCTGCGAGAGCCTGGGCGGCACCAATCAGATGCCGACGGTCGACGAAGTGTTTGAAGCCGCCCGTCGCGTTCGTGCTGAAAAATAAAGAACTGCAGAATTATGAAAATCACCCCCGGGCTTTACCGCGCCATTACAACCGTGGCGCTCCCTCTGGCAAGTCTCTACCTCATGTGGCGCTCGCGCCGGCAGCCGGCTTACCGGGACTATTGGGACGAACGCTTTGCCTGGGGGACATACCCCTTGAGAACGCAGCGGCCCCGCGTCTGGATCCATGCGGTGAGCGTCGGGGAAACCAATGCGGCGAAGCCCCTTCTTGAGGCGATGCTTTCCGCCTGGCCCGAGTGCGACGTGATCCTGACGCACATGACGCCCACCGGGCGCGAAGCCGGAAAGAAGCTCGTGCGCATGGCGCCCGAGCGCATTCATCAGTGCTATCTCCCCTATGACGCGCCTTATGCGGTTGAGAAATTTGCGCGACAAACGCGGCCGACGCTCGGAGTCATCATGGAAACGGAGGTCTGGCCCAATCTCATGAGCGAAATGAAGCGCCGTCAGATTCCGGTGGTGCTTGCCAATGCCCGCGAGAGCGAAAAGTCCCGAGCGCAGGCGGCGCGCTTTATGGACATCATGGCTCCCGCTTTCAGTTCTTTCTCTGCCGTGCTCGCGCAGAGCGACGAGGATAAGGAAAGACTCGAGAGCCTCGGCGCCGTCGACGTGCAGGTAACGGGAAGCGTTAAATTCGATATCCGTCCGGACCTCTCGCAGGTGGCTACCGCCAAGGCGCTTGCCGTTAAACTCACGCGCCCGGTGGTCCTGATTGCGTCGACCCGCGACGGCGAGGAGGCCATGTTTGCTCACGCCTTTAAGACGCACGCCGGCCTTCTGCGCAAAGCCCATGTCGTTATCGTTCCCCGTCACCCGGAACGCTTTGACCAGGTTGAGGCGCTCCTGCAGGAATCCGGACTCAAGGTCGTGCGGCGTTCCCGTCTGGCGGCGCCCGAGGAGCTTTCGGAGGGCACGGACGTCATCCTCGGCGACAGCATGGGCGAAATGAGCTTTTACTGCGCGCTTGCGAGCGTCACCATCATGGGCGGATCCTTTGCGCCCTGCGGTTCGCAGAATGTGATTGAACCCGCAATGGCCGGCTCTCCGGTGGTGGTTGGTCCTTCGACCTTCAACTTTGAGCGCATCATCCGCGAAGGCATTGCCGCCGGCGGCATGGTGCAGGTAAAGGATGCCGCAGAAGCGCTGGATGTCGTGGAAAAGTGGCTGGCAGATCCGGGCGAAAGGGATCGAGCCGGGGCTGCGGCGGCAGATTTTGCCCGGCGCTGCGCCGGCGCAACCGGCCGCATGATGGCTGTACTGGAGAAGTTATGGACGTACGCGCGCAAAAACGAATCCCGAATGTACTGACGATCGCCGGCATTGATCCTTCAGGCGGAGCCGGACTGCTCGCCGACGTGAAGGCGATGAGTGCGCTGGGCGCCTATGCCGCGGGGGCTCCCGCAGCGCTTACCGCGCAGAATACGCGGGGCGTTACGGGCGTCATGCCGATTCCGGCATCTTTCGTTGAGGCGGAACTCGAGGCGGTGTTTTCCGACCTGCGAATCGACGCCGTCAAGATCGGGATGCTCAACGATGCTGAGGTCATTGAGACGGTTGCTCTCCAGCTCGAAAAATATTCTCCCCGCTGGGTAGTGGTTGATCCCGTTATGGTGGCAAAGAGCGGCGACAGGCTCCTGCGCGAGGATGCGCTCGAGGCGCTTAAGCGCCGCCTGATGCCACTTGCGACTCTTGTGACTCCCAATCTCCCGGAGGCTGCTGAACTTCTCGCCAAAGGCGAGATGACGAGCCGCGACGAAATGTCGGCCGCTGCCAGGGAAATCAGGACTCATCTTCATCCTGAATGGGTGCTCGTGAAGGGCGGTCATCTTTCGGGCAATGACTCTGCGGATTGCCTTTGCGGACCGGAAGGCTTTACGGAATGGTTTTCAGCGGCGAGGACCCATACTAAAAACACGCACGGGACTGGCTGCACGCTGTCGTCCGCTATTGCGGCGCTCCTGCCGCAGACGGAAAGCGTTCCTCTGGCAGTGAAAAAAGCAAAGGAATACCTTTCGGGCGCAATTCAGCATGCCGATGAACTTTCTGTTGGAAGCGGGCACGGACCCACGCATCACTTCTGGCAGCTGTGGCAACAAATGTAATTAGTTGTAACTAATTCATCTCCCAGCCTTGACGTTTTAAAAAGTGATCGGCATAATCACATCCTCTTCGGCGCATTAGCTCAGTCGGTTAGAGCAGAGGAATCATAATCCTTGTGTCCGCGGTTCGAATCCGTGATGCGCCACCAAATTTCGAAGGAAGCCCTGCCAGTGTGCGGGGCTTTTTTCTTATCTGCATATTTCACGCAACGGGTATAAGCCGTGACCGCGAAAAAACTCTATCTCCGCAGCTTCGGCTGCCAAATGAACGACTACGACTCCGGGCGCATTGCTGATCTGCTCGAAGAACGCATGGGCCTTGAAAAGACGGAAAGTCTCGATGAGGCCGACGTCGTCATTCTGAATACATGCTCCATCCGCGAAAAAGCGCAGGAAAAGGTCTTTTCCGACTTAGGCCGCATTCGCGAGGCGAAGAAGTGTCATCCCGGCATGATGATTGCCGTGGGCGGCTGCGTGGCAAGTCAGGAAGGAAGGAAGATTCTTGACCGCGCACCCTGGGTGGACGTCGTCTTCGGACCGCAGACGCTGCACCGCATCCCCGAGCTCCTAGCTGAACGGGAAAAAACCGGCCGCGCGCAGGTCGACGTGAGCTTCCCGGAAATCGAAAAGTTTGATTCGCTGCCCGCTCCGCATGCGAGCGGAGCCGCGGCCTTCGTTTCGATTATGGAAGGATGCTCCAAGTACTGCACTTACTGCGTCGTTCCCTATACGCGAGGCGAAGAAATTTCGCGTCCTCTGGTCGACGTTCTCGTTGAAGTCGCTCAGCTTGCTGACCAGGGCGTGAAGGAAGTGACGCTTCTCGGACAGAACGTGAATGCCTACCGCGGACGGACGCCTGCCGGCGATGAGGCGGACTTTGCGCTCCTTCTCGAATACGTGAGCGAGATTGAGGGGATTGAGCGCATTCGCTATACGACGAGCCATCCGCGCGAATTCACGCAGCGTCTGATTGATGCGTATAAGAAGCTCCCGAAGCTCGTCTCCCACGTGCATCTGCCGGTGCAGTCGGGGTCCGACCGAATCCTTGCCGCCATGAAGCGCGGCTATACGGCGCTTGAATACAAATCGATCATCCGCCGCCTCAAGGCGACGCGTCCCGGAATTTCAATCGCCACCGACATCATCGTCGGGTTCCCCGGCGAAACGGAAGACGACTTCGAGCGCACGATGGATCTCATTGAGGACGTCGGGTTTGATGCAAGCTTCAGCTTTGTCTACAGTCCGCGCCCCGGCACGCCGGCCGCACGGCTTCCCGACGACACGCCCTACAGCGTGAAGCTCGCGCGCCTGCAGCGTCTGCAGAAGCGCATTGATGAGAATGCTTCGGAAATCAGCCGCGGCATGCTCGGTAAAATCGAGCGTGTGCTCGTTCTCGGGCCTGCCAGACGCGGCGAAGGCGAACTGATGGCCCGGACGGACAACAACCGCATCGTAAATTTCCCCGGCCCGGCGTCGCTCATCAATCAGATGGCGAACGTGCGCATCACGGAAGTCTTTCCGCATACGCTCGGCGGCGAACTCGTCTGAGACGCATCTCTAAGGAACTGTCATGTCCGAGGATGGAAAAAAGAAGGCAATGAATGAGGCGCCCGCAAAGGTGGAGCACCTTTCCTTCGTTGCTGCCGACAATGGAGCGGCGCTCGCGCACCTTTGCGGCCCGCTCGATGAAAATCTCCGTCAGATGGAGACGATTCTCAACGTCACGATTTCCCGTCGCGGCGCACAGTTTCGCGTGACGGGCGAGGCGCATGCCGCAAGGCGCGCTCTTCGCGCGCTCGAGGTGCTCCTTGACCGCGTCAACCGCACCGGCAAGGAGCTCACCGTCGACGACGTGCAGTGGCACTTTGTCGGGGGCGACGACGTCTACCGCACCGAGCAGATGGAGTCAGGCGAAATGGGGGCGGGAGAGCCCGTCCTCAAGACGCGCCGGCGCGACCTGCGCGGCCGCACGCCCAATCAGCGCGCGTACCTGAGGGCGATTCTTGAGCACGACATCAGCTTCGGCATCGGGCCGGCAGGCACGGGCAAGACCTATCTTGCCGTAGCGGCTGCGGTCGACGCTTTCGAGCGCGGCACGGTGGAGAGAATCGTGCTCACGCGTCCGGCGGTTGAAGCGGGCGAACGGCTCGGCTTTCTGCCGGGCGACCTTTCTCAGAAGGTCGACCCCTATCTTCGGCCGCTGTACGATGCGCTTTTCGATCTGATGGGGTTCGACAAGGCGCAGCGCCTGATGGAGCGGCAGTCGATTGAGGTCGCGCCGCTTGCCTACATGCGCGGGCGCACGCTCAACAACGCCTTCGTGATTCTTGACGAGGCGCAGAACACGACGGGCGAGCAGATGAAGATGTTCCTCACGCGCATCGGCTTCGGCTCCAAGGCCGTGATCACGGGCGACATCACGCAGATCGACCTTCCGAAAGGCGTTCTTTCCGGCCTCAAGCAGGCGTCGCGCGTGCTCGAAGGCGTGCGCGGCATCAGCTTTACGCACTTCAGGAGCACCGACGTCGTGCGTCATCCGCTCGTTGCCCGCATCGTTGAAGCCTACGACGCTGCCGCTCAGGCAGAGGAAGCGGCGCGAAAGGCCGAGCGCGAGGCGCGCCGGAACGATCATCGCGAGGAGAACTAATCATGGCGCTTACGCTTCACCTCCAGCAGGCGGGACTTTTTGAGCTTCCGCACCGTTCGACCATGGCGCGCTGGATGCGCGCAGCTCTTGAGGGCCACGACGGGGAGTTCACCGTCCGCTTCGTTCTTGAGGACGAAGGGCGCGAGCTCAATCACCAGTACCGCAGGAAGGACTATGCAACGAACGTCCTTACCTTCGACTACACGCGCGAACCCGTCGTGACGGCGGACATCGTGATTTGTCCGGCAGTGCTCGAGCGTCAGGCGAAGGAGCAGGAGAAGCCCTTCCGGGATCATCTTGCCCATCTCCTCGTTCACGGCGTCCTTCATGCCCGCGGCTACGACCATCTCAATGATGAGGAAGCCGAGGAGATGGAATCGAAGGAGACGGAAATTCTCACGGGACTCGGCTTCCCCAATCCGTACAGCGACCGCATCGGCATGGTCCATGACTGAGCCTGCGCCGCGGTATAGTCAAAGTTTCTGAACTTTTATTTTCTTCAATGTCCAGCGAACCAGCCTCAGGCCGCTCGAAGGGCCTCTTAGACCGCATAGCTTCCGCCTTCCGCAACGGGGAATCCGACGAGGGATCCGCGAAGAACGACTTCGCGGAGGCGCTTTCTGAAGCAAGGGCCAACGGCATCATTGCCGCCGACGCATATTCCATGATCGAGGGGGCGCTCAGGGTCCCGGATCTGCGTGCGTCGGATTTGATGATTCCCCGCGCTCAGGTCGATGCCATCGACTTTTCGCAGCCGAGAACCGAATGGGTCCGCATGGTGCTTGAGTCCGGACATTCGCGCTTCCCGGCCGTGGAGGACGACCTCGACAACGTCCTCGGCGTTCTTCACGCGAAGGATCTCCTCAAGCTTCTCATCGATCCCAAGGTCGATCCGAAGACGCTCCTGCGCCCCGCGCGCTTCATCCCGGAAAGCCAGCCCCTCAACGTGCTCCTTCGCGACTTCAAGACGACGCGAAGCCACCTTGCGCTCGTGATCGACGAGTTCGGGAGCATCTCGGGCCTCATTACGATTGAGGACGTTCTTGAGCAGATTGTCGGCGACATTTCGGACGAGTTCGACCACGACGACAGCAAGACGAACATCGTGGCCGACGGCGACCGCTGGCGCGTGAAGGCGCTCACGCCGATCGATCAGTTCAACAATTATTTCGGCTCTCAGCTCGTCGACAACTATTGCGACACGATCGGCGGCCTGGTGACGGACCGCTTCGAACATGTGCCCAAGGTGGGCGAGGTGATCGAGGAAAAAGGCTTCCGCTTCTGCATTGAGGAAGGCGACGAGCGGCAGGTTGAAGTCCTTTCCGTTGAGCGAATCTGAGAAGGAAGGTGCCGTGACGCGCTTCAAATTTCCGGGCGCGCTCGGCGCTGCCTGCCTTTCCCTGACTGCCGGCGTGCTTGCGGTTTCGGCCTATGCACCCTTTCACTACACGTGGCTCGGACTTCCGGCATTTCTGCTCGGCTTTTTCCTGATTGTCAGAGCGGAGTCCTTTAAGCCGGCTTTCCTGCGGGCCTGGCTCTTTGCGCTCGGGCTCTTTGTGCCGGGCCTCTACTGGACAGTGCGCTCGATGAATGAGTTCGGGCGTCTCCCGATGCCGCTCGCGCTATTCGGTCTTATTCTGCTCGCAGCCTTTCTGGCGCTTTTCTGGGGCGCTGCGGCGGGATTTGCTGCCAGGATTTCGAAGACGCTGCTTTCGCGCGCCTTTATGCTCGCCGCCTTCCTTACGCTGGCCGAGTGGCTCCGCGGCGAAGGGCTCGCCGATTTTGCGTGGCTTACGCCCGCGCTGGCGCTCCTCGATACGTCGCTTGAGGGGCTTGCTCCTCTGGGCGGCGCGCATCTCATCAATTTTGCTTTCTTCGCGTCTCTCGCAGCGCTCGTTCTACTCCTTCTCGGAAAATCCAGGGCGCGCTTCTGGCTTCTCTTAATTCCGGTGGTGCTGAAGGGCCTTGGATTCTGGGGCATGACTGAGACCTGGTCGGAACCTGCGGGCCGTGCGGAAGTTCGCCTGATTCAGCCCGGCCTCCCGGTCGTCGACGGCTGGAGCAGGGCCACGGCAGCTGAGCGCCTCGACGCTGTTTCCAGTCTGATGAAGGAACCCTGGCCGGCCGGGGAATCCCCGAGGCTTCTTCTCACGCCCGAAGGCATCCTGACGACGGACATTCTGAGACTGAAGCCCGCTGATCAGGAGGCGCTGGTCCGCTTTGTCGACGCGGCAGGGGGCGTGCCGATGCTCTTCAACGGCTTCAGGCGCGATGAGGCGGGCGGCTGGCGCAATACCTCCTTCTTTGCTGCCGACGGGCGTCTCACGGTGACGGATAAAAGAAAGCTCGTGCCTTTCGGGGAGTTTGTGCCGCCCGGCTTCCGGTGGTTTGTGGATCTGCTCGGCATTCCGCTCACGGATCTGACTCCCGGGAGCATGGATCAGAAGAACATTCTCTTCGGGAAGAACTTCCGTGCGGGCGTTCTCATCTGCTACGAGAACATCGACGGCGAAGTGCTCCGCTCCTTCTGGAAGGATCCGGACGGCGCGCCTCAGCTTCTCCTTGTGACGGCAAATCTCGGCTGGTTCCACCCGATGATGAGCGGGCAGCACCTCGATATGACGCGGCTTCTCGCCCGGGCTTCCGCCCGGCCGGCGGCGAGCGTCAATATGGACGGCTTTTCGGCTTTTGTCGGCCCGGACGGCCGCGTGACGGCGCTTGCCAGGGGCTCAGGGAAGGATGTGCTCACGCGCGAAGTGGAGCTCCGCGAGGGGCCTGCGACGCCCTATATCCGCTTCGGGAATGCCGCCGCGCTGATTCTGTCCGTTCTGTTGGCTTTTGCCGCCTTCTTCGCCGGCCGGAGAGCGCTGAGGTGCGGGTCTCAGGGCGTTTGAAGCAGGAAGCTTTGTCTCCGGGTGCGCGCCCATTCGCAATGAAGCAGTGCCCGGAGAACGCAGAGCCCGCATGTTGCCGGCCTTCATGCGCGGCAGACGCCTGATTGAGGCGAATATAATTATTGCTTTGCCTCGAGTGCCGCCTCCCGCGGCATTTCCTTCTTATTTTTTGCGCCTCCCCCGCCGGGCGGCGCGGACACGACAATGATTACTTTTCAGGAAGTGATCCTGCGCCTGCAGGAATACTGGAATCGGCAGGGCTGCGCGCTTCTGCAGCCGATCGACATGGAAGTCGGCGCCGGCACCTCTCATACCGCCACGTTCCTGCGCGCCCTGGGGCCTGAACCCTGGCGTGCCGCCTACGTTCAGCCCTCGCGCCGTCCGAAGGACGGCCGCTACGGCGAAAATCCCAACCGCCTGCATCAGCATCATCAGTATCAGGTTGTGCTGAAGCCTGCTCCCACGAATATCGTCGACCTCTATCTCGGGTCGCTGCGCGCGCTCGGCGTCGACACCGAAGTGAACGACATCCGCTTCGTTGAGGACAACTGGGAGAACCCGACGCTCGGCGCCTGGGGTCTCGGCTGGGAAGTCTGGATGAACGGCATGGAAGTGACGCAGTTCACGTACTTCCAGCAGGTGGGCGGCCTCGAATGCAAGCCCATCACGGGCGAGATCACGTATGGTCTCGAACGCCTCACGATGTATCTGCAGAACTGCGACAACGTCTTCGACCTCGTCTTCACGACCTGGAAGGATCCGGACGGTTCCGAACGCGTTCTCACCTACGGCGACGTCTTCCACCAGAACGAAGTCGAGCAGTCGAAGTACAACTTCGAAGCGAGCGACTGCGACAAGCTCCTCAAGCAGTTCGATTATTTCGAAGGCGAAGCCAAGCGCCTCATGGACCTCAACCTCGCGCTTCCTGCCTACGAGATGGTTCTGAAGGCCGGCCACACATTCAATCTTCTTGACGCGCACGGCGCCATTTCCGTGACGGAGCGCGCCCACTACATCGCCCGCATCCGCGCCATTTCGAGAAATGTCGCGCAGAGCTACTACGATTCGCGCGAGCGCCTCGGCTTCCCGATGCTCAAAAAGCACAAAGCCCGCTGATACGGTTGATGGAGAACAAACAGAAAATGACGAATCTTCTCGTTGAACTGCAGACCGAAGAGCTCCCGCCGAAGGCGCTGAGGAAGCTCTCGGAAGCCTTCGCCGAAGGCGTTCAGAAGAGCCTTGACGAGGCCCACTTCCTCGAAGAGGGAAGCAAAACGACGGTTTACGGTGCGCCGCGCCGTCTCGCCGTCCACATCACGAACGTCCGCGCGGTGAGCCCGGATGAAACCTTCCGCCAGAAGCTCGTGCCGGTCAAGGTCGGCATCGCCGCTGACGGTTCGGCCACGCCCGCTCTTAAGAAGAAGATGGCGGCGCTCGGCATTGACTGCCCGGTTGAAAAGCTCGAGCGCGTCAATGACGGCAAGAACGAGCAGCTCGTGTACGAAGGCGTTCGCCCGGGTTCCGAACTCGCTCCCGCCCTTCAGAAGGCGCTCGACTATGCCGTGAAGCACCTCCCGATTCCGAAGGTCATGACCTATCAGCTCGCCGACGGCGAAACGACGGTCTCCTTCGTGCGTCCGGTCCGCTACCTCACGGCGCTCTACGGCGCCGACGTCGTTCCCGTCGTGCTCTTCGGCCTCAATGCCGGCCGCACGACGCGCGGCCACCGCTTCCATACGCATGAGCCCATTGAGATTGCGGATGCCGACAGCTACGAAGCCGCGATGCGCGCAGCCTTCGTCGAGCCCTGCTACGACGCCCGCCGCGAGCGCATCGAGACCGAGCTCAAGGCCCGCGCCGAGGCGCTTAATGCCACGCCCATCATGCCCGAAGACCTTCTCGAGGAAGTCTCCGCGCTCACGGAATGGCCGGTGATTTATGAGAGCCAGTTCGAAAAGGAATTCCTCCAGGTTCCGGAAGAATGCCTCATTCTCACGATGCAGCTCAACCAGAAGTATTTCGCCCTGCGCGATGCTTCCGGCAAGCTCATGAACCGGTTCCTCCTTGTTTCGCAGCTCGTTGCGAAGGATGGCGGCAAGGCCATTTCCGAAGGCAACGCCCGCGTTGTCCGCGCGCGTCTCGCCGATGCGAAGTTCTTCTACGACCAGGACCGCCTCACGACGCTTGAAAGCCGCGTCGATGGTCTGCGTCACGTGGTCTACCACAATAAGCTCGGCAGCCAGTATGAACGCATGCTCCGCGTGCGCGCCATTGCCGGCGCCATCGCCGATCTGATCGGCGCGAACCGCGCTGAGGCCGAACGTGCGGCTACCCTCGCGAAGGCTGACCTCCGCACCCTGATGGTGGGCGAATTCCCTGAGCTCCAGGGCATTATGGGCGAATACTACGCGCACCACGATAAGGAAGCCGACGACGTGGCGCTCGCGATTCGCGAGCACTATCAGCCGCGCTACGCGGGCGACGCGCTTCCCTCGACGCCCGTGAGCCTCGCTGTGGCGCTTGCCGACAAGCTCGAAACCCTCGTGGGTCTCTTCGGCATCGGTCAGCTCCCGACGGGCGAGAAGGATCCCTTCGCGCTTCGCCGTCATGCGCTCGGCGTTCTGCGCATGCTGATCGAGAAGGAACTCCATGTGAGCCTCCCCGAGATGATCGACGCCGCCTGGGCTGCTGAAAAGGAAGTGCCGGGCGTGACGGACAATCGTCCGGCGCTCGCCGAATTCTTCGCTGACCGTCTGCGCGTGATGCTGCGCGACCGCGGCGCCACGGCTCAGGAAGCGGATGCCATTCTGGCCCTCAACCTCGCGAAGCTCGCCGATATCCCGAAGCGTCTTGCCGCCGTTCAGGCCTTCATGGCTCTCCCCGAGTCAGAGGCGCTTTCGGCCGCCAACAAGCGCATCGGCAACATTCTCAAGAAGGTCGAAGGCCATGTTGAGGATGTGATCGACATCTCGAATCTGAAGGAAGATGCCGAGAAGCGCCTCTTTGAGGAGCTTTCCGCCATTGAGCCCGAAGCCGACGTGCTTTACGCCGAAGGGCGCTTCGAGGAGATGCTCGTTCTGATCGCGAAGCTCCGCGCGCCCGTCGACGCGTTCTTCGAGAGCGTGATGGTGAATGCCGAGGATCCGGCGCTGCGCGCCAACCGCCTCGCGCTTCTGAAGCGCCTCTACCTCGTGATGAACCGCGTTGCGGAAATCGCCCGCCTCGCGAAGTAATCTGCTTCAGGTCTTAACGGCATAAAGCGACAATAGGCCCGCTGCGGCATGCTGCCTCGATGACGACAGCATTGCGGCGCGGGCCTTTCGTTTGGCGCTCAATTCTGGAGATCAAGCCTTATGTCCTTCATCTATACGCTGCGCGGGTGGATTTTTTATCTGCTCCTCGCCGTTTCCATCATCGGGCTCACCATCCTGCTCCTCGTCACCTGGCCCTTCATGAGCTACGAGCGCCGCTATGAGGCGATCTGCCGCCCGTGGGCGAAGCTCGCGCTCTGGCTCCTCAGGGTCACCTGCGGGGTTGACGTGAGGGCTGAGGGCGTTGAAAACATGCCGGACACGCCTGTGGTCGTGCTCGCAAAGCACCAGTCTGCATGGGATCCCTTCTGGCTCGGCGCCTATCTGAAGCACCCGCCCTGCTTCATCTACAAGAAGTCGCTCCACTGGCTGCCTTTCTTGGGCTGGGCGCTTGCTTCCATGAACATGATGGCGATCGACCGCAGCAAGGGCCGTCAGGCTTTCGAGCAGTTCATGCGCCGGGGGCCCGAGTTTGAAAAGCGCGGCTGGTGGGTGACGCTTTTCCCTGAGGGCACGCGCGTGCCTCCGGAAGAGCACGTCCGCTGGAAGACCGGCGGCGCGCGGTTTGCCTGCGCCATGGGGCTTCCGATTCTGCCGGTCGCGCATAATGCCGGCCGCTATTGGCCCAAGAACAGCGTGGCGAAGATCCCGGGCACTGTTCAGGTGGTCGTGGGGCCCTTATTGAAACGAAGGGCCGGGATCCCCACGACGTCACGGCTCAAGTTGAAGCCTGGATCGAGGCGCACGTGCGTTAAGGAGCGATCGACGCTTCCGGAACAGATTTTTGAAGCTCAAAGGAATAATGTGAACGCAGTGCCCACGATTGCCCGGGGAACGGACGACTCGTACCTGACGGCTGAATTTGCCGGTAGGAAATATCGGATCAACGTCATTCGCAGCAAAAGGCGCAAAAAGAATTTTCTGATCCGGGCTGAATATAGATCCTGTTCCTTCAGCCTCTTCATTCCTGAGGCGTCGGATCCCTTGGTGCTCGCACGATACAAGGGCGACTGGATGCTTTCAGTGCTTGAGGAGAAGCCGTTCTGCCTGCCCGAGGGCGAAAGAGCGGCTTACTGGGCTGAAAAGGATAAGGCTGAGGCGGCAGTCAGAGATGAGCCGCCTCCGGCGCCTGCGCATCACTATTCGGACTCGTGGATAGAAAAAGGCGCGGATGATTCGCATCTGATCGCGCAAATCCCGGGATTCTGCGCGCGCATCGATATTCTCCGCAGCGCCCGGCTGAAGAGCATGTCGCACATGGAATTTGATCCGGACAAGCGCTCCTTCACGCTGAAATTGCCGCTCGGGGCGGATGCTTCCAAGGCAGCAGAGGGTTATTTGCCGTGGATGAAGAAAAGTCTCATCGTGGCGGAAATACTGTTGGGTCCGGAGAACAGTCCTAGAACCCGTGGCTCGAGATGGCTAAGCGAACTCTCAGAGGCCGCCTCTCAAGGCGGAATTCAGGCGTCCGCTGCGGAAGAAAGCAGGAATGACGGTGCAGTGGCGGATGACACCGACGACTGGCTCGGCCGCCTTCCGGGAGAGCATGTCATCGAAATCCGGGGGCGCCGGATACCGTACGTCATCAAGCCACATGGGGGGCGCCGACGCATGAGCGTCGTCATTGTCCCGGGGAGAGGCGTGGAGGTGCGCACGCCCACCTGGAATGCGAGCCGGGCCGCGGCGGAAAGGTATCTCAGAGAGATTGCGGACTGGCTGATGGCCAACCTGCCGCTCGCCAAGAAGGTTCCTCTGGAATTCAGAGATGGCGCTTTCATTCCCTATCGAGGGGAAAAGGCCGTCCTGCGGCTCGGGGCGAAGAGCAATCTGGTAGTGCCCGTCCCCGATGGATACGAGCTCTGGCTGACGCTTCCCAAGGGGAGTTCCGGGGAGGCGGTGAGGATTTCTCTCGCCGCGCTTCTCAAGGAGGCCGCCTGGCGCATCATCAACGACTGCTGGATGCGCGTGATTCCAAAGGCAAAGCGGCTTCCGAAAGGCTGGAAGCTTTCCGACGCCCGCTCGCGCTGGGGCGTCTGTTCGAGCAAGGACAACATCCGGCTCTCCTGGCGCCTGATCGCGCTTTCAGACGAGGAGATCGAATACGTGGCGGCCCATGAGCTCGCGCACCTGATGGAATTCAATCATTCGCCGGCTTTCTGGCGCGAGGTCGGGGAGATTCTCCCCGACTGGCGGGAGCGCCACGAGAGGATCGAGGCCAGAAGGATGAATGAAATGCTCGATGCGCTTTAATCAGGCGTTCTGACGGCGGGCGGCGGCGTTCGCGAGCCTCACAAAGGCTTCGACATCGAGCGTCTCCGCACGGGCGGTCGGCAGGACGCCTGCTTCAGCAAAACCCTCCTCGTCGAGAAAGTCCGCAATGGCATTCCGCATGGTCTTGCGGCGCTGCTGGAAGGCTGCGGCAACGAGCGCGCTGAAGACGTTCCAGTCGACGGGGAGGAGCTTCTCCTCAGGCTTCGGGACCATCCTCACGATCGAGGAGGTCACCTTGGGCGCAGGCGTGAAGGCTCCGGGCGGCACGTCGAAAAGCTTATGCATGACGTAGCGGTACTGGAGCATGACGGAGAGCCGCCCGTAGGTTTTGGATCCCGGAGCGGCAATCATGCGGTCGACCACTTCCTTCTGCAGCATGAAATGCTGGTCGATGATGCGGTGCGCGGCGGGAAGGAGCGCAAAAAGGAGCGGAGAGGAGATGTTGTAGGGGAGGTTCCCGAAGACTCTCAGGCGCTTTCCTTCAAGCACGGTCGACCAGTCGAGCGTGAGTGCGTCGGCTTCGATCAATTCGAGCGATCCGTCCGGAAACTGCGTGCGCAGGAACGCAGCAAGATCACGGTCGATTTCTACAGCCGTCTGGCGCTCTGCGCGCGCGATCACCTCGCGCGTGAGCGCGGCCTGGCCCGGGCCGATTTCAATGAGTTCGTCGCCGGGTTTCGGATCAATCGCGCGCGCGATGCGCTCGATCCAGTGATGATCGTGGAGAAAGTTCTGTCCGAAGCGTTTGCGGGCGCGATGCCCTTCAAGCCATTCTTGAGTCACGGTTCTTAGCGAGCGTATGAGCGAGTTCGAGGGCCGCAGTCATGCTGCGGGCGTCGGCGATGCCGCGGCCGGCGATGTCGAGCGCCGTGCCGTGGTCGACCGATGTGCGCACGTAAGGGAGGCCGAGCGTCACATTGACGCCTTCGGCGAAGCCCACGTGCTTGAGCGTCGGGAGTCCCTGGTCATGGTACATGCAGAGGACGGCATCCCACTTTTCCATTTTGCCGGGAACGAAGATCGTGTCGGCGGGAAGGGGCCCAATGATATCCGCAGAGCCGTCGCGGGCGCGCTCCAGAGCGGGACTAATTACCGTGATTTCCTCCGTCCCCATGTGGCCGTTTTCGCCGGCATGAGGGTTGAGCCCCGCGACCGCAATCGTCGGATGAGGGATGGCGTAGGAAACCTGAAGCTCGCGCTTGAGGATTGTGAGGACTTCGTCGAGAAGTTCCGGCGTGATGGCGTCGGGGACCGCCCGAAGCGGCAGATGCGTCGTCGCGAGCGCTACCTTGAGGGCGTTCCTGCGGGGCGAGGAGACGAGCATCATGACGACGCGCGAAACGCCTGCGGCTTCCGCAAAGAATTCCGTGTGGCCCGTGAAGCGGAAGCCTGCTTCAATAAGGATGCTCTTCTGAACAGGCGCCGTGACGACGGCGCCTGCTGCGCCCTCCGTACAAAGCCTGTGCGCGGCAGCAAGCGTTTCGATGACGTAGGGGGAATTTTTGAGCGAAAGCTTCCCCGGGACGGGCGCTTCCGCGAGCGGCACATGGTGAAAGGACACCTGGGCGGGAGGCTCAGGCAATCCGAGGCGGCGGGCTTCCGCGAGAAGCATGTCCCGGTCGCCGACCAGAATGACGGGGTCTGACGACTTCCAGGCCGCCTTGACGGAAACTTCCGGACCAATGCCCGCCGGTTCGCCGGTGGTGATCGCCTGAGGCTTGATGGATGAAAGCATTTCTGAAAAATTCTCAACGAAAAAAAGAAAAGAGGACGGCGCTTCAAATCCGTCCTCTTTCCGATGAGCCGCTTCTTTTAAAGAAGCGGCCGGATGCAGCTTAAAGCGCCCGAAGATCAGCGGCGAAGCGCTTCCTTCAGCTGCGGATCGCGGATTTCGACGTACGCTTCATCGCGAAGCTCGCGCTCCCAGTTGTAGTTGGCTTCGTTGAGCTTCTTCTGACGGATGGCCTGACGGGCGGCAACGCGAACGCGTTCGGGGTTGCCTTCCTTCGCCGTGCGGCGCTCAACCACCTGAATCAGATGGTAGCCGTAGGGCGTGCGGATAGGTTCGGAAACCTGACCGGGCTTGAGCTTTGCCATGGCCGCTTCAAAGTCGGGCACGGTGTCGCCGGGCTGGAGCCACCCCAGATCGCCGCCGCGGGTCGCGGTCGAGTCGACGGAATGGAGGCGCGCCATCGTGGCGAAGTCGGCTTCACCCGATTCAACGCGCGAGCGGATGTCGTTCAGGCGCCGGATGACGTCGGCTTCCGGCGTAATGTCGGAAACAAACATCAGGATGTGGCGGGCGTGGGTCTGCTCGACCGGGCCGCTGCCGAGTTTGGCCTGCACGCCGTCGCGCTTCCCGGAGACCTTGAGCACATGCCAGGCGCGCTGGGAATTGAAGACGTAATAGGTTTCGTTCGGATTCTTGCGGATCGCTTCAGCAAAGGGCGTCGGCAAGTCGGAAAGCGTCTTCCAGCCGAGCTCTCCGCCCTGCATTGCATCGTCGGCGCGCGAGAAGGACGCGGCGAGGGAAGAGAATTCCTCGCCCTTTCGAGCGCGGTCGGCGAGCGACTCAGCTGCGGCGCGGACGCTGTCGTTTTCCTCAGGCGTACCGACCGGGAGGAAGATGTGCTCGACGTGGTATTCGGTCGTATCCTCGCCCTTGAAGCCAGCCTGTTCGGAGAGGTACGCATCGATCTCGCTCTCGGAGATTTCGATCTTCTCCGTCACCTCGCGCTCGCGCAGGCGCTGCGTCGTGATTTCGTCGCGGATTTCATTGCGGAAGGCCGGGAACGTGACGCCGTCGGCAAGAAGACGCTGACGGAGCTCTTCAACCGTGAGGTTGTTCTGACGCGCAATCTGCTCGATGGAGGCGTTCACCATCTGGTCGTCCACGCGGATGCCCGTCTGGCGGGCGCGCTGCAGAATCGCGCGTTCGGAAATGAGGCGCTCGAGAACCTGCGCGCGCAGGAGCTCCATCGGAGGCAGTTGAATATTTTGGCGGCGCAGGTTGATCGCCACCGTGTGCACGCGCTGCTCGAGTTCGTGTTCGGTAATGACGTCGTTGTTGACGACGGCGATGATGCGGTCGAGTTCGCCCGCTTCAAGGGGAGCAGCCGACTGAGCGGCTTCAGCCGCGGGTGCGGGCGCAGCGGCCGGGGCCGGAGCCGTATAGACGGGGCCGCTCGGCGCCGCGCCGTCCATGATGCTCGCTGCAGAAGCGAAGCCGGAGGCAAAGGCAAGCGCCGTGGAAACGGCAATCGCGGAAAGAAGCTTGGAATTATTCATAGAAGTCGTAAGGACCGGTCGCGCCCGGAAGCGGACCCGTCGTCTGATAGCCGCGGATGTTGCGGCGCAGTTCTGAAAGCGGATTAATGCCAATGCTACCGAGGCCGTAAAGCTCGAGTTGTAAGAAGAAGTTGGATTCTTCCTCATTGGCGGCAGTCGTGTAGCGCTGAGCGGCGACGCGCAGCGTCCAGCAGTCGTGGAGGTATTCCACGCCGCCGATCATTTCGATGGGCTTCTTTCTGAGAAGCGAATAGTTGTAGCGGAAGAGGCCGTAGAGGCGCCCCGAGATCGGCCACTGCATCTGGAAGTCGATCTGCTTGATGTTGTTGTCGTCCGTGAGCTCGTTGGCCGAATAGTTGTAGCGGTAGTAGAGCCCGATCGTCGACATGCGCTTCGGCTGCCAGGTGAGCCCCGTCTTCACGTTCATCACGCGGTTGAGGGAGGACGAGTACTGCAGATTCGCCGATGCGTAGAGCGAGCGCGTGAGGCGCGCGCCGACGCTGCCCAGAAGGTCGCTTCGGACGTTGGCGTTGGGTTCCGTAATGCCCTGATAGTAGGGGTCGCGTCGCTTTTCTTCCGGAATGAAGTGCACGTCCTGGTCGGAGAAGTACTGGCGCTGGCCTACGCTCGCACGGAAAAGTTCGAGACCGCTCGCCTTGTCGATGTAGCGCGTCGAGACGACGGCGGTAAGCTGATTGGCCTGCGAGACGCGGTCGTAGCCCGAATAGAGGTTCGGCGTGAAGAGCGTGGCGAAGGAGAGGTCCGTGACGGTGGAGTCGAAGACCGGGATGTCGTCCTGATTGCGGTAGGGCGTATAGGCGTAGTAGATCCGGGGCTCGAGCGTCTGATAGGCGCTCTTTCCAAAGAAGCTCGAATCGCGTTCGAACTCAAGACCGGCATCAAAGGTCAGGGTCGGCGTGAAGCGGCTAGGCGTCTTGTTCCGGTAGTAGCCGTCGCGGCTCATGTTGTCGAGCTGGTACCAGGCGCCCATGAATTCGGCCTTCGGGATCACGAACCAGCCTGCTCCCCGGAAGGGATAGCTCACGCCCTGGCTCGCAACGACGCGGGTGCCGCCGATGCGCGAAGGATGCGAAAACTTCGTCGCGTCGACCATGGTTGTGAGTTCAAATCCGCGCCAGTCGGCGGCATAGCCGTTGAAGACCACCTGCGGGACGCGCTCGTAGGGAACGATCGTCGTCACGCCCTCGATTTCAAGGGTCTGGTTCTTCGTCACGCGCAGGGTTGAGTTCCAGTAGGTATCGGTCCAGGAGAGGCTGTAGTCCTGCGGGAGAATCGCTTCCGAGGATTCGCGGATGCTTCCCGAGAAGTCCGTGACGTAGTCGTCGTCCGAAACCCGGTTGTAGTCCGCCCGGAAGGCGAGCTTCTCGCGGTTGTACGCCGCCTGAATGCGGGTGCCCCAGCGCGAGTCGTCGTAGACGCGGTCGTCGGGGAGATAGTCGAAGTTGACCTGGGTTTCGAAGTTGTCGTACTTGAAGCGCCCCTCATTGCCGAGCATCACGCCGCGCTTCGTCATGACGCGGGGCGTGAAGGTGTAGTCGTAGTTGGGGGCGATGTTGAAGTAGTAGGGAACCGCAATGTCGACGCCGCGCGTGGAGCTCATGCCGTAGGTGGGCGTGAGGAAGCCCGAGCGCCGTTCCGTGCTGATCGGGAAGGAAAACCAGGGTGAGGCGAGGATCGGTGCGCCGAGGAAATGGAGCACGGCACCCGTGCCCGAAGCCGTTTGATCGTATTCGTCGATTTCGAGGTCGTTGAGGCTGATGAACCAGGCCTCGTCGTCCCGCTTGCAGGTTGAAATCGTCACGTCCTCAAAGTTCGTGCGGTCGCCCGAGAGGAATTTGACGTTCTTTGCGCAGCCGCGCAGATTGCGGGGCGCATATTCCCACTCGGCGTCTTCCATCGAGCCCGAGCGCGAGGTTAGGCGGAACTTCATGCTCGGGCCGGAGAAGCTAGCGCCCTCGCGGGCGATGTGCGCGTTTCCGGTTGCCGTCACTTCGTCCGTCTTCTGGCGGTAGCTGATGCGGTCGGCCGTGATCACGGCGCCGCCGCGGCGCACTTCCGCGTCGCCGATCAGATTGAGCTCGTCGTCGGGACTGCCTTCAATCCGGTTCGCGTAGACGATGCTGACGGCATCTTCGCCCGGGTTCGCCCGCGCGGGATCGAGCCGGGTAACGGATTCAAGATCAAGCCGCAGAGCGCTTGAAGCGGGAGCCGCCTGCGCAGAAAAGGAAAAAGCGGCAAGCGCGGAGGCCACGCTGAGCACGATTGCGCGGACGGGAGGCAGAGACATGAGAGACTGCAGGCCCCGGAAGAGGCCTTTAAAATGGTCGACTTTCCTGAATGCGTCCGCTTTTCTCCAGGGAGCAAAAGGGACGAATAGTGCTCGGATTTTATCAGCATCAGGATTCAGGTTTTCTTTGTTGCCAACTCATCCGCGGGAGATTATTGATGACAGAACGTGACGATGCGCTCAAGGCCTGGCTCGCCACTGAAGCAGAGACGCTCGGCTTTGATCCGGAGTCGATGGCTCCTGCAAGTTCCGATGCCGGCTTCAGGCGCTACTTCCGCGTGGCGCGTTCGGGCGGCGGCACCTACATCGTGATGGATGCGCCTCCGGAGCATGAAAACCTTCCTGCCTTCATCAAGGTTCAGAAGCTCATGAAGGAAGCAGGGCTCAACGTGCCGGAAATCCTTGCGGTGAATCTGGAATCGGGCTTCGCCGTCATTTCGGACCTCGGGCGCGAAACCTTCCTCGACGTTCTCAACGAAGAGAATGCGGCGAAGCTCATGGACGCGGCTACCACTGCGCTCGTCAAATGGCAGACGGCGACGCGCCCCGGCGTGCTTCCTCCCTACGACCGGGCGGTTCTCACGCGCGAGATGGAGCTCTTCCCCGAGTGGTACGTGAAGCGCCACTGCGGCGTTGAATGGGATGCAAAGCACCAGAAATGGTGGGAGATGAGCCGGGAAGCGATTCTGAAGGTGAATCTCGCCGACCCGGTCGTCTACGTGCACCGCGACTTCATGCCGCGCAACCTCATGATGAGCGATCCGCTCCCGGGCGTTCTCGACTTCCAGGATGCGCTCGAGGGCCCGATCACGTACGACATCGCCTCGCTCCTGCGCGACGCCTTCATCAGCTGGAACGAATCCTTCGTTCTCGACATCACGATCCGCTATTGGGAAAAGGCCAGAAAGGCGGGCCTCCCCGTCCCGATGGATTTCGGCGCCTTCTACCGCAGCGTTGAATTCATGGGGCTCCAGCGCCACCTGAAGGTGCTCGGCATCTTCGCGCGCATCAACTACCGCGACGGGAAGCCGAAGTACCTTGCGGATACGCCGCGCTTCATGAAGTATGCGCGCCAGACGGCGGGGCGCTACGTAGAGCTCTCGCCCCTCAGGCACCTCCTTGACGAACTTGCCGGCGTGCGCGAGAGTGCGGGCTACACGTTCTGACCGGAAATGCGCGCGCTCCTTTTTGCGGCCGGCGAAGGCCGGCGCATGCGGCCCCTCACGCAGATTCTGCCCAAGCCTCTCATTGAGGTCGGAGGCGTTCCGATGGCCGTGCGCCAGATTCTGGCGCTCAGAAAGGCCGGGATCACGGAAATCGTGGTGAATGCCGCGCACGGCGCCAGGATCCTCATGGCCGAACTCGGCGACGGCCGCAGTCTGGGCGTGAAGCTTCTCTGGTCGGTTGAAGGGTTCACTGCCGAAGACGCGCTTGAAACCCGTGGCGGCATCGTGCGGGCGCTTCCGCTTTTAGGAAGCGGCCCCTTCATCGCCGTCGCAGGCGACATCGTGACGGACTTTGATTACTCAGCGCTCGTGCGCCGCGCCGGGACGCTGTCGTCCGGGGGCTCACTCGCGCATCTCGTTCTGGTGCCCAATCCGGGGTTTCACGCGAAGGGCGACTTCGGTCTCGCGGACGGAAAAGTTTGCCGGACGGGAGAAAAATTCACTTTTTCGAGTCTTGCTCTTTACCATCCCGCGATGTTTGAAGGCCTTCCGGACGAGCGCGCGAAGCTTTTCCCCTGGATGAATGAATGGATCGACAGGGGGCAGGTTTCCGGAGAGCTCTATCGCGGGCGCTGGGCCAATGTCGGCACGCCCGAAGAACTTTCCCGCGCGGAAGCGCTCTTTGCCGGAGATCCCGAGTGAAAATCGGTCCCCATGAAATCGCGTCTCCGGCGCTCATGCTCGCCCCGATGGCGGGCTATTCGGATCTTCCCTTCCGGGAGCTCGCTCGTTCTTTCGGCTGCGACTATGCCGTGGCGGAAATGACGGCAAGCCGCGAGGATCTGCGCGAGCGGGAGAAAAGCCTCACCCGCTGGGTGGAAAAAGAGGAATCAGGACTCCATGTCGTACAGCTCCTCGGGGCCGACCCCGCCGTGATGGCCGAGGCTGCCCGGGCGGCGGAAGCCGACGGCGCGGACGTCGTTGACATCAATATGGGGTGCCCGGCGCGAAAGGTGCTTTCCGCGGAATGCGGGAGCGCGCTCATGCGCGACGAAAAGCTCGTTCAGGAAATTTTGTCGGCTGTCCGAGGCGCCGTGAAGATCCCGGTGACCCTCAAGATGAGGACGGGCTGGGACCGCGAACACAAGAATGCGCCGATCATCGCCCGGATGGCGGAGGACTGCGGCATCGCGGCCCTTGCCGTGCACGGGCGCACGCGGGCGGACGGGTTCCGCGGGGAAGCCGAATACGAAACCATTGCCCGCGTGAAGACGGCGGTTTCAATTCCGCTTGCCGCCAACGGCGACATTGATTCGGGAGAGAAGGCCCGGCGGGTTCTGAACCTTACCGGGGCGGACGGCCTCATGATCGGGCGCGCCGCGATAGGGCGGCCCTGGATATTTGCTGAAATCCGTGCGGCGCTTGACGGCCGGAGCTTCTCTCCGCCTGATCCGGAACAACTTCTCGAGATCATTTTGGATCACAGAAAGCGCCATTTCGACTACTATGAGGGCCCGCGGGCGATGCGCACCTTCCGCAAGCATCTTTCCCGCTATCTCCAGCCGTTCAGCGGCGCCAGAAGGGCGCTCGACGAGATCCTTCGCGAAGAGGACGCTGAGCGGCAGACCGACCTCGTGCGCGCCTTTCTCGAAGGCATTGCGCGCGAACCCGAGACTCTGCGCACTTCAGAAAACCGATGATCCCGAAGGACCTGCACGATTCCGTTGACGCTTCCGAGAGAGATGCGTCCGCAGGCGGCGACCCCGTTGAGGAAAAACTCCCCGGGGATGCAAACGATCTCGAGGAAGTCATTGTCCGCAGGCTCGACCTTTATTTCGCCCGGCTCGAAGGCCGGGACCCGCATCCCCTTTACGATCTTGTCGTGCACGCCGTGGAGCGCCCGCTGATCGACTATGCCATGTCGATGTGCGCCAACAATCAGTGCGCGGCAGCCCAGTTACTTGGCATTAACCGGAATACGCTGCGCAAGAAGCTCCAGGAACATGGAATGCTTCCTGCGCGGGGGACTTCCAGAAAATTTAAGGAAAAGTAGACATGCGCAAGCAAGCACTCCTCTCCGTTTCGGATAAGACGGGCATCGTCGAGTTCGCCCGCGGCCTCGTCGAGGCGGGATATCACATCCTGTCGACCGGCGGCACCGCGAAGCTTCTCGCCCGCGAAGGCATCGACGTTCAGGAAGTGGCCGACTACACGGGCTTCCCTGAAATGCTCGACGGCCGCGTGAAGACGCTCAACCCCAAGATTCATGCGGGCATCCTCGCCCGTCGTCCGGTGCCGGAACACATGGCTGCGCTCAAGGAGCACGGCATCGATCCGATCGACATCGTCTGCGTGAACCTCTACCCGTTCGAACAGACCGTGGCGCGTCCCGACTGCACGCTCGAGGAAGCGATTGAAAACATCGACATCGGCGGCCCGACGATGATCCGTGCTGCGGCGAAGAACTGCGAGTCCGTCGCCGTGGTGGTGGATCCTGCCGACTACGAGCTGATTCTCGACGAAATCAAGGTCCAGGGAGAAGTTTCCTCCGCCACGCGCTTCGCGCTCGCGAAGAAGGTCTTCGCGCACACTGCCCGCTACGACGGCATGATCACGAACTACCTCACGAGCCTCGACGCCGAAGCGAAGCCCCAGAAGTTCCCGGCCGTGCTCACGCGCCAGTGGGTGAAGGTTCAGGATCTCCGCTACGGCGAAAATCCCCATCAGCAGGGCGCCTTCTACCGCGAGCAGAACGTCGAGCCGGGTCTTCTCGCCGGCTACGAGCAGCTCCAGGGGAAGGAGCTTTCCTACAACAACATCGCCGACAGCGATGCGGCCTGGGAGTGCGTGCGCTCCTTCGACGCTCCTGCCTGCGTGATCATCAAGCATGCGAACCCCTGCGGCGTTGCGGTTGCGCCCACATGCGAAGAAGCCTATGCGAAGGCCTTCCTCACGGACAGCAAGTCGGCCTTCGGCGGCATCATCGCCTTCAACGGACCTGTTACCCGCGCCTGCGCCGAGAAGGTTTCCCACCAGTTCGCCGAAGTGATCATTGCGCCTGAATTCGATGAAGGCGCGCTCGAACTCTTCAGCGCCAAGAAGAACCTCCGTCTTTTGAAGATCGCCCGCGGCACGGCCCACAACGACTTCGACTTCAAGCGCGTGGGCGGCGGCCTGCTCGTTCAGACGCCCGACATCCAGCTCGCGACCGAGAAGGATCTCCGCTGCGTCACGAAGAAGGAGCCCACGCAGGCTCAGATCACGGATCTGCTCTTTGCCTGGAATGTCGCCCGCTTCGTGAAGTCCAATACCATCGTCTACGCGCGCGACGGCATGACGCTCGGCGTCGGCGCCGGCCAGATGAGCCGCGTCGACAGCGCCCGCATTGCCATGATCAAGGCTGAGGAAGGCGGTCTTTCCCTGACGGGCAGCGTTGCCGCTTCGGATGCCTTCTTCCCGTTCCGCGACGGCCTTGACGTCGTTGTGGACGCGGGCTGCACGGCCGTCATTCAGCCGGGCGGATCCATCCGCGACGAGGAAGTGATCAACGCCGCCAATGAGCGCGGCATTGCGATGGTCTTCACGGGCGAACGCCACTTCCGCCACTAATCATCGCTTGTTTCATTTGGGCGCCGCCGGCTTCATCGCAGGGCGGCGCCCGTTCGCGTATATTAGACTGACTTCATCCGCGCGGGGCTCATGGGAAAACCCGCTCGTGCCTAGACTTCATTGAAGCATGGGCGTCCGCTCTGCGCAGTCCAAAAGTAGCTTTCGGAGAAAAGTCTGTGAAAGATTTGAGCGAATCCATGCGCCTCACGCGCCGCGCGCTGATTGGCGCCGGCATGGCCGCTGGCTTTTTCGGCGCCTGTCCTGCGCTCGCGGATCTGCGCATCGAAATTACCGGAGTTGGCGCGAATCAGCTGCCGATCGCCATTCGACCCTTCCAGGGCGCTGCCGCTGCGCCGGTTGATCCGGCGGAAGTGATCGGAGCCGATCTGATGCGCTCCGGCGCATTCCGTCTTGTGGATGTCGGTCCGGCGGATCCCGCAGAGAATCTTGAGAAGCCTGAAGGCCTCGCCCGTGCGGCGCAGGCGGGCGCCACGGTCTATGTGGTGGGCTCGGTGCAGCGCATCGCGACCGGCCGCTGGGATGTGCGCTGCCTCTTCTTTGATGCCGTGAGCGGCGAACAGCTCGATTCCGTGGGCTACACCGCCGGAACGGACCTCCTTCGCATGGCGGCGCACCGCTGTGCGGACAAAATCTACACGAAGCTCACGGGCGAAGGCCCGATGTTTGCTTCCCAGCTCGCCTACGTGGCGCAGCTCGCTGAAAGGCGCTACGAACTCATCATTACCGACAGCGACGGCGGCGTGCCGAGAACGGCGCTTCAGTCGCCCGAGCCCATCATTTCGCCTTCCTGGTCGCCTGACGGCAAGAAGCTCGCCTACGTGAGCTTCGAGCACCGCAAGCCCATTGTCTACGTGCATGAGCTCGCGACGGGCGTTCGTCGTCCGGTGGCGGCCTTCCGCGGCAACAATTCGGCTCCCGCCTGGTCGCCCGACGGGCGCACGCTCGCGGTGGCCCTCTCGCGCGACGGCCTCACGCAGATTTATCTGATCGGCGTCGACGGCTCGGGCCTGCGCCGCTTCACGCAAAGCTACGGCATTGATACGGAACCCGTCTTCACGCGCGACGGCGCCTGGATCTACTTCACGAGCGACCGCGGCGGCACGCCTCAGATTTACCGGCAGCCGGTTGCGGGAGGCAATGCCGAGCGCGTTACCTTCGGTTCCAACTACGCCATCAGCCCGGATATTTCACCCGACGGCGCCCGCATGGCGTACATTTCGCGAATCGACTCGAGCTTCCGCGTTGCGGTGATGGATCTTGCCACCGGGCAGGATCTTCTCGTCACGAATACGGAGCGCGACGAGTCGCCGTCCTTCGCGCCCAACGGCCGCTTCATCGTGTATGCCACGGAAGTATCCGGACGCGGCATTCTTGGCACCTGCTCTGCCGACGCACGCCTCTCCACCCGACTTTCGGGTGAGGGCAACATCCGCGAACCTGCATGGGGCCCGATCCTGCAGTAAGCCGGATGGAAGATATTTTTATTTCAATTAAGGAGCTCAACAAAATGACTATCGCTTGGAAGGTTCTTGCCGCTGCGGCGGCAGCCGCTGCGCTGCTTTCGGGCTGCTCTTCCGTTTCGCTCGACGAGGGCGCCAAGGAAGGCACGCTTGCCGGCAATCAGGCTGCTCAGCAGCAGACGGTTCAGGACCCGTTCACGGATCCCTCGAACCCGCTTTCGCACCGCTCGGTCTACTTTGCCTTCGATTCGTATGAAGTTTCGCCCGAGTACGCTGCGATCGTTGAAGCGCACGCCAAGTGGCTTGCCGAACATCCGAACGTGAAGATCGTCATCCAGGGCAACACCGATGAACGCGGCGGCCGCGAATACAACCTCGCGCTCGGCCAGAAGCGTTCTGAAGCCGTGCGTCAGCGCATGCAGCTTCTCGGCGTCACGGGCGACCGCGTTGAGGCGGTTTCCTTCGGCAAGGAAAAGCCTGTGGCTACCGGCCACACGGAAGAGGCCTGGGCTCAGAACCGCCGTGCCGACATCGTTTATCCGGAAGGCACGGGCGCACAGACCAAGTAATGCCCGGGGGGACGCCTGAAGTCCCTCTGTCAGACATCCGGCCGGCGGCTCTCCCTCGCTTCTGCGAGGAGCGTTCGCCGGCATTTTTATTTGTGACCGACCAACATGATTCTTTCGCTCACTCCCCTTGCCCGTCGTACGGCAGCGGCCTTCCTCACGTTCACGCTTGCGGGTTCGGCCTTCGCCTTCGCGGACGACGATGCCCGCCGGGCCATTCTCGAGCTTCGCGAAACCGTGAAGCAGATGCAGTCCGACATCGATTCCGTGCGCTCGGGGCAGCTTCAGCTTGCCAACGAAATTACCTCTCTGCGGGAGCAGAACCGCCAGCTCACGGGCCGCGTTGAAGAGCTCACCAATCAGCTCGCTGTAGAAAAGAGAAATTCCCGCACGCTCTATGAATCCGTGGACAAGCGCCTCGGCGTCTTCGAACCCCAGATGGTGGTGATCGACGGACAAAGCGTTCAGGTGCAGGCCGACGAAAAGAATGCCTATGAGGCGGCGGTTCAGCTCCTCCAGGAGGGGAAGTTCCTCGATGCCGAAAAGGCCTTCAAGGAGTTCTCAACCCGCTGGGACAAGTCGCCCTATCGGCCGGACGCCATTTTCTGGTGGGGTACGAGCGCTTTTGCAGCCGAGCACTACAAGACCGCCATTTCGACCCAGAATCAGCTTCTTCGCGAATATCCGAAGAGCTCCCGCGCACCCGACGCCATGATGCTCGTGGCAAGCTCCCAAGCGGCCAGCGGCAGCATCACGGCGGCGCGTAATACATTAAACAAGATCATCCGCACTTATCCGAATACGGAAGTGGCCAAGGAAGCCGGTCAGCGGCTGAAAGACCTAGGCCAAAAGAAGTAAAGATAAGGAGGAACCCTGCCTTGAATCAGGGGTTTTCTCTAGTGCGCTGATAGAAAAATAATTCGTGAATATCCTTTTCGATAAGGGTAAATTTCAATCAGCAGAAATGCAGCGCATCCCTTTAAGGGGTATGGTTGCATCTACTCCCTCTCCGGCAACGCAGGGGCTTTTCCTTCAGAAGAGCCTTCCGCGCCGGGACGAATGAAAAGATGCCGGCTTGAGCTGATTTAAGCCGGCAATTGACCACGACTTGAGTCTGTCCGAACTACCGGACGACAAAATGGAGGTGTCCCCATGACCCAATGCTGCAAGCACACCGGCGCGGCTGTTTTCCATTGCCCGCTTACCAACAAGGGTGTTGCTTTTACGGAAAAGGAACGCGAGGAGCTCGGACTGAGCGGCCTGCTTCCGACTGCCGTCTCGACCAATGACCAGCAGGTCGAGCGCATGCATGAAATCCTTGATCGCTTTGAAAAGCCGATCGACAAGGCGCTCGTGCTCGACAGCCTCCACGCGACGGATGAGGATCTCTACTTCCGTCTCCTCACGCGCTACACCGCCGAATACATGCCGGTTGTGTACACGCCGACCGTGGGCGAATACTGCCAGCGCTTCAGCCACATCTTCCGCTATCCGCGCGGTCTCTTCATTTCCTACCAGCATGCCGGCCACGTCCGCGACGTGATTGAACGCGCGCCCAACAAGGAAGTCGACGTGATCGTCGTCACCGACGGCGAACGCATTCTCGGCATCGGCGACCAGGGCATCAACGGCATGGGCATTCCTATCGGCAAGCTCTCGCTCTACACCGCCTGCGCCGGCATTGATCCCGCCAAGACCCTCCCGGTCGTGCTCGACGTCGGCACGAACCGCGAGGAATACCTGAACGATCCGCTCTACCTCGGCCTTCGCAAGCCCCGCAGCCGCGGTCCGGAATACCGCGCGCTCGTTGATGAATTCATCACCGAAGCCCGCCGCCGCTGGCCCAATGTCCTCATTCAGTTCGAGGACTTCGGCAACCAGAACGCCTTCAAGCTTCTTGCGGACTACCAGGAAAAGATCCTCTGCTTCAACGACGACATTCAGGGCACGGCCTCCGTCGTGGTTTCGGGCCTCTACAGCGCCATGCGCATCAAGAAGGAGAAGCTCACCGATCAGATGTTCCTCTTCTTCGGTGCCGGCGAAGCGGCCTGCGGCATTGCGAACCTGATCGCCGACGCGCTCGTCTCCGAAGGCCTGTCCCGCGAGGAAGCTCTGAAGCACTGCGCGCTCTTTGACTCGAAGGGCCTCGTCACGAAGTCCCGCATGGATGAGCTCGCCGCTCACAAGAAGCCCTTTGCGCACGACTATGCGAAGTGCACGGACTTCGTCGAAGCGATCAAGATGATCAAGCCGACCGGCATCATCGGCGTCGCCGCTCAGCCGCGCACCTTCACGACAGAAGTGCTCGAAGAGATGGCCAGGCTCAACGAACGCCCGATCATCTTCGCGCTTTCGAACCCGACCTCGCGCGCCGAATGCACGGCCGAGGAAGCCTATCGCGTCACGAAGGGCAAGGCCCTCTACGCTTCCGGCTCTCCTTTCGCTCCGGTCGAATACGAAGGCAAGACCTTTGTTCCCCGCCAGGGCAACAACAGCTACGTCTTCCCGGCCCTCGGCCTCGGCGCCGTCTTCAGCCGCTCGAAGTGGATGCCTGACGGCATGTTCCTCGTCGCCGCGAAGAAGCTCGCTGAGCTCGTCACGGATGCCGACCTCGAACAGGGTTCGCTCTATCCGTCGCTCGACGACATCCGTCCGGTCTCGGTCAAGATCGGCGCGGCTGTCGCGGCTTATGCCTACGACAACGGCCTTGCCGGCAATGAACGTCCGGCGGACCTCGAGAAGGCTGTTGAAGCCTTCATGTACCGTCCGTAATGACGGCCAAGCCGGGCCTCTTCAGTGAGGAGGCTCCGGCCTGAAGCCCGAGCATCTGAGCCTTCGCTTCCGACATGCGCATCATGTCGGGCGAAGGCTTTTTTTGGGGCTCTGAAAACGTAAAAAAAAAGGAGCCGTCGGCATCTGCCGGCGGCTCGAGGAATGGGATTTGAAAAAGAAAGGGTGTACGGCTTTTAGATGCCGAGCGCCTTTTCAACGTCGCCCAGCATGCGGCTCATGCTCTCTACGCCGCCTTCGCCCAGGTACCAGGCCGGGCCCGTGAGTTCCGTGACGCGGCCGGCCTTGACGGCATCAAGCCCCTGCCAGACGACGCTTCCCCTGACGGCGTCGGCGAAGAGCTTCGGCTCCTTCGCGCCGACCGCGAGGTCCTTGTTGAGAACGAAGATGCGCGAGGGCTTGAGCGAAGCGAGTTCAGCAAAGCTCTTTTCGTTCATGGCGGCGATTTCCGCGGCGGTGGGCTTCGGAGGAGGATTGCCCTTGGGAGCGGCTTTCTTGGGAGCTTCGCCCGTGCGCGGGGGCTTCACGTTCGAGAAGCCGAGCGCATTCGTGAGGAGCGAGCACCGGCCGTTGTCCGGAAGGACGCCGATGCGGCCGCCAACCATCATGAGAATGGTGATCTTTTCGCCGGCAGCCTTCTTCGCGATGACGTCGACGCGCTTTTTCGCCGCAAGGATGGCGGCTTCAGCTTTCTTTTCCTTCCGGAAGATGCGCCCGAGGGAGCGGAGATTCCCCTCGAAGCTCTGCCAGGCGCCCGTCTGGTAGTTGGGAACGAGGCAGACGGTGGGTGCCGCCTGCCTGAATTCGTCGATGGCGCGGGCAACGCGGCCGGAAATGAAGACGAGATCCGGGTTCACGGACTTGACGGCCGGGATGTCGATGGTCTTCATGCCGCCGAGGGGCTTAGCGCCCGCAGGCGCCTTGGCCCAGGTCACGGTGCCCGGCGTCACGGAGCCGACCACGCGGTCGGAGAGGCCGAAGTAGGCGAGGTTTTCAAGAATGGAAATGTCGAGCACCGCAAGGCGCTTGGGATCGACCGGCACGGCAACGTCGCCCGTCTGCGAGGGAACGGTCACCGTTTCCGCGGCAAAAGCGGAGGAGGCAAAGCCCGGGAGCGAAAGGATTGCGCCTGCGGCAAGAAGGTTTCGGCGGGTGAAGTTCATGAGTGTTCTCTTCGAAGGGTTACTGAGCGAGGCCGAGGGCTTTTTCGACATCCTTAAACTGGATTTCGAGCGAGGTATAGCCGCCTTCGGCAAGGTACCAGGCAGCCGGAGAGAGGTAGACGATGTGTCCTTCCTTCTTCGCCTTCGTGCGGTCGACGATTTCGTTCTTCAGCACGTCCTGAGCGAGCTTGGCGCCCGGGCGGGCGATGGCGGAATCGCGGTCGAGAACGAAGAAGTAGTCGGGGTTGAGCTTGAGGAGGAGTTCGAACGAGGCTTCGTTGCCGTGGTTGGCGTTGGCGTCCTGAGCGACGTTCTTGAAGCCGAATTCATTGCTGATGATGGCGCAGCGGGCCTGGCTGCCGAGAAGATTCACGTGGCTGTTCGTGACGAGACTCACGATGGCGGTCTTCCCTTCGGAAGCCTTGCGGATTTTTTCAATGCGGCCCTCAAAGTGCGCGATGTCGGCCTTGGCTTCAGCTTCCTTTCCGAAGATCTTCGCGAGGTTCATGTGATTTTCCGCGAAGCTCTCGAAAGTGCCCTTCGTGCGGTCGATCGTCATGTAGACGACGGGAGCAATCTTGGAGAGCTCGTCGTACTTCTTCTGCAGACGGCCGGAAATGAAGATGACGTCGGGTTCGGCTGCCATGAGGCCTTCGAAGTCGATTTCCTTCAGGGTGCCGATGTTTCTCATCTTGGGAGACTTTTTGAAGTACTCGGGCAGATAGGGAAGCGCGGTGGTCTGGGTGATCGCGACGATGCGGTCCTTGGCGAGACCCCAGTGGTCGAGCGTATCGAGAACGGCGTAGTCGGCGATGGCGATCCGCTTCGGATCCTTCGGCACCGTCACCTTGACGGGCTGGTTCTTGCCGTTGAGGGAATTCACTTCGACGGTTTCGGCGCCGAAGGCGGGCGAGGCCGGAAGGAGCGCGAGCGAAACCGCAGAGAGCGCGGCGACGCCGAGGGTGCGGCGGGTGAAGAGCATGGACATGGTGGTGTGGCTTCCTCTGTTTCAGGGAGTATTTGGATGAAAAACCGGTGTCAGTGAAAGATCGCGAGCGGACGGCCGTCGATCTCGTGAATCTGGAAGTCGACGCCGTAGATGAGCTTGAGCTGCTCGGGCGTCATCACTTCGTTCACGGTTCCCCAGGCGGCGATTTTTCCGTTCTTGAAGGCGCAGATGTAGTCGGAATAGAAGGCGGCGAGATTGATTTCGTGAAGCACGAGAATCACGGTTTTTCCGAGCTCGTCGCAAAGCCGGCGCACGAGCTTCATCATCTGCGTGGCGTGGTAGATGTCGAGGTTGTTGGTGGGTTCGTCAAGGAGCACGTATTCGGTGTCCTGAGCGAGAACCATCGCGATGAAGGCGCGCTGGCGCTGGCCGCCCGACATTTCGTCGATGAAGCGTTCGGCAAAGTCCTCAAGCTCCATGTAGCTGATCGAGCGGTCGACGATCTCCCAGTCCTTTTGGCTCAGGTTCGAGCCCGAGTGCGGGAAGCGCCCGAAGGCGACGAGTTCGCGGACCGTGAGCTTCATCTGAACGTTGTTGGCCTGCGTGAGGATGGCAAGGTGCTTCGCGAGCTCCCGGCTTTCCCATTTGTCGAGGTCCTTTCCCTGGAACTCGACGGCGCCGGAGCTTCTCGCAATGAGACGCGAAATCATGCCGAGCACGGTGGATTTGCCCGCACCGTTGGGGCCGATCATGGAAATAACTTTTCCATGCGGGAGTTCAAGCGAGACGTCGTCGACGACAGTCGCATCTTCGTAGGTCTTGCGGAGATTCCTGATGGTGAGCATGGCGGGTTATTTCTGCGTGAGGATGAGGTAGAGGAAGTAGAGGCCGCCGCCGATCGTGACGAAGACGCTCACGGGAACGCTGTAGACCATGATGTGCTCGACGGCGAACTGGCCGGCGCAGAGGATGAGCATTCCGACGAAGCCGGCGCCGGCAATGAGGTAGGTGTGGCGGTAGGTGGTGAAGACCTGGCGCGCGACGTTGGCGGTGATGAGGCCGAGGAAGGAGAGCGGGCCGACGAGCGACGTGGCGACGGCGATGTAGAGCGCCACGCCCACCATGAGGCGCCTCAGGACGCGTTCGTAGTCGACGCCGAGGCTGATCGCCTGGTCGCGCCCGAGGCTGATGATGTCGAGGATTGCAATGTCCTTTCTCAGCCAGAGGGCGATGAGAACGAGGATGAGGATCCCGGGGATGATGCAGGCCATGTTGACGTTCGTGAAGCTCGCCACGAGCGTATTGAGGAGCGCATCGTATTCATTGGGATCCATGATGCGCGTGAGCGAATTCTGCATGCTCGAGAAAAATGTCGACAGAACTGTGCCGATAAGGAGCACATAGAGGACGTTGCCGCCGGTCTTTTTGAAGATCGAGTAGTAGATGAAGGTCGCGATCACGCCCATAAGGACGATGTCGACGGCAAAAGCCATCACCGGATTCGTTGCGAACTGACTCCCTGAGCCGAAGAAGAAGACGACGGCGGTGTGGATGAGCAGATAGAGCGAATTCATGCCGAGAAGGCACGGCGTTACGATGTTGTTGCGGATGATGGTCTGAAAGACGATCGCCGCAGCGGAAATCGAGAATCCGGCCGTGAGCATCACGATGAGGCGCGGCGCACGCAGCTCCATCGCGTAGCTGAAGAACTTCGGATTCACGAAGGCGAACTGGTAGAGCGCCGCGGCAATAAGCGTGAGCGCAACGAGCGCCGTCATCGCGAGCGCGAGCTTCCTGAGGCGCGGCGACGAGAAGGACGACGAAATCGAGGCAATCATCGGGCGCCTCCGTTGATCGAGCTGCAGACCGGCGTCTTCTTTTCAAAGCCGAAGAGCTTCATGAGGAGGTCCTTATTGAGCGACCGGCGGCCGAAGCGCAGGCGGTAGAAGATGAGGACGATGAAGATGAGGCTTCCGAGCGTGCCGATGATGAGTTCGATCGGCAGCTCGTAGGGCAGGATGATGAGGCGCCCGATCAGGTCGCAGCAAAGGACGAAAAGCGCGCCGAAGAGCGCCGTGTCGGCAAGCGTCGAGCGCAGGTCGTCGAGCGCAGGTCGTCGCCCTTGAAGATTGCGACGAGATTGGGAACGATGAGGCCGATGTAGGAAATGCTCCCGACGACGGTCACGATGGAAGCCGTGATCATCGCGGCGATGGAAAGCCCCGAAAAGAGAACGAAGGTGTAGTTGACGCCCAGGTTCTTCGAAAAATCGCGCCCCATGCCGACGATGTTGAACCACTTGGCGTAGATCCACGCAATGGCGATCAGAGGCACCACGAGGTAGACGAGCTCGTAGTTGCCCCGGAGCACAAGCGAAAAATGGCCGACGAGCCAGGTCGAGAGCGCCTGGGTCATGTCGAAGCGGAAGGCAAGAAAGCTCGTGATGCCGCCGATCACGTTGCCGAACATGATGCCGACCAGGGGCACCATGACCGGATCCTTCATGGGCATCCGCAGGATGAACCAGACGAAGATCCAGGTGCCGATGATTGCTGCGGCAAAGGCGAATGCGGCGCGCGACCAGATCGTGGAATCCGGCATGAAGAGGAGCGCAATGAGAATCCCGAACTGCGCGGACGAAATCGTGGCGCCGGTGGTCGGGGAAACGAATTTGTTCGCGCAGAGCTGCTGCATGATGAGGCCGGCAATGCTCATGCCGGCCCCCGTGCAGAGGATTGCAAGAAGCCTCGGCAAGCGGGAAATCAGAAGAAGCTCAAGGCTTTCGGCGTCTCCCGAAAGGAGCGACGTGAACGATACGTCCGCGGCGCCGGCGAGAAGCGACAGAAGGCCGACGAGGAGCGTAAGCGTCAGAAGAATGGCGGTTGATCTGGGCATGAAAGTGCGGAAAACGATGTCGGGTAATCCCTCGGACATGGTGCTGTTTCGACGCATTCTGCATAAATACTGTGAACGAGAATCAACAAAATTACAATTGATTACAAATAAATGGTAATTATTCTCGTTCTCCTGTTGCGGTTAAATCACATTTAAGTGCATTGATTTATAAGAAAAAATAGAAAAGCAGTTCGTGTGTCAGCCGGGTGTTGTCCGATGAAATGTAAGTTATTAACATAGGCACAAAATAGTTGACAAGCGGCTACGGTTATGTTATAATTGATAAATGAGTTATGAAGATAAAACCACCACAACCCTCGACGGC
>NZ_WEHX01000079.1 GCF_009183815.1 Sutterella seckii | reverse complement strand
GCCGTTAAGCCTTGATACTAGGAACCGCCGTATACGGAACCGTACGTACGGTGGTGTGGGAGGACGGCATGGGAACTAATCCCATGCCTCCTACCCGATCTCCATCTCCGGCCTCCTTATGCGGGAGGCCGGCAGTGTCGCTGCGACAAATTAATACTTGTCGAAGTACTTCTGGACTTCCTTCCAGTCGCCGGTCTTCGTGAGGCTCAGCTGCAGGAGCACGCGGGCCTTCTGGGGATTAAGCGACTGAGCGGCAACCCAGTGCATCTTCTGGTCGTCAACCTCGGCGTCCTTCGTGGCGGAGCCGGTCGGAACGCGGGAGGCGCGGACCACAACGATGCCGTCCTTGGCGGCCTGTTCGAGCACGGGCCAGACATCCTTATGGATGTTGCCGTTGCCGACGCCGGCGGAGACGATGCCCTTATAGCCCGCCTTTACAAGCGCTTCGGCCTGATACTTCTCAACGCCGGCATGGTTGTAGACGATGCCGACCTTGGGGAGCGAATCAAGCTTCGTGACGTCGAACGGAGCCGGAAGCTGGGCGCGCAGGCCCACGGCTTCGTAGGTGACCTTGTCGTTGAAGATCCAGCCCACCTTGCCGAAGTTCATGGCCTGGAAGGTTTCGGGCTGCGTGGTGTTCGACTTATAGACGTCGCGGGCGCCGATGACAACGTTGTCCATCGCAACGACGACGCCCTGTTCGGCCGTCTTCGGCTCAGCAGCCGTGATCACAGCCTGATAGAGGTTCCTCGGGCCGTCAGCGGAGAGACCGGTCGACGGGAGCATGGCGCCCACGAGCACGACCGGCTTCTTGCAGCGGTTGGTGAGCTGCAGGAAGTAGGCGGTCTCTTCCATCGTGTCGGTGCCGTGCGTGATGACGAAGCCGTCATACTTGCCGCAGTCAGAGGCGAGGGTCTTGGCGAGCTTGAGCCAGACTTCATCGGACATGTCCTGCGAGCCGATCTGCGCAACCTGCACCGGGGTCACATTGGCGACCTTGGCGAGCTGGGGAACAGCCGCCACGAGGTGGTTGACCGACACCTGACCGGCCTTGTAGGCCGAACCCGTGGCCGACTGGCCGGCGCCGGCGATCGTGCCGCCCGTGGCGAGCACGGCGATGTTCGGCAGAGCAAGCGCGGCGGAGGAAGCGGCAGCGAGCGTCAGGGCGAGCAACGAATGCTTAAAGTTCATGTGACAACACTCCTTTTTTGCGTTTAGCGGGTGGTATAGGCTCTGCAAGCCTCTTGATCGGGCTCAGTAGCCTGTATGGTCTGCGTGAAGGCCTGTGCGGCAGGAAGACATTTCGTATGCCGGAGAGCGCTCTGCAGATGGCTTCAGTGTATTCGTGTGGGGCCTGACTGGAGGCTTTTATCTGCTCTTCTTGATTCAGATTTACCTTTCAGCTTGAATTAAGGTTTATACCGATGCGAAGCCGCCTGCGCCTGTGGTTGTAGCCCGGAACTTTGTTGCCGAGGCCTTTCCTCTGATGTCATCCTTCTGCAAACAACGCCCCGTAGAATGAAGCGTTCTTCAATTTGAGAAACCTGGGCGAACAGCATGCAGGAAGAAGCGCTCTACTTTCATCCGGCGCGGGACGAAAACGGCGACCCGGTCCCCGTCTTTTCCCCGACTTCGGGCTCGGCCCCCGGGACGTGGCTCAATCCCGATGAGGCCGCCACGTGGTCCGTCACGCACCCGGGGATCCTCCCGGAGCGTCTCAACGGCATTCCCTTCACGCATGAGGAGCTGGGCGAGGACGACTGGCGCGCGCTCATGAAGCGCTGCCGGAAATTTCCGGAGCCCCCGGAACCCGAGAGTCCCAAGCGCCGCACGAGCGGCCTCGTGATCATTGAGTCCGACCAGCGCATCTGGCTCGCGCACCCGACCAATCAGTTCGGGGACGTCGAGGCCACCTTCCCGAAGGGACGGCTCGAACCCGGTCTCTCCCTCGTCGTCAATGCCGTGAAGGAAGGCTGGGAGGAGAGCGGCATCGTGGCCGAACCCCTCTCCTACCTCTGCGACATCGAGAGGACGAAGACGATCACGCGCTACTACCTCGCGAGGCGTACTGCCGGGTCGCCGAAGGACGCCGGCTGGGAAAGCCAGGCCGTGAGCCTCGTCCCCCCGCACGAACTCCTTCACTTCCTCAACCGGCCGAACGACAGGAAGGTTCTGCCCTTCATTGCGCTCGCACTGAGGAGCCGCTCAGGGCTTTCTCCCGCAGCGCAATGATCGCCGGCAAGCCTCGGAATTTTTCGTGAATTCCGACCAATTGTCGACAAAAAACAGCCTATTACGCAAAGGAAATAAGGTGTTTCCCTTATACCCTTTGCGCGCCTCCAAAAAAGCAATCCGAAGCGCGGATTCAGCCTCAAAATCACGCGCTCAGCGCCGATAATGATGAACGGCCCGATATTTCCCCGGGCGTTACGAAAAGAATTTCTAACGGGTTTCTAGTCATGTCTCAAACGATTCTTCAAAGCGTTCCGGTTGGCGAGAAGGTGGGCATTGCCTTCTCGGGCGGTCTTGATACGAGCTGCGCTCTGCGCTGGATGAAGACCAAGGGTGCGCTTCCCTATGCCTATACGGCGAACCTCGCTCAGCCGGATGAAACGGACTATGAGGCCATTCCCCGCCGCGCCATGGAGTACGGCGCCGAGAAGGCCCGTCTCGTCGACTGCCGCGCTCAGCTCGTAAATGAAGGCATCGCCGCGATTCAGTCGGGCGCCTTCCACATTTCCACGGGCGGCCAGCTCTACTTCAACACCACGCCGCTCGGCCGCGCGGTCACGGGCACGATGCTCGTCGCCGCCATGCGCGAGGACGGCGTCAACATCTGGGGCGACGGCTCGACCTACAAGGGCAACGACATCGAGCGCTTCTACCGCTACGGCCTCCTTGCCAATCCGAACCTCAAGATCTACAAGCCCTGGCTTGACGTCACCTTCATCCGCGAACTCGGCGGGCGCGCAGAAATGTCCGCGTTCCTGCAGAAGGAAGGCTTCAGCTACCGCATGTCTGCCGAGAAGGCCTATTCGACCGACTCCAACATGCTCGGCGCCACGCACGAGGCGAAGGATCTCGAGCACCTCAATTCGAGCATGAAGATCGTCGAGCCGATCATGGGCGTTCCCTTCTGGCGCGAAGACTGCAAGATCGAGCCGGAAGTCGTGAAGGTTGCCTTCAAGGACGGCGTCCCGGTCGAAATCAACGGTCAGAAGTTCTCCGACCCGGTCGCGCTCATGATGGAAGCCAACCGCATCGGCGGCCGTCACGGCCTCGGCATGTCCGACCAGATCGAAAACCGCATCATTGAAGCGAAGAGCCGCGGCATCTACGAAGCCCCGGGCATGGCGCTTCTCTTCATCTGCTACGAACGCCTCGTCACCGGCATCCACAATGAGGACACGATCGAGCAGTACCGCACGAACGGCATCCGCCTCGGCCGCTACCTCTACCAGGGCCGCTGGTTCGACAGCCAGGCGATCATGCTGCGCGAAACCGCCATGCGCTGGGTGGCTTCGGCCATCACGGGCGAAGTGACGCTCGAACTCCGCCGCGGCAACGACTACACGATCCTCAACACCGTGAGCCCGAACCTCACCTACGAACCCTCGCGCCTCACGATGGAAAAGGGCGACTCGATGTTCACGGCCGAAGACCGCATCGGCCAGCTCACGATGCGCAACCTCGACATCGTCGACACCCGCGCGAAGCTCGGCATCTACTCGAAGGAAGGCCTCCTTTCGGGCAGCGACATGACGCCGCTCCTCGGCGGGAACAAGTAAGGCGATTTTCCTCCCGAAGCGCTCCTCCGGATTTCCGGGAGAGAGCGCTTCTGAGAATCGTTCTTCTTTAAGAGAAACAAAGGGTTACATCATTTTGATGCCGCCCTTTTTTCTTGCCGGTAGAATGCTGACCTTGAAAGACCGCTTTGAAGCGAGAGGGGAAAAGCCCCGAACGCCTCAAAGCGGTTTTGCTCTATCGGGCGCAGATTTTTGGATTCATTCTCATTTTCGAGGCCCTTTGCTGCTTCTTTTTTCGCAGGAGTCATTTCAAAAATGACAGTCGAAAATCAAAAGGGCGCCCTTGCGATTGCGCAGGCCCAGCCCCTCGAAAATCCCTCGGAATTCTTTACGCACGGCGAAGGCGACAGCCCCCGCACGCACGCTTCGGAAAAGACCCGCGGCTCCGTGCTCGGATTCGCAGTTCTTCTCACGCTCACCTTCTCCGCCGTTGAGCTGATCGGCGGCTGGTTTGCAAATTCGCTCGCCCTGATCGGCGACGCCGGCCACATGCTCACCGACTCGATGAGCCTCTTCTTTGCGCTCATTGCCAACCGCATCGCGATGAAGGGCGCCGACAAGGTTCACAGCTTCGGCCACGGCCGCGTCGAGGTGATTGCCGCCTTCGTGAACGGCCTCATCATGCTCGGCGTCGTCCTCTGGCTTTTCCTTGAAGCCTTCGAGCGCATCCGCGAGCCTGCGGCCGTTTCGGGCTTCAACGTGATGACGATTGCACTCACGGGCCTCATCATCAACGTGGGCGTTGCCTGGTCGCTCTCGCGCGACAGAAAGAACGTCAACACCCGTGCGGCGCTTCTGCACGTCATGGGAGACCTCATGGGATCGGTGGCCGCCATCATCGCGGGCGCCGTGATCTGGCTCGGCGGTCCGGCGATCGTCGATCCGCTTCTCTCCATGTTCGTGGGCGCGCTCCTTCTGCACGCCACCTGGACGATTCTGCGCGATTCGATCCGGATTCTGCTCGACAGCACGCCTGAGAATACGGACTACGACGCCGTGGGCGAATACATCCGCTCCGTGAAGGATGTGGAGGAAGTGCACGATCTTCATGTCTGGACGATTTCTCCGGGGCACGATGCCGTGCAGTGCCACGTGCTCATTTCCTCTTATGAGTGCTGGCCGAGAATCCTCCACGAGATCCGCGAGGGCATCAAGGGACGCTTCGGCATTGATCATGTGACGGTGCAGCCCGAATGGGCCTGCATGACGCCCTGGTGGGTTTGCCCTAAGAACGCCTCATGCGAGGATTCGCAGACTAAAAAGTGTTCCTGCAGCAAGGACGCGTGACGGGGTTATTCCTAGTGGGTATTCGGGGAAGAGGCAAGTGAGGAGAGAGCATAATTTTCAGGTTCTGCAAAGATTAAAGCTCCTCTCCTCATGCTCCGACAGATTCTCCTCACCCTTGCGCTTGCAGCGTCGGGACTCTTCCCTGCCGCTCTGAGCGCGGCTCCCGGAGATCTCTCCGTGCTTTCGTCGCCCACTTCCCAGCCGATCATTCTGGGCGAAAAGCACCGCTTTCATTCGGGGCTTCTCAATGAGGAGCGCGAATACTGGCTGAGAATTCCGCCCGCCTACGCGCAGAGAACGCTTCCGCAGGAAGTCACGGTCTTTTTCGTGCTGGATGCGGAAAAATATTTTCCCTTCGCCGCAGCCTCAGCCGCCTGGCTGGAGGACCCGCGCATCTCCGGGCTCGGCCCCTGCGTCGTTGTGGGGGTGGTGAGCGGGAATCCGATCGAGGACTTCACGCCCACCCCGTCGAACGCCGATGAGGAGGGAAACGTACATGAAAACGCAAAGCCCCGGGGCGGCGGCGCCGAGGGGTTCTACCATTTCCTCACGACGGAACTGAAGAACGCCATCGAGCTCAATCTTCCGCAGCAGCTTAAGGTGAAGCGCCGCATTATCGCGGGCGAGGGCCTGGGCGGCCTCTTCGTGCTCCATGCGCTTCTTCACCACCCGGAGAGCTTTGACGGCTATGCGGTGCTCGATCCCGCCCTCTGGTGGGACAAGGGGGCGCTGCTCCGCCGGGCGCTCAAGGCCGGCGCCCGCACGGCGAAGGATCCGAAGCCCGCTTTCTACGGCACCTTCATCAATGACGACGGCTCTCAGTTCGAACAGGGGAGCGAAAGCGCATTCCGCAGCGAGGCCGTTCCGCTTCTCGAAGAGCAGGGCATCCGCACGGAGATCGTGACTTACGCCGGCATCACGGACGAGAGCATCGCGCCCAAAGTCCTCTACGACGCCCTGAAGGCGCTCTATCCGGCTGAAAATCCGCCTGCCCCGGCTCCCTAGACGTCTTAATCGTTTCCGACGCTGTGCAATCTAAGTGCTTTTCCTTAGAATTAAGGCAAAGGCGCTTCATGAGGCGGCATCGGGCCTTTCCCATCATAGGAGCGGCATTCGCGGGTCGCGTTCGCGCTAAGCAAAATATCCCGTTCGGTTTGCCTCTCCCGCTTATAATCCCGGATTCATCAGTTTCCGTCTTTCCTCTCGGTTGGAACCATGACCAAGTACGTATTTGTCACCGGCGGCGTTGTGTCCTCTCTCGGCAAGGGCATCGCCGCCGCTTCGCTTGCGGCAATCCTCGAATCCCGTGGCCTCAAGGTCACGATGATCAAGCTCGATCCCTACATCAATGTGGACCCGGGCACGATGTCTCCTTTCCAGCACGGCGAGGTGTTCGTGACGGAAGACGGCGCGGAGACCGACCTTGACCTCGGCCACTACGAGCGCTTCATCTCGACGAAGATGCATAAGCCCAACAACTTCACGTCGGGCCAGATCTACGAGAGCGTGCTGCGCAAGGAACGCCGCGGCGAGTATCTCGGCAAGACCGTGCAGGTGATTCCGCACATCACGAACGAAATTCAGGAATTCATCGCCCGCGGCGCGGCGTCCACCAGGGACGGAAAGCCCGATGTGTGCGTCGTCGAAATCGGCGGCACGGTGGGCGACATCGAGTCGCTGCCCTTCGTGGAAGCCGTCCGCCAGATGTCCTTCCGCGTCGGCCGCAACAACACCTGCTTCATCCACCTCACGCTCTGCCCGTGGATTGCGTCGGCCGGCGAACTGAAGACGAAGCCCACGCAGCACTCCGTGCAGAAGCTCCGCGAGGAAGGCGTCTACCCCGACATCCTCCTCTGCCGCGCCGAACGCATGGTTCCGGAAGGCGAGCGCGCGAAGATTTCGCTCTTTGCGAACGTTCCGATGGACTGCGTGATCAGCGTTGCGGACGCCTCGACCATCTACGAAGTGCCGCTCATGCTCCATGCGCAGCACTTGGATGAACTCGTCTGCAAGAAGCTCGGCCTTGAAACGAAGCCGGCGGACCTCTCCGCCTGGCAGAACATCGTCGAGCGCCTCAAGAACCCGAAGCACGAAGTGACGATCGGCATGGTGGGCAAGTACGTCGACTACGCCGACAGCTACAAGTCCCTCAACGAAGCGCTCATCCACGCCGGCATCCACACGGACACCCGCGTGAAGACCCGCCTCATCGACTCGACCAAGATTGAGGAGGAAGGCACCGACCTTCTGAAGGGCCTCGACGGCATCCTCGTTCCGGGCGGCTTCGGCAAGCGTGGTACGGAAGGCATGATCAAGGCGATCGAATACGCCCGCGTCAACAACATTCCCTTCCTCGGCATCTGCCTCGGCATGCAGTGCGCGGTGATTGAATTCGCCCGTCACGTCTGCGGCCTGGGCGGCGCCAATTCGACCGAGCTCGATCCCAACACGCCGCACCCCGTCGTTGCGCTCCTTACCGAATGGAAGGACCGCTCGGGCCAGGTGCAGCGCCGCGACGAGTCTTCGGACCTGGGCGGCACGATGCGCCTCGGCCGTCAGGAAGTCCCGGTTGCCGACGGCACCCTCGGCCACAAGATCTACGGCGACGTCGTTGCCGAACGCCATCGTCACCGCTACGAAGTGAACAACTCCTACGTTGCTCAGTTCGAGGAAAAGGGCATGGTGATCTCCGCCAAGACTCCGGGCGAGCATCTCCCGGAAATGATGGAGCTCCCGAATCATCCCTTCTTCTTCGCCGTGCAGTTCCATCCGGAATTCACGTCGAATCCCCGCTTCGGCCATCCGCTCTTCAAGGCCTACATTGAAGCTGCGGTGAAGCATGCCGAAGAAGCGAAGGCCGGCAAGTAAAGGCCTCCCGCAATCAGTACTCTGAAGCGAAGGCGGCCTTTATCCAATGGATGAAGCGCCGCCTTTCACTTCTTCCGGGCGCGAAGTCCCGGATCCCTTTTCTGGAGATTCATCTTGCAGCTCTGTGGTTTTGAGGTCGGCAACCGCCGTCCGTTCTTTCTGATTGCCGGCCCCTGCGTCATCGAGGGCGAACAGATGGCGATCGACATCGCCTGCCGGATGAAGGAAATCACCGGCAGCCTCGGCATCCCCTACATCTTCAAGGCAAGCTACGACAAGGCGAACCGCACGTCCGGGAAAAGCTACCGCGGCCTCGGCATGGAAAAGGGTCTTGAGATTCTGAAGAAGGTCCGCGAGGTCGCGGGCGTTCCCGTTCTCACGGACGTTCACACGGAAGCCGAGGTTCCGGCGGTTGCCGCCGCGGTGGACGTGCTTCAAACGCCCGCCTTCCTCTGCCGCCAGACCGACTTCATCGTCGCCTGCGCGCAGTCGGGAAAGCCCGTCAACATCAAGAAGGGCCAGTTCCTTGCTCCGGGCGACATGGTGAACGTGATCGAGAAGGCCCGGGCGGCCGCGGTCGATGCGGGGCTTGATCCAGACCGCTTCATGTGCTGCGAGCGGGGCGCCAGCTTCGGCTACGGCAACCTCGTCTCCGACATGCGCGGCCTCGCCATCATGCGCGCGACCCATGCTCCCGTCGTCATGGACGCCACGCACTCCGTGCAGCTCCCCGGCGGTAACGGCACCTCCTCGGGCGGTCAGCGCCAGTTCGTTCCGGTGCTTGCGCGCGCGGCCTGCGCAGTGGGCGTTGCGGGCTTCTTCATGGAAACGCACCCCAATCCGGCGAAGGCGCTTTCGGACGGCCCGAACCTCGTGCCGCTCGACCGCATGAAGGAGCTTCTTTCCGAACTCGTCGAGATAGACCGCATCGTGAAGGCGCGTCCCTATCTTGAAGAAAACTTCGCCTGATCTTTCCCCATTTTTTCTTCTCCTGCGGGCTTTGAAGCGCCTCGAGCTCCCCCGCAGGTCTTTTCTCTGAGAGGTAAATCAATGAGCGCCATTATCGATGTGATCGGCCGTGAGGTTCTTGACAGCCGCGGCAATCCGACGGTTGAAGCCGAAGTCTGGCTTGAAAGCGGCTGCATCGCCACCGCTGCCGTGCCTTCGGGCGCCTCGACGGGCGTTCGCGAAGCGATTGAGCTGCGCGACGGCGATCCTGCCCGCTATTCGGGCAAGGGCGTCACCAAGGCCGTGGGCAACGTTTCGGGCGAAATCGCCGATGCGGTGATTGGTCTTGAAGCTTCCGACCAGGAATTCATCGACCGCCTGATGATTGACCTTGACGGCACGGAAAACAAGAGCCGTCTCGGCGCCAACGCCATCCTCGCCGTCTCCATGGCCGTCGCCCGCGCGGCCGCTCAGGAAACGGGCCTTCCGCTCTACCGCTATTTCGGCGGCACGGGCGCGGTGACGCTCCCCGTCCCGATGATGAACGTGATCAACGGCGGCGCGCACGCGAACAACAACCTCGACCTGCAGGAATTCATGATTGTTCCGGTGGGCGCCACGAGCTTCCGCGAAGCGCTTCGCTGCGGCGCGGAAACCTTCCATGCCCTCAAAAAGCTCGTCAACGGCCGCGGCCTCTCGACCGCCGTGGGCGACGAAGGCGGCTTCGCCCCCACGATCGGCTCGCACGAGGAAGCGCTCGACCTGATTCTCGACGCGATCGGCGCTGCCGGCTACGAACCGGGCCGCGACGTCTGCCTCGCGCTCGACTGCGCTTCGTCGGAATTCTTCGACGACGGCCGTTATGTGATGAAGAAGTCCTCGGGCGACGCGCTCACGGCCGACGACTGGATCGGCGTTCTCGCCGACTGGTGCGGCCGCTATCCGATCATCTCGATCGAAGACGGCATGGCTGAAGGCGACTGGGAAGGGTGGGCGAAGCTCACCGCCGCGCTCGGCAATCAGGTTCAGCTCGTCGGCGACGACCTCTTCGTCACGAACCCGAAGATCCTGCGCGAAGGCATCGACCGCGGCATCGCCAACTCGATTCTCATCAAGGTGAATCAGATCGGCACGCTCTCCGAAACCTTCGAAGCCGTCAACATGGCGAAGTCCGCCGCCTACACGGCCGTCATCTCGCACCGCTCGGGCGAAACGGAAGACAGCACCATTGCCGACATCGCCGTGGGCCTCAATGCCGGCCAGATCAAGACGGGCTCGATGAGCCGCTCCGACCGCATGGCGAAGTACAACCAGCTCCTTCGCATCGAGGAGCATCTCGAAGGCGTCGCCTGCTATCCGGGCCGCCGTGCTTTCCACCAGCTTCGCGGCTAAGTTGCTAAGCTAGCGGACACGCTGACGAAAAAAGCGGGCGTCCTGCAGAAATGACCCTCAGGGCTTTTCTGCGGCGCCCGTTTTCTTTTCCTTTCCCTGTCGGATCCTCACGTTTTTTCCCGATGGTTCGCTTCTTCATCTTCATTCTCTTTTTCGGCCTCTGCTTTGCTCAGTACCAGATCTGGGCGGGGAAGGCGAGCTGGGATCATATTGAGGAAATGCGCGAGAGCCTGCGCCAGCAGCAGGCTTTGAACGAGGAGCTGAGGAGAAGCAACGAGGCGCTCGCGGCCGAATACGCTTCTCTCGTCTCCAATCAGGATGCGATTGAGGAGCACGCGAGGAACGACCTCAACATGATCCGGCCCAATGAAGTGCTCTTCCGGATCGAAACGACTGAAGAAGCGCAGAAGAAGACGAACGCCATCGAGTCGATGCCCAACGTCGATGCGCCCGATATAAAAGCGGGCTCAAAGCCTACCTTTGAGCCCAAGAAGTCAGATCTCTATCACGCGCCGAAGAACCTGCGGGCGCCGAGGGCCCGCGACCGGCGCGATTAAGCCGTTCTGCTTCAGGCCTCGTGCGGGCCGTCGGCGTTTGCAAAGAGCGCCTTCACGTCGACGGCGTCGTAGTGCTTTCTGCTTCCGCAGAAGCGGCAGCTGATGTCGATGCCGCCGGTTTCCTCCACGATCGCCATGGCTTCCTTTTCGCCGAGCGAACGCACGATGCCGTCAAAGCGCTCGGGCGAGCACGTGCAGGCGAATTTCGGCGTGGTCTCGAAGGTGACGAGCGGCGACTCTTCCCAGAAGAGACGGCGGTTGATGTCTTCCGGAGCGAGCGTGAGGAGCTCTTCGCTCTTCACGGTGTCGGCAAACATCTTGACGCGGTTCCAGCCTTCGGGGTCGAAGTCCTTGGGGAGCTTGCCGCCTTCGCCCGGGAGCTTCTGAAGGAAGAGGCCGCCCGCGGCATGCTCGTCGGCGGCGAGCGCAAGCTTCGTCTCCACCTGTTCGGAGCGGTCGAAGTAGTTTTCAAGCGCCTCGGCGAAGGTCTTCCCCTCGAGCGGCACGATGCCCTGATAGGGCGCTTCCTCTGCCGGCCGGTTGGCGCGGTCGAGAATGAAGGCGCAGCGGCCTTTGCCCGTCTGATTCACGAGCGTCGTCAAGTCGGCGTTGGGATCGATCTCGCCCGCGTCCTCGCGCATCTGAATCATCACGCGGAAGGTGAAGCCCTGGCGGACTTCGGCGAGCGCGCGGCGGATGAGACCGTCCCCTTCGATCTGAAGCGCAACCGTGCCCTCAAACTGAAGGGCGCCGGCAGAAAGGAGCGCTGCGGCGGCGAGCTCCCCGGCAAAGCGCCTTGCGGCGAGCGGGAGGTTCTGATGCTCAACGGCGCGCGAGAGTTCGTCGCCGAGGGTTACCGTTTCACCGCGCACATTGGCGCGTTCGAAAAGAAGCTTCTGAAGAGCGTCCATTTGAAGTTAAATATCCTAAGGAAGGTCTGAGCAAGTGCCAATTTTTATGACTGCAACCGGAAAATCCGGACCCAACACATAAATTCGGTTGTTTACAGTCTAAAAATTGGCAGTT
>NZ_WEHX01000078.1 GCF_009183815.1 Sutterella seckii | reverse complement strand
AGCTGATAACCGGTTATTCCCCGCCGTTCCCATGCCTTGGAAGGGTATCACGCCACCGTAGCGGTCGGGCTACATGTCCACACTAAACGTCGAAAGGCCAAAAATCTCGATTTTTCATCTTACAACTCGCAATATATTATTATCATCGCATTTTATTTTATAGTATTTAATTTCACTTCTCAGGCCAAAAAATTAAATACCGCACAAGTCTCCAATTAATGTTAAAAGTTTAATTTTCTGCATCATAGTCGTCAATAAACGACTAATAGTCATACATGTAGTTTTATGACAACTACAGTTAAGTATTTTTATTAATTTTATGATTTATATTGTTTACATGAGAGATATATGAGAATCCCTTAGTTTTTTGAAACAGGTATAAGCGCCCCCCTTGAAAACAAAGCCATCGCGAAGGAATCATCTATCCAACAGAAAAAAATGAGCTTATTCCAACCTCGTGCCATCACACTTTTTCTCACCCCCCATATTCAGTATCGATACAACGCTTCCTTGTATATTCAGGCCTACCTCCTTTCGCGCAAGTTGAATTCATCGCTCGTCTCCGGTGCCTTTCCTCTCCCGGCACCGGTCAACCCATCGTTTCCCTCATCTTGCTTGCAGGTAAGCCTCCTTGATACCGTATCTCGAAGCTCTGGCGCAGATTTCCGCAGGGAATCCGCTCTGCATAAACAGAGCCGCAAAACCATCACCCAAAGGAGGTTCCCCATGAACCGTCTGAAGCTCTCTGCCGCGGCACTTCTTCTCGCCTTCGGCATTCCGGCGCTGGCTGCCGTTCCGCAGGTCTCGCCCGAAATGAAGGCGAACGCCGAGACCATGTGGCAGGACGCGGTCTTCCAGAAGATGTACGACGAACTCAAGAGCGAGGAAGGCCAAAAATGGCGCTTCAATACGCTCATGGAGCTCGTGCGCATCGCGTCGCCCTCGCGCCTCGAACTTCGCCGCCAGCAGGAGATCACGAAGCGCCTTGTGAATGAATGGGGCTTTTCGCCCGAAGACATCATGACGACGCCCGAAGGCATCATCAAGGGCGCGGGCCTTCAGATCGTCGACGGGAAGCCCGTCTACAACGTCTGCGTGAGAATCCCCGGCACCTATCCGCAGCGTCCGGGCGCGGAAAGCTATAAGGGACAGTTCCCCAAGGTCCTTTTCGAAGGCCACATCGATACGGTGAACCCCGCGGAACTTCCGCCTGAAACAAATCCCTACGTGCCGGTGAAGCTCCAGAAGGCGAAGGAGCCTCTCGTCGCGACTCCGGCCGAACTCGAAGCGCTCAAGGATGAAATTCACTTCGACAAGAACGGCCGCGTCATTGAGGACGAAAACTGGAAGAAGGCCTACCGGCGCTTCAACGACCTCGACGAAGCCGTGAAGGCCGACGCCTACCGCATCTACGTCACGGGCTTCGGCGACGCGATGATCAATACCGTCTCGGTCCTCACCGCCGCCAAAATGATGAAGAAGTACGGGATCAAACCCGTCTACGACGTCTGGTTCTGCGGCACCGCGGGCGAGGAAGGCAAAGGCAACCTTTGCGGCATGAAGCAGCTCTACGGCTACAACCAGGATACGGGGAAAGGCAACAACGCCCTCAACTTCGTTGCCAATGTGGCCGCCGACTCGCTCACGCCCGGCTCCTCAATCGTGAATTACCTCGGTTCCTACCGCTTCGAAATCACGTACTCGGAGCGCGACGGCTTTAAGCCCGGCGACAAGCCGCGCCCCTCCGCCCTCTCGGCCGTGAGCCGCGCGATTGCGGCGATTTCAGACATTCATTCGCCCTACGACTTCGACAAGAAGGCTGAGCGCACCACCTACACCGTGGGCGTCGTCAACTGCACCAAGCCCCAAACGGGCGCGAGAAGCCCCGACTGCACGCTCATGGTCGACATGAGAAGCCCGACCCAGGGACCGCTCACTGCGATCCGCAGCCAGATTGAGCCGCAGTTCCAGAAGGCCATGGAAGCGGAAAATGCAGCCTACGGCCTCAAAGCGGGCGACAAGGATGCCGTCACGATGAAGCTCGTCTGGTTCGGCGACCGTCCTGCCTATCAGCGAACCGACTACAACGTTCCGCTTCTGCAGGCCTACTGGCAGACGGGGCGCACGATCGGAATCGACAACAGGAATAAGGAACTCACAGAAAGAGCCGCCTCTTTGAACGACAACGTGCCGGCAGCCGTCGGCGTTCCCACGATCAACTTCAACATGGGCACGGCTGCGAAGACCGGCGGCGGCCACACCTGGTACGAATACGGCATTCCCGGAAACGGCCAGGATGAAGCCAAGCGCATCATGCGGTTCCTGATGACCGGACTTCTGGTTTCGGGCTGCGAGCTTTCCGACGGCCGCGTGATTGAGCCGAGCGTGCCGCCTATCGGCGAGCGCACCACCGAAGACATGTACAAATAACCGGGGAGATGAACCATGCTTAAGATCCGTACCCAGGGAACGGCCCTTTTCCTGATGCTTCTCCTCTCGGGAAGCGCACTTGCCGCAACGCAGACACTCGAAGTGTCGCTCCGCGGTCCCGGCGGTCACTCAAACGGCAATTACGGCAACACCAATGCCGTCCATGCCGCCGCTCGAAGCGTAATGGAAATCGAGAAGGCCCTTCCGGATGCCGTCATTGCGAACCTCAACGGCGGCTCCACCGTCAACGCCATTGCGGCTTCCGCGTCCTTTGAGGTGACTCTCACCGCGAAGGATGAGAAGGCGCTCGAAGCCATGAAGGACAAGGTGGTCGAAGCCGTAAAGAAAGGCACTGACGCCGAAAACGCCTTCCGCGGCGTGAAGCCCGGCGACAAGACGAGCATCGGCGCGCCGGCAGCCGTCCGCTACGAAATCCGTTAAGCATCGGCTCACGAAGACCCGGGACTCCCCGTGCTCTTCATGAGAGTGCCGAAACTCCCGCAAATGCCTTCCGGTCCTCCGGAAGGCATTTTTCTGGGATCGCAAATCAGACAGAACTTCAGTGCTGGCAGTGCGGACAGAAGAAGGTCGACCGACCGCCCTGCTCGATTCTTTTGATCTTCCCGCCGCACTTCGGGCAGTTCTCGCCTTCCCGTCCATAGACCGCGCAAGCGAGCGGAAACCACCCGGTCTCGCCCTCAGGTCCGTGGAAGTCGTGCAGCGTCGAGCCGCCCGAAGCGATTGCCTTCGAGAGCACGTCCCGGATGGCAGCAAGGAGCTTCTCCGTGCGTTCCGCGGAAATCCGGTCGGCGCGCCTCGTCGGCCGGATCCCGGCCTCAAAGAGCGCCTCGCTCGCATAGATGTTGCCGCAGCCGACGACGATTTTCCCAGAGAGGAGCACTTCCTTGACGGGCCTCGACGTTTTCTTCAATTCCGAGAGGAACCAGGAAGGCGTGACGGCTTCGTCCCAGGGCTCTTTCCCAAGACTCCGGAGCGGCTCCTCGTCATAGGGATCCCTCTCAAACCAGCGGAAGTCGCCGAAGCGCCGCGGATCGGTATAGCGGAGCACCGTATCGCCGAAATCGATGTCGATGTGGTCGTGCCGATGGGGTTCGGGCGCAGGGGCCGGCCAGATCCTCCAGGAGCCGCTCATCCCCATGTGCGTGACGAGCCACGCTCTTTTCCCGTCCTTTCCTTCGAAAGTCCAGACGAGATACTTCGCCCGGCGCCCGAGGCTCACGAGCTTTTTCCCGGAGAGGCACTCCGCAAGATCGGGCACAGGCGACCGGAGCTTCGGCGCGCGAACCACGGCTCCCGTCACAACCTTTCCGACCACGGCGGGCGCGAGGCCGCGCCGCGTTACTTCAACTTCAGGGAGTTCAGGCATGGCTGCAGTTTTCCTCCTGACATTCGATCCGTCGCAGATTCTTATGCGAAGGCCGGCGCCTGCCCGAGGACAAGCTGCCGGCCTCTTCATTTTTGAAAGGACCTTCCGACCGGGCTCACCCGCCGTAGGGCTTCCAGTCGTCGTTTCTTCTCAGATATTCGACGTCCTTCAGTTCAAGGATCTTCGCCTGACCGTTTTCCGAAACCCGGTGGGTTTCCGGAAGGTTCTGGACGAGCTCCTCGAGCGGAACGGCGCCGCCCGATTTCGAGAAGAAGTTCTTTTCAATCGTGCGGCCGATGAGGGACGTGAGCGCGAGGTAGCTCGTGTCGCCCGTCACGTGGATCGGCTGCTCAGGCAATCCCCGCACGCCCACGAACTTCACCATGGTCGGCACTTCCGTGATGCGAAGCGTCGGGATGTCGCGCAGGCGAGGCGCCTGAATGCGGTCGCCCCTGACGGCAGCGCCGTGTTCAGGGACGAGGACGATCATCACGCGGCGGCGCGTGCGCTCGAGCTCGCGGATGAAGGTGTTGATGTCGTCGAACATCCGCTGCGCGCGGGGCTTGAACTCTTCCGAGCGTCCGTGGCGCGGGAGGCGGTTGCCGTCATGAAGCGAAATGAGGTTCATGAAAGTGACGCTTCTCTTTTCCTTCGCGCGTGCAGTCGTGCGCTGCCAGAAGCGAAGGAGCGCGAGCGTATCGGCGAGCTCCTCGTCGTCAAAGCCCATGTAGCGGATCGGAATCGGCTGGCCCTTGCTTTCAAGGGGCGCAGAAAGGCCCGTCTTGTCGCGCAGAACCTGGAGGAAGTCGTCGTATTCGCCCGTATGGTCCATCATGACGTGCTGCGAGAAGCCCAAGGCCCCCAGGCGGTTGAGCGTTTCGCATTCGGTCCGCCTTTCGCCGTAGAGGTCGTTGTGCGAGGGCTGCCCGCACGCGCCGGTCAAAAGCCTCAGCGCCGCAGGTCCCGAGTAGGACGTCGCGGAATTGAAGTTGTCGAAGCGGATGTTGAAGCGCGAAAAGAGCGGATGGTTCTCGAGCTGCGACGCCGCGAGGTCGTCGTTCGAAAGCGAGCAGATATTGAGAAGCAGAATGTCGAAGGGCGTATCCTTCTCCGGAATCCCGGTCGGGAATTCCGCGCGGCGCTCCTTTTCGTAGGCAAGGAACGCCTCGTACCATTCCTTCACGGTCTTGCTGTCCGACACCGCCTGATTCTTCCCGCCGGCAGCGCCCCCGTCCGCCGCGGCGACGACGGAATTGTCCTCGCCGGCGTCCTTCGCAAAAAAGGCGTCCACCATCGGCGTCACCGTCATGCCGATGAAGCAGCAGAGCGTGACGAAGGTGATGCGGATCGTGTTCCTGAGAAGCACGTAGAGAAGAATGCCGAGCGCGCCGCAGCCGACCATCTGCCAGTTGATGAAGTCGAGCGCGAGTTCGAGGATGTAGTTCCACGAGAACCCGGCAATGCCGCCCGCGTTCGCGGTAATGCTTTCAATCCCCGGGAGCCAGCTTTCGCTCCAGAGGAGCATGAAGGCGCAGACGATGCCGGCTGCTCCGCGCAGGAACCGCAGAACGCCTGAGCGGAGCGGAATGAGAAGCGCGGCAATGAAGAGCGCATTCCAGAGGGGCGAGAGATTGAGGTAGCCCGCCCACGCAAGTCCGAACTTCGCGAGGAAGTAGAGATTCCAGACCCCGAGGCCCGTAATGGGCAGAATCAGGCCGTCGGCAGTTGCCGTGCGCCCGCCCGAAGACGGGGCCTTAGGGTCGATTGTTTTTTCCTGAGTCATTATTTCTGCGCCTCTTCCATGCGGATCACGAGGCGGCCGTCGCGGTCGAAGAGGAATCGCCCTTCGTCAAAGCCGAGTCCGTAAAGAACGAGAACGTTCCCGTAATAGCGGTCCCTCGTCACGCCTTCGGCCGAGAGCACCGTGCGGATGAGGCCCGCCGTGCGGTCATTGCCGAGAAGCGAGAGAAGACAGGCGCCGAAATAGGCCGGCCCCGGCGCCTCGACGTCCGCCGTGACGACATTCACCTTTTCGGGCGGGAAATTGAGCTTCCTCGTCGCATCCACCATCGGCTGGAAGCGTTCGACGAGCGGGAAGCGCCCCGGGTCCTCAGGCGACATCATGCCGGCCCACATGTAGGTGCGGATGGCGTTGTAGCTCCCTTCCGTGTAGTCCGTCGCATCGGGCGTCACGAGCCGTCCCTGGTTCGTGAAGCGCGCCCATTCGGGAGCGAAGCCCGACGGGGCGGAGCGCAGAAGCATCCTGAGGGAGCCGTCGTAGACATCCGTCCAGTAAGCGTCCTCGAGCGCAAAGCGCCGGAGGATGAAGAGCGGATAGTAGCTGGGATTCAACTTCACCGTCCCGTTCTTGTCCTCAAACCCCACGCGTCCGGGAAGAATCACTTTCCCGAGATTCTCAACGTCGCGCACTTCCTTTTTGAGGAGCTCGAGCATCGCGCGGCCCTTCGCCGTGTATTCGCTCTTATTCCAGAGACGTCCGGCCTCAAGGTAGCACCAGGCAATCCACATGTCGCTGTCGGCGGCATTGTTGGTGTCGATGACGCCCCAGGCGTTCCTGTCCCCTGCTCTGGTCTGCCCCCAGAGCCAGGAAGGAAGCGCCTTCGTGATGTCGCCCGCGGAGAGGTTCTTTTCCGTCCAGTCGGAAAGCGCCGCAAACGCCGTCCGGTCGTTCGCGACGAGCGCAAAGAAAAGCGCGTAGGACTGCCCTTCGCTTGTCGTGATGCGCCTCGAGTCGGAATAGTCGACGACGCGCGCGGTTTCAATGTTGGAGGCCTTGAAGTCGTCCCAGAGCTTCCAGGCGTTTGCCGGGAGCGCCTGAAGCGCAAGCGCGGCGGCAAAAACGCTCATTAAAAGGGTCTTTTTCATCAGGCTCTCCTTCCAACCCAGCGGCGCATGAAGACGAAGGCGGCAAAGCCGATCACGAGGGCAGATACGAGCGCGCAGACAACAAGCCAGCCCGGATGGCGCGAGAGCCGCATCCAGACGCGGTGGTACCAGGGGAGGTCGCCCACGACATAGCGGTCGCCCACGGAGAATTCCGTGACGCTCCCCGGACTCACGACGGCGACGGTGCCGCCCACGTTGTTGAGGTCGCCCGGCTTCACAAGGCGGGAATTGAGTTCGAGCGAGCTCGCAGGGCCTTCAGAAAGAAGCGCCACCACGGAGCGGCCGGACTTCAAGGGCGACTCAAGCCCCACAACGGCGGCAACGGGTTCGGCAAGCACCTTTGCCTCAGGCGCCGGGAAGGCGTCGCCGGGCTTTCTCGCGCGGATCGCTTCCTCAACGTGCGCCTGGAGGTCGGCGGCATTTTCCGCATTGATGTCGCTCATGCGCGTGACGACGCGGCCGATCGCGAGGATGTCGCGCTCGGACGCCGCCGGGTCATTGGCGCTCGAGACAACGCGAACCTTGTCGGCAACGGCGCCCGTCACGGCGGAGAGGCGTCCGACGGCATTGAGCATCGTCGAGACCTCATCCGCCGAAGCGCCGTCCGAAATCAGAACGGCGGTCTGAGAGAGGTCCGCGAACTTCGTAAAGGGATAGCCGCTCTGGAAGAAGAGCTTCAGGTTCGGCATTCTCGCCTGGTGCCAAAGCCCCTCTAGGCGAATAGTCGACGTGGGCTCCACCTCCATCTGATGCGGGAGGATCATGATCGACTTGCAGTTTTCAGGCGACCCGCCCTCGGCAATGCGCTCATAGTCGACGCCGAACGCGAGAACGTTCTGCGTCATGAGGGCGAGCGACCCCGCCGGATTATCCGTAATCGCGCCGTAGAAGCCCGGGAGCGCAATCACGCGCTCGCCCCGGCCGTCCTTCGCCGCCATCGGATCGGAATCGATGAGGGAGCCGTTGAGGAACGCCCGGAACTGCGCCGTTTCGCCCGTCATGGGCTTCGTGCTGCGGTAGCGGACATTAAGAATCAGGTTGGCGTTCCCCGTCATGTAGAGGTCGGGCGGAAGCCGCACCGGGAGCTGCACCGGCGGCATGCTGTAGCCGCGGCTCGTGAGCTGCCCCGGATATTCCATGAGCTTCGAGAAGGGAACGGTCTTCCCGACGGGAATCCAGTTGGGCGCATCGTAGGCTTCGCGGGCGGGCGCTTCCTTGAGCGCCCCCGGACGGAAGACGTCGCCGATCATGACGTTCCCCTCGCGCACGAGGGCCTTTGCCGCCGCGAGGAGATCCGCCTCGTCGCGCCCGGCAATCACGAGCATCTTGGCCGAGAGGCTTCCCGGAGCATCGGCAATCGAGACCTGAGGCCCTTCAACCTTCGGGAAGCCGGCGAGGAAATTCGGCCTCTTGTCGTTCGTTGCGAAGACGACGAAATGCTGCGGCCCGGGGAGCGCATTGTAAAGAACGGGGAAGTCCGCGCCGCGCCAGTTGGTCATGCGGCCCGTCCAGCTCGCGAGAATCGCCGCGGCTTCCTTCGTCCTTGCGTCCGGAGCTTCCGGGAAGACGAAGGGAAGCTTCGTCGCCTCCATCGTATTCGTGTCGACGAAGGGGAGAGGCAGCTTCGTCATGTCGTTTGCAAGACGAATGCTCGACTTCTCGAGCACGAGGGTGCTTTCGTTTGAAATGTCGAGCCAGAGCGATTCGTCGGCCGGGTTCTCGCAGACGGACTTGATGTGGCCGATGAATTCAATCGAGATCTGATTGCGGGAATTGAGCGCCTTGGGGTTGAGCGGCACCGAAAGCTTCGCGGGCGTCCCGATCATTTCCTTCGTCAAATTGACGGACTGCTGCAGGACGCCGTTCACGAAGAAGTTGAGCTGCGACACCTGAGGCAGGACCGACGCGGAAACCGTGAAGGCGAGATCGAGGGAGGCGCGCGAAACAACCTCGTCCGCGCGAACGCCGAAGTCGAAGAACTGCGTGCGGGAGAGTCCCGAGAGCCTCACCGAGCGCGCCTGACCTCCCAGTACGAGTCCGATGAGCGGCGCCTTTTCGATGCGGCTGCCGGCGACGTCCGTGCGCCACACGGGCTGCGGGGGTTCCTGCGTCTGCGCGGGGGCCGCCGCGGCAGCTGAAATGCCTGAGCACCCGAGCGCGAGCGCAAGGAGGCAGCTTCTGCCTAATGCGTCGATTTCCATCTTCAGAGTCATCCTTAATTGTCCGTTTACTTTCTAATTTTATTGATTTTTATGAATTCTTTTCATCGCAGGTTCACGAGATCCTGATCGCGCCGGGGCGTTCTCGGGAGGAGCGACGCGATCAGATCGCGGAGCGCCGGGAGCATCCGCCCGGGGAGGAACTCGATCATGGAGCGGTAGCCGTAAAGCGCAATGCGGCCGAGCTCGAGGAAGCCCGTGATGAAGCGGTCGTCAATCGTCTCATCGGGCTTCTTCGCCCAGATCCCGCGCCGCGAGAAGGTGAGCGAATTGAAGCGCCGCTCGTCGGCATAGCCTTCGAACTTGAAAACAAGGTCGCGCCCGCCCTTCGGGAGATCCGTTCGCGTCGGGTCTTCCGGAGCGACGTTCGCGCGGAAGACTTCCGTTCTTCCGTCATCGGCGGGAAGCTCAATCTGAAGGGTTTCTCCGGCGGGCATCTTCTGAAGCGCCGCAAATGCCGCTTCATTCCCCTCGGGCGCGAGCACGCGCACGCCTTCCTGGGAGAATTCGCAGACCTCGACCGGGAGTTCAGAACCATCGGCAAGCGTCGCCTTCGCGGAGAGGCTCAGCGGCACGCGCGGGAATTTGTCCTTCTGCACGTCCTCGACGGCAACGGCCATCGTGGCGCCCAAAACCATCAGGTTGTAGACGATCCAGCCCATGTTGATGGCGAGCGTCAGGTATTCAGGATCGGGCGAGGCGAAGGCCTTCCAGAAGCCCGCGAGAAGACCCGCGAAATTGAGCGCAATCAGCACCAGATAGGGCTTCGAGATATGCCAGTCAAGGTACTTGCTGTCGATCGTGCCGCCCTTGGCGGTCACGTTGAATTTGCCGATTTTGGGCGCAATGAGGGCAACCGTCGTCGGGATCAGGATGTACCAGGCAAGCACCGTCTCATAGACGCCCGAGAGGAAGGGATAGCGGTACCCGTGCTGCAGGCGCTGGTTCGTCACCGCGGAATGCACCATGTGCGGAATGACGTAGGCGAAGATCGATGCGGCGGTCGCATAGATCACGTACACGTCGGCGAGCATGTAGGGCAAGGGCGCAAGCAGGAAGATGATGCGCGGAAGCCCGTGGAGGAAGTGAAGCATTGCGTTGAAGAAGCAAAGCCTCTGCGCAAGCGTGAGCCCGCGTCCGAGGAGCGGGCAGTCGAGCCTCAGGATCTGGATCATCCCTCGGGCCCAGCGGATGCGCTGTCCGATATGGGCGGCAAGCGTGTCGGTGGAGAGCCCCGAGGCGACCGGGCGCTCAATAAAGGCCGACTTCCAGCCGCGGCGGTTGAGCTTGAGCGACGTGTGCGCGTCCTCCGTCACCGTCTCGACGGCGATGCCGCCGACCTCGAGGAGCGCCTTTCTTCTCATGACAGCCGACGACCCGCAGAACATCGTGGCGTTCCAGGTGTCGTTTCCCTTCTGGATGAAGTCGTGAAAGAGCGAATTCTCGATCGGGAGCGCCCGGTCGAGGTGCATGTTCTTTTCGAAGGGGTCGGGCGAATAGAAGTGATGCGGCGTCTGCACGAGCGCGATCTTCGGGTCCTTCACGAGCCAGCCCACGGTCGAAACGAGGAAGTCCTTCGAAGGCACGTGGTCGCAGTCGAAGATGACGATGTGCTCGCCCGAGGTAACGGTCAGGGCGTGATTGATGTTGCCCGCCTTCGCGTGCTTGTGTTCGTCGCGCTTGATGTAGCCGGCGCCCACCTCGTCGGCGAACTGCCGGAAGGCATCGCGGCTCCCGTCGTCGAGGATGTGAACGTGGAGCTTTTCCTTCGGCCAGTCAAGGTTGAGCGCGGCGAAAACCGTGGGTTTGATGACGTCGAGCGACTCGTTGTAGGTCGGAATGAAGACGTCGACGTCGGGCCAGACCGAGCGGTCCTCAGGGAGCGGACAGATCTTGCGGTCGAGCGTCCAGCAGACCTGGAAGTAGCCAAAGCACATCACCGCGAAGGCGTAGAGTTCGGCACCGAGCAGAAGCGACGTAAAAAGTACGTCGAGCCACGTATTCGTGTTGAGGGTCGCCGTAGCGCGCCACCAGAGATAGCGCCCCGAGACGACGATCGAAATCACGAAGAGAAGCATGAGCGTGATGCGCGCCTTCACCCGCACGAGCGCGATCATCGAGAAGAACATGAAGGAGAGGAAGATCACCTGCCCTTCGAGCGTAAAGGGCTGCGTGATGCAGAGCGCCGCAAGCGCAAGCCCGAGGAGCACGATCGTCCAGACGAGGAAGGTCTGTCCGCGCCCCGAGCCGCCCTCGCTCTTTTCTCCCTGATCCGAAAGCGCCGGAAGGCGCCTTACGAGCGCGAGGCAGAAGGCGCCCCATGCGGAGCCGATGCGGGAAATGACGGCGCCCAAAGCGCGGAGAATCCGCACGACCGCTTCGACGAGCCGCGACCAGGGCGAGCGCACGGGGTGGTACGGGTCCGACGGCTTCACGAAGAGAAGCCAGAAGGTCTGAATGAAGAGCCTCAGCGGATCAAGAAGCCGGGGACGATCGAAGTCGACCTGCGGGTAGAAATAGGCCTTTCGCCTCGCGATGCTCCGGAAGGGTTCCCGCTCAATGGGAACAAAGACGAGAAAAAGCGCAAGGAAGAAGGCGTTGACCGCAATCGCGGCCTTCCCAGCCCCGTTCGCTTTCCATAAAGACAATCTCTCCCTCAGATAGCTTCGAGGATTCAAGGTTGAACGGGTCTGCATCGTCGATAACGGGGGAAAAGAGAGGTCCGGGCGGGTGCTGAAGAGCTCCTCCTAAAGGCGGCGCAGGGCAAACGCCTTCGTGAGGATGCGGGGGCGCTGAAAATAGAAAACAAAGCATATTAGCTCAAATGCCTGATTCCTTTGTTGCTTATTAACAAAGGTATTTAATAGTTGACGGATGGTGCTGTGTGGCGCTTGGGGTCAGGCCGCCTGTGCATAGAGGGTACTCTCATTCGTAAAACAGGC
>NZ_WEHX01000077.1 GCF_009183815.1 Sutterella seckii | reverse complement strand
TATAACCAGCCTATATAACGAAATAGAGAATTCAGGTCAAAAAAAGTGGGGTGCAGGGCAACCCACGATTTTTAGGGCCTTGAAACTCCCAAAGTCAGGGGCTAACATGACGCCAAAAGTACGGAGCCCCTGGCTCTCAACATGGGTTTGCAGTTTTTCATGACGCTTCTATCTCTTCTCATCGTCTGCTACCTCGCGCTCCTTCTCTGGTTCGGAATCCGGGGGAACACGAAGGACCGCACGCTCTCCGGCCTTCTCACGACGGGCGGCACCACAAGCGCGGCCCTCTGCGCGCTCTCGCTTGTGAGCACCATCATCGGCGGCTCGGCCACGCTCGGCATCGGCGGACTCGCCCAGAAAATCGGCCCCGCCGCCTTCTGGTGGCTCGGGGTCGGGACGATCGGACTCTTTCTTCACGGGCTTTTCGTCGCGCCCGTCATCCGCCGCACCAAAGCCATGACGCTCCCGCATCTCCTCGGGAGCCTTGCGGGCGAAAACGCCGAACGCTGGGCGGGCTTCATCATCGCCGTCTCCTGGGCGGCCGTGACGGCCGCGCAGTTCACGGCGCTCCATTCGCTTCTGCTCTCGATTGTGGGCGGCATGAAGGCGGAAATCCTCTACGCCGCGCTCGCGGGCGGAATCATCCTTCACACGGCTGCAGGCGGCCAGCGGGGCGTCATCCGCACGGACGCCCTTCAGGCGATTCTCCTTCTCGTCGGCTTCCTGCTTGCAGGGGCCTGGTGCCTCTTCGACCGCCCCGGGGCCGTGGCCGCCCTTCCGAAGGTTCCCTTCACCGACGCCTTCGGCTTCACGGACTGGCTCAAGATGATGATCCTCGTCGGCATCACCTTCGTGATCGGCCCCGACATGTTCTCGCGCACCTTTGCCGCGAAGGATGCCCGGTCCGCGAGAGCCGCCGCCTTTGCCGCAGCTCCCGTCCTCGCGCTCTTCGGCGTCATCGTGACGATGCTCGCGCTCCTCAACATCGACGCCAAAGCCCCCATCACGGACTGGCTTTCGCCCGACTCGCCCCTGCCGATGCTTCTTCAGGTCATGCTGGCCCTCGGGCTTGTGAGCGCGCTTTCGGGCTCGGCCGATACGCTCCTTCTTTCCGCAGCGGGCATTCTTGAAAAGGACGTCTGCGGTCGCGAGCGCGCCGGCGCCGTCCGTCTCTGGGCAGTGCTCCTCGGAACGCTCGCGCTCGCGAGCGCCTGGTTCTCCGGGAACATCATCGGACTGCTCTTGAACGCCTATTCGCTCTTCGTGCCGGGCGTCGCCGCGCCGTTTCTCTTCCTCGTGGCCGGGCGCCTCAGAAGCGCGGATCCGAAGGTCTGGCTCTCGGGCGCCGTCGCGGGCGGCATTCTGGGGCTCGTCGGCAACCTCACGGGCGAAAATGCCTGGACCTTTGCCGGGATTGCCGTGTCCTCAGCGGGGTCGCTCCTTGCCGTTCGCCTCGCAGGCATGAAGTCCTCTGCGGCCGGCGCTTCAACCAGCGCCTGAACCTCTTCAAAAATTACGAAAAAAGAAAGGCGGCAGGAAGATCAGACTTCCGGCCGCCTTTCTTTTTCCTGAGAGCGAAAAGCATCTTCCGCTCTCAGAGGCATCCGCAATCAACGGCGGGCCTTCTTCGCTTCAGAGCGCGCAACGGCATCCGAAATCAGATCCTGAAGCTCGCCTTCCGTGATTTCCTTTTCGGACTGCGCCTTGGTGCGGTCCTTTTCCACCGCAGCGGCGATCAGATCCGAAAGTTCGCCCTCCGTGAGGCTGTGATGCTTCTGAAGAGCCTTTTGAACGGCGAAGTCGATCAGATCCGCCATTTCGCCTTCGGTCAGTTCCGCCTGACGGTCGGCCTTTTTGCGGTCTTCCTCAACGGCGAAGCTGATGAGATCTTGGAGTTCGCCTTCGGTGAGCTCGCGGCGGCGCGCGCGGTCGCGGGCAACCGCATCAACGATGAGGTCCTGGAGTTCGGCTTCCGTGAGTTCGCCGTGCTTTTCGGCATATTTCTGAACCGCCTCGTTGATGAGGTCGGAGAGCTCGCCCTCAGTGAGTTCGGCGGACTTCTTCTCGCGCGGATCAAGGAGATGCTCGCCGAAGTTTTCAGCAGCGGCGCGCAGGAACGCTTCCGGGGTCGGATAACGAACCGAATGCTTTGCGAGCACCGCATCAACGAGCTTCACGAGACTTTCATTGGCTTCAACGGTCCAGGTCCTGGTGGTCATAACGTTTTTCTCCCTAAATAGATGAGATGCCTCGAGCCCCGGGCCGACTGAAATCAGCCGCATGAGGCTCAGGGCATCACTCTTCGAGGGACTAAGCCCTTCGCGTAAACCCTGATGCGATTCATCTTAGTCCGCCACCTCAAAGGCGGCTTGAGGGAGAACGTTCTCTTTGGTCACAGTCGTAACGCTCTGTAAACGAGCAAAGTTTCAGGCTTCGCGACTTTACAACCGGAGACCTCGCGCCTCTTCATCGGGCAATCTGCTTCAGCTCGCCGCCGCCGACCTCGCAGGTCTTTCCGCAAAAGGCAATGCCGTAAGCGAAATACTTGCTGCAGCGTATTCTTCGAAGCGCTTCCGAGTAGTCCTTTTTGTCAACCTGCCGAAGCGCCTCATCCACAGCATCAGGAAGATCCTCCTGCCGGGCAGCACGCTTGATTTCAATGACGACGCCGCAGCGATCCGGGCCGCTACCTGAAGAGAAAATGATGTCCGCATACCCGTTGCCGGACTCCGCATTGGAGCGAAAATCCTGAATGCGGCTTCCTGCACAGGCAAAAAGCGCGGAAAGGAAGCCGTGATAATAATTTTCCGCCGGAGCTCTCGTCGCCGAATCACGAACGGAAACATAGGTGCGCAGAAGCGGCTCGAGCACTTCCGCCATGCGGGAAGCATTGCCGGTGACGGCAGCTTCGGCAAGCTTTATGCCGTGTGCGGCAAATGCAGCATTTTGACTCGAGAACCGGGCCGAAACGCGGCTTCTGAAAGTCTGGCGGATCTCTTCATTGGGAATTCTCAAAAGGTAGTTCTTGCCGCCCAGATACTTATCTACCGTCAGATAGCCGGTAAAAAGGAGCAGAGTCCAGAAGTCTTCAGATTTGTGCTGAACGAAATCCGAGTATGTCAGCTGCTCGTTGATATTGAGCTCAATACTGCCGCCGTCGAGAAGCGTCTGCATTCTGCCGGCATCCTCCTCCGTGAGGAACCCGAGAAACTCATCGATCGCATCGTTGCTGCTCGTATTGATCCAATAATTGTCGGGCTCAGCCGTTTTGGCGTCGTTGCTTGCGAGCGCATCCTGGCAGAAGCTCAGAACGTCCCAGGGACTATAGATTTCGCTCGATCCGAAGCGATAGCCGTCGTACCAGGCCTTGACATCCTTGCTGCGGTCGGCAAGCCCGTAGTAATTCAGGAGCTTCTTGACTTCATCCTCTGTAAAGCCGATCGAAGCAGCTAAATTTTCATTAGTACTGCAGACGGTATTGACGGAGAAATTATTGACGCCCGTAAAGATGCTTTCCTTGCTGACGCGCAGGCAGCCGGTGAGAACGGCCTTCTCAAGAACAGGAAAACCGCCCGCCAGAGGCGCATCCTCCGGCTTCAGAACCGAGAGGAAGTCACGAATGAAATTGCGCATCTCCGCATAGTATCCGGACGAGGCCGCCTTCTCGAGAGGAACATCGTACTCATCAATAAGCAGCATCGCCGGCCGTCCGAAGTGCTTGGTGAGGCAGTAGAGAATGTCCGGCAAAAAGCTCGATGCCGTGAGCCAGGCCCTACGCTCATCTGCGAGGAGACTGCTCGAATTAAGCGCAAAATAATCCTGAAGCGTTCCTTTTTCATTGTCCGTCAGACGAGGACTTTCCAGCAGATAGCTGTACTCGTTTACAGCAGCCGCGATCTTTTTGCAAATTTTGCCGAGTGCATAAGAAAAAGACGGCCCCGTGAATCCTTTCATGGAGAGGAAGAAAACCGGAACCCGGCCCATATAGGTTCGGCAAAATTCAGCGTCTTCTGCGATGGCAAGGTTTTCGAAAAGTACTTTTTGCCGGGAGACATCTTCCGGATTGGCCGGATTAACCGCGAGATAGGTGCGCAGCGTATCGAGAAAAAGCGATTTGCCGAAGCGCCTCGGTCGCGTAATCAACTGAACAAAGCTCCCGGATTCAATCAGGCGCTTGATGTACGGCGTCTTGTCGACATAGAAGCAGTTTCGCATCCTCATCAGAACGAAGGAAGAATTTCCAACTGCAATCGTTTTTTTCAACACAGAAGACCTCAAAGCTAAACGAAAGGCATTGATTCAATCTCAGTCTAGCATTTTATTTTGAATATTTTTTCCTTTAATATCATTGTAAAACCATGATTTAATTATCTTAAGAGAGAAGCAATTCTTCCCGGATTCATCGTCTTGACGGGACCAGACAAACAGCAGAAAGTTTTTCCAGCATATAATTAGCTGGCTAATTATTCTGGCAGAGTGCAAGCCTCCATCTTTCAGTCTGAGGTTCGTATAGCTCAGCTTCGCCGCCCCTGCGGGATCAGCATCAGCCGACCAATCCCGAGCCGTCGCAGAGATTTTCGCCAATAAAACTGATTTTATTGAAATTCTTCATAAGCCCTAACCTCGAAAGGTTCCCAGGGCATTGTCCACATTTAACTATTTAGTTGACTAATTAAAATGGCCATTCCTCAGAAGCAGAAACGCGACATCCTGCGCACGATCAGCGGATTCGCCGCCGCCGGCATTCTGGCCGCCGGTCTGATTTTCCTCGGAAACCGAAATGATGCCGTCTCAGAGGCCGAGCGCCTGAAGGCCGGCATCCTCACGGCGCACGAAGTGAAGGCGGCCTTTCAGAGCGTGGGCGGCCGACTCGTGGAGCGCCCCGTAACGGAAGGTCAGCGCGTTCGCGCGGGAGAACTCCTTCTCGGCATTGACGGCACCGACATCCGCATTTCCATTGAGGCCCAGAAAGCCGCCATCCGGCAGATCGACGCGCAGACGGCGCTCGAAGAGGAATCAATTGCCCTGGCGCTCCGGGAAGCCGACACGAACGAGCGGACGCTCTGGCGCCAGATTGAGGAGGCTGAAGCCTCAAGAAAAGCCGCCGCGGCATCGCTCGAAAGCGCGAAATCCGACTGGACCCGCGCTCAGAACCTTTATCCCAGGGGCGCAATGGCAAAGTCCGCCTACGATCAGGCGAAGGCCGCCTGGATCGCAGCCCGCGAGGCGCTCGCCATCAGCGAGCATGCGGTGAAGCGCCTCTCGATCGGTGCAGGCAATGAAGAAATCAAGCTTCTGCAGAAGACCGGCTCCGCCGAAGGCATGCACCTTGAAGCCATTGAGACCGCTCGCCGGGCGGCTCAGAACAGGAAGCACAATCTTGAGAATTTCGCGGCAACCCGGGCGTCCCTCAGCGCAGAGCTCGAACAGCTTCGCGTGAACGAGACGCGCCTTCGGATCCATGCGCCCGAAAATGCCAAGGTCCTTGAAGTGCTCTATGAAAAGGGAGAACTGATCGGCCCCAACGCGCCGGCGGTGCTTCTCGAGAGCGAACGGCATTACTTCGACATCTACGTGAGCGAGAAGGAGATCGCGCGCTTTGCTGAAGGAACGACCGTCCAATGCTTTTCTCCCGCACTTGAGAAAACCCTTCCGGGCGTGGTGGCGCTCGCCGAGGCGGCGCCCGATTTTGCGAGCCTCCGGATGGTGCGAGAGCGCGGTCAGGCCGACCTCACGCTCTTCCGGGTCCGCATCGACGTGCCTCCGGCCGAAGGGCTCCTTCCCGGCATGACGCTTGAAGTGAGGCTCTGATGCGAGGATTCATGAAGGAAATCCGGAAAAGCATGGCCTCGGAATGGGAGGCCATGATGAGCGGTCGCTTTGTGCCCTACCAGAAGCTCGCCGTCCTCGTTGCGCTCATCACGGCCTTTGCCTTTTCGATTGCGCTCTCCCACGACGTGGTGTTCGAGGCCCCGGTTGCCGTGGTCGATCTCGATCAGAGCCGCTGGTCGGCAGCGCTCGTCGAAAAGCTCAATGCTTCTCCGAGCCTTTCGGTCAGGGCGGTCGTCCATTCGCCGTCGGATCCGCGGGCCATGACGCGCGGCGACCGGTTTGTAGGCGTCGTCTATATCCCGAAGGGCGCCCAGGCGAGGATCCTCAGGGGCGACCGCACGCTCACCATCGGCTACTTTGCGGACGACAGCAACACGGCGCAGAACGGCGAGGTGTATTCCGTACTGAACGAAATTGCCGCTGAGCTGGGCGCGGAGCGCGCCGTCTCCCGCTCGGACGGCGTTTCGTCGCTCGGCAAAAATTCGAACGAAACTCAGGCCCTGATGTCGCCCCTCAGAATGGGCTTCCGCTACCTCACGAACCCGACCGGACAGGCGACGACGGCGACCGTGGTGAGCTTTCTCCTCTTCTTTTCGATGATGTATCACGGGCTCGTAAGCCTCATGATCGTGGGGCGCCTGCGCGTCACGCGCTCCTGGGACGGCGAAGTTCTGTCGGGGTCTTTTTTCGGCTTTCTCGCCCGGGGAGTGCCCTATGCCTTCATCTTCACGGCGGTGGTGACGACCGCGCTGGCGGTGCTGATTCTTCTGGGGCAGCTCCGCTTCGCCGGCAACATTCTCCTCTTCGTTCCGGCGCTCTTTCTCTGCGCGCTCGGGAACACCTGGCTCGCCTTTCTCCTCTCCTGGGGCACGACCAATCCCGGTCAGGGCGCAGGCCGCATGATTTTCCTCGTGCCCTCGGGCTTCATCCTGGGCGGCGCCACCATGGCGACGGGCTTCATGCACGGCTGGGTGCACGACGTCTCCTTCGGCATCCCGCTCGTCTGGCTCTTCAACTTCTGGCGCGATCAGGGGCTGAGAGGAATCGACGGCCTCGCGACCCTCCCGCTCTTCGGGGGCGCCCTTCTGTGGCTCGTTTTCCTCGGAAGCCTCAATGCGATCCGCTTCTGGCGGGATGAAGAGAAGCGGAGAAAGGAGCTCCGCCAGTACTGGCACGACCTGCAGGCAGTGCCCGACAGAGAAGCCGGAACTGCTCCCGCCCGCACGGCGCCCAAGGCAGAAGAGGCTCAATCAGGGACTGCGTGACGGAGGATACCCGGAGGCTCCCGGCGTCAGGCCATTTCTCACGGCGTCTTCTTCTCGAAAGGCGCCGTGAGCTTCGAGAGGAGGCCGATGAGCGTCTCCCTCTCCTCGTACGTGAGGGGCGCGGCAAATTCCTCCACGCGCCGGAAATGAACGGGGAGCACCCTGTCGAGAAGCTCCCGTCCTTCAGGGGTGAGCTCAACGAGGCTCGAGCGCGCATCCTTCTCGCTGCTTCTTCTCACGATGAGGGGCTTCTTTTCGCCCACCATCCGCGCCACCATCACGGACACCGTGGGGGGAGCCACGCCGATGCGCTGGGAAATGTCGCCGATCGAAAGGGGCTTCCCTTCCTCCCTCAGGCACATCATCATCGTGAACTTCCCTTCGGAAAGTCCCGTCGAGGCCTTCAGTTCATCGAAGATGACGCCCTTCACCACATCCACCGCATTCATCATGCGCAGCATCAGGTCGATGCTCGAAACATCGAGGTCGGCTGCGCCCTCGCCGTGAACGCGCCGGAGGCTCTCGCGCGCGGGGATGATGCGGATGGAAGGGTTCTTCATAAGGAGCGGGAAGAGAGATTGACTGCGGTATCCATGGATTCTAGGCCGGGAGCCGCGCGCATGCAGGGCAACGTCCGCATCCCTGGGAAATCAGCAGATTCGGGCCTGTTAAAATGCTCAGACTTCAAAAATACTCACGCGGAATCCGCAAGAGACGCTAAATGCATAAAGTCCTTCTTATGATTCTTGACGGCTGGGGCATCGGCGGAGGCGCAGCCGACCCGGCCGATGCCATTTCGGCCGCGCATCCGGCCTATCTTGAATCGCTCATGAAGCGCTGCCCGCATGCCGAACTCCTCACCTTCGGCGAAAACGTGGGGCTCCCCGCCGGCCAGATGGGAAATTCCGAAGTCGGCCACCTCAACATCGGCGCAGGCCGCGTGGTCTATCAGGACCTCGTGCGCATCAACCGCGCCTGCGAATCGGGCGCGCTCACCGCGCAGCCGGAAATCGCCGCCCTTATCGCTCACGCCAGGGAAACCGGTTCGGCGCTCCACCTGATGGGGCTCTTTTCCGACGGCGGCGTGCACGCGAGCTTCGACCATCTTCTCGCCTTCATCGACCTTGCACGAAAGGAAGGGATCCGGAAGGTCTTCGTTCATGCCTTCATGGACGGACGCGACACCGATCCGAAGAGCGGCCTCGGGTTCGTGAAGCGCCTTGAGGAGAAGCTTTCCGCTCCGGGCGAAACGGCAGTGCTTGCGAGCATGATCGGGCGCTACTACGCGATGGACCGCGACAAGCGCTGGGAACGCATTCAGGAAGCCTACGACCTCCTCGTTCACGGGAAAGGCGCGCCCTCGCAGGATTTCGTGAAGTCGGTCGAGGACTCCTACGCCGCCGGCATCACCGATGAATTCATGAAGCCCGTCGTGAAGACGGATGCCTCAGGCCGCCCAGTCGGCCGCATTGAGGAGGGCGACGCCGTCGTCTTCCTCAACTTCCGCAACGACCGCGCGCGGGAGCTGACGAGCGTTCTCACGCAGGCCCCGCAGGGCAATATGAAGCCGCTCTCCCTCTGGTTCGCGACGATGACCCCGTACGACGCGACATTCAGGGGTCTCCACGTTCTTTTCGATAAGGAAAACGTCGTCAACCCGATCGGCGAATACGTGGCGAGCCTCGGGCTCAGGCAGCTCCGCATTGCGGAAACGGAAAAGTACGCGCACGTCACGTTCTTCCTGAACGGCGGCCGCGAGGCTCCCTTCCCCGGCGAAGACCGCATTCTCGTGCCCTCGCCCAAGGTTGCAACCTACGACCTTGCGCCTGAAATGAGCGCTCCTGAAGTCGCTGAGAAGCTCTGCGCCGCACTGCGCGAAGAGAAGTACGACTTCATCTGCCTTAATTTCGCAAACGGCGACATGGTGGGTCACACGGGCGTCTGGGACGCCATCGAGAAGGCCGTCAAAGCGGTCGACGGATGCGTTGAAAAGGTCATCAAAACCGCGCGCGAGTGCGGCTACGACGTCGTGCAGATTGCCGACCACGGGAATGCCGATCACGCGAAGAACGCAGACGGCTCCCCCAACACCGCGCATTCGTTGAACCCCGTGCCGATCCTCGTTGTTTCCGACCGCGTCGAAAAGGTGAAGGACGGCGTCCTCGCCGACGTCGCGCCCACGGTGCTCGCCCTCATGGGACTCAGGCAGCCCCCGGAAATGACGGGTCATTCGCTCGTTGAGATGAAGGCCTGACGCGCTCGATTCCTCTGACGCGTAATCAGACCTGTACTGCCGCCGGATTTCTCCACGAGGGTCCGGCGGTATTTTTATTTGTTTTTGTCCTTTATGGAGCGGCGTAACCGGCTGTCTGAAAGAGCGCCGCATCGTCGGCGGGAGTGCCGCCCGAGGTCGTGGTGAGAAGATCTCCGCTGATTGCCGAATTGATGCCGATCCGCATGGCTTCCCGGATCGTGTCGGGCGTGAGGAGGTTTCTCCCGCCCGCAAACCTCAGATAGGCCGTCGGGTTGGCGAGCCGGAAGAGCGCCGCGGCGACGAGGAATTCTTCCTGGGAGAGCGCCTCAACGTCTGCGAGAGGGGTGCCCGGCACCCGGTAAAGCAGATTGATCGGAATCGAGGGCACTTCGAGCTCGCGGCAGAGGCGCGCGAGGCGGATGCGGTCGAGGAGCGTTTCGCCCATGCCGATGAGGCCGCCCGAGCAGACGTCGAGCCCCAGGGCCCGGGCGCGCCGGAGGGTTTCGATCTTGTCGTCTATCCGGTGCGACGTGCAGACTTCCCGGAAGAATTCGGGCGATGTTTCAAGGTTGCAGTGAATGCGCACGACGCCGGCGTCCTTCAGGGCGCTGAGATCTTCTTCAGACAAGAGTCCGAGCGACACGCAGACCTCGAGCTCCGGGTGATTGCGCTTCACCTCTCGGATCCGCTCGCAGTATTCGCGGATCTCACGCCTTGAGGGCTTTCTGCCGCTCGCCACGAGCGAATAGCGCACGATGCCGGTTTCCGCGGCGCGCCTTGCGCCAGCCTCCACCTTGTCGTCGGGAAGAATCGGATGGATTTTGACGCCGGGCACTTCCCAGTGCTTCGACTGCGCGCACCAGCGGCAGTTTTCAGAGCACTCGCCCGACTTGACGTTGATGATGCCGCAGAGGTTGTAGGCGCGGGGCGCCATCTTCCGCGTGACGGCCTCGGCCGTGTCGAAAAGATCCTCACGCGGGCCGGCGGCGAGCACAAGGAGTTCGGATTCGCTTAAATTCGCGCCGTTCTCGAGGGCGCGGACAATTTCAGAAAGAATGGGCATAGGGTCGGTTTGGGGAAAACGCGAAGATTCCGACTTTCTAGCATGCCGGAGCACCCAGCCGCCCCTCCGATCATGGCGAAATCGTAAGCAAAGAAGAAAGTCCGGGCGTCATCAAATGCTCTGCCCGGACTTTCCCCTGACTCAGGAGGCCGGATGCCTCTCAGGCCGCTGGCTCCCTACGCATCAGGCGCGGCGTTCTTTCCCCGCATTGATGCCGGCAATCTGCCCGTAGACCATGCAGTCAAGAAAGGCGTTCCCGCCCACGCGGTTGGTGCCGTGGATGCCGCCGGTGATTTCGCCCGCAGCGTAGAGGCGCGGAACCACGTTCCCCTGCCAGTCGAGCACCTGCGCCTTCGTGTTGCAGTTGATGCCGCCCATCGTATGGTGAACGGTCATGCCCGTATAGCAGGCCCAGAAGGGGCCCTTTTCAATCCGCTTCGTGAGATTTCTCGGAGCCTTGCCGAAATCGGGATCCTTCTGGTTTTTGACGAGCACGTTGTTGTAGCGGTCGATCGTCTTTTCAAGACCCTCGGGATCAACGCCCATCTTCTGAGCAAGCTCCCGGATCGTGGGCGCAGTCCAGGCTTCGTTGATGCGGATCCCTTCCTCGACGCTCGAATGAACCGCCGAGTTGTAGCTCTCATACGTTTCGTTGTCGACCACCGTGTAGGCGTAGCGCTCGGGCGTCGCAAGAACGGCATCGCGGATCTGATCGCGCCTCGCGCCTTCGTCGACGATGCGGCTGCCGCGCTTGTCGACGTAGATCGACTCGGCAACCTTGGTGTTGAGGATGATCTTCATCTTCTTCCCGGCAGGAGCACCCGGGGTGGACTGAATGAAGTCCATGCCGACGAGGTAGGCGCCGACGCGCACCGCCGCCATCATGACGTCGCCGGCCGTCTGGTTGGGGAGGTTGTCCGTGCCGAGATTCTTCACGCGCGGGTCATGGAGTTCGCGCAGGTACTTGTTGGCAGAGAAGCCGCCGGCAGCGAGAACGACGCCCTGTCGGGCACGGATCCAGCGCACGCCCTCCTTCGTTTCGCAGCGCACGCCTCGCACATCGCCAGAAACCGGCGTTTCGCGGATGATTTCCGTCACGCGCACGTTCGTGCGGATCGGAACATTGCGTTCCTTCAGGGCCTTGAGAAGCACCTGGATGTAGCCCTTGCCCTTGGGTTCAACAGGCTGGTGCGCGCGCGGGTAAAGGCCGCCGAACATCTGGAAGACGCGGGGCTGGAACTCCATGCCGAGACTCTCGAGCTAGGTGACGGCGCCGTAGGCGTTCTCGCAAAGAACGCGCACGCGTTCCGGGTCGCCGCGGTAGTCGCCGGCGGCAAGCGTCTGCTTCGCATGAAGCTCGGGGCTGTCCTTGATGCCCTGCCGGGGCTGACGCACGGGATCGGCCGCATTCATCTGTCCCTGTGCGAGCTGCGTGTTGCCGCCCGGGAAGGCCAGGCGCTCGAGGACGAGAACCTTCGCGCCCTGATCGGCCGCGCGGATGGCGGCCGCCATGCCGGCGCCGCCCGAGCCCACGACGATGACGTCGCAGACCTCATCCCATTTCATGGGAAGCATGGAGTCTTTGGAAGATTCCGAGGCGGCGTGAACGGCTGCCGATCCGGCAGCGGCAGCGCCCGCAACAGCGGATGAAATGAATTTGCGGCGATTGAGCGTCATGCTTTTCTCCTTTACTTCTTATGGCTGAGCCTTGGTCTAGCTCGAAAGAAATAATGGAAGAGAAACATGCGCGCGCATCTTGCTTCTTGTCAGAAGAAGCAGGATCCGCATCTGCCGGTTCGGAACACCCGACAACGAAAAGCCCCTGCTGACATCTAATCAACAGGGGCTTCGTTTATAGGGAGCCTGGCGATGACCTACTTTCACTGGAAATACAACCAACTATCATCGGCGCGGAGACGTTTCACTGTCCTGTTCGGAATGGGAAGGAGTGGGG
>NZ_WEHX01000076.1 GCF_009183815.1 Sutterella seckii | reverse complement strand
GCATGACAATCACGCTCGTCGTCATGCAGATCATGGAGGAGCTTCGGCACGCTCTGCTCAGGCGCGAGCAGCCGCATAAGCCCTTGAAGAAGCGGCGCAATCCGCCAGTTCCTCATCTGCGTACCGGCCAAGATCCGCGAACTGCAGACCCGCATTGTCTTCGGCCTGCCGCCGATGCCGGAAGCCTGGCAGCGCCGTTTTGAAATCCTGATGGAATAGCCCCTGACGGAGCGTCCCCGACTCGTTGTCAACTCGGGGGTAAGGGGGTGTTGTACCCGCTGCGCGGATTTATGGTGACCAGATGAGATCGATTCTCAATTGAGCCTCGGAGATCGGAGCTCCGAGGCCGGATGAAATATCAAGGTTAAATATGAGGTTGTAGGTGCCGCGGATTTTGAGTTCATCGAACGGATAGCCCGACCAGCCGGCAAAGGCGCCGGCTTCCTCGCCTGAATAGTGGCGGGGAATGTATAGAGGAATCTCGCGTAGCGCTTCCGGCGTGACGGCGCTGAGGTTTTCATACGCGCCGCGCGGAACCAGAACGCCCCAGGGAGCGCTCTCGGGGAGCGGGTGGCTTTCAAAATCTGCGCGATCCGCGCCGGCAGAGAAGACTGCAAAGTCGGCCTCGCCGTTCCGGAGCTGCTGAGCCGCCACGTCCGCGGTGACGCTTCTGAAGTGGCTCCGAACGACGGGGTAGGCTGCCTGCAGACGCGCAACCGCGCGGGCAATGGCGGAAAAGGCTGAGAATTCGCCCGCGGTGATGGTGATGTCGCCTGCGATCTCCTCGGCGTGCATCGCCTCGCGCTTCGCTTCCTCTGCGAGCGCAAGGATGCTCACCGCGCGGCGATAGAAGAGGCTTCCCTTTTCGGTCAGTACAATGCGGCGCGTCGTGCGCTCAAGGAGCACCTGGCCGAGCTCCTCCTCAAGATCCGTGACCTGTCTTGAAAGCGTGGGCTGCGTGACGAAAAGCTTCTGCGCCGCCGCGGTGTAGCTTTTCTGCCGGACAAGTAAAAGGCGATCGTGAGAGATGGCATTGAAGCGATGCGGGAGCGCTTAGAAAGAGAGGTCAGGGCGGTGCGGAAGGAGTCATTTGTTCCGGGAGAAAAGCGCTTTTCAATCCGTGTACAGTCCGACCAAAAAAATGACGCCGGCTGAAAGAAAAAAGCTCTGTCGACCGAAACCGGACAGAGCCTTTCTCAGCTTCCAATGAAGCTCAGGCCGCTCTCGATGGAGCGGGGAGATGCTTATTCGCCCCGCGCCTCAACGCCCCCGAAGGCGGCTTCGAGCACATGGGTGCCGAAGGTCGGGAACTTTTCGCGCACGGCTGCCGTGAATTGAAGCGCCGTATCGGCATTCTTCGTCATGGCGATGAGGGTCGAGCCCGAGCCGCTGATGAAGAAGCACGCGGCTCCCGACTTGAGCGCGAGCTCGCGCACCGCCTCGTAGTCGGGAATGAGCTTTCTGCGGCAGGGTTCATGAAGCCGGTCCTCGCAGGCGATGCGGATGAGGGACTCATCGCCGGAAGCGAGCGCCGACACGAGCGCCACGCAGTGCGAGGTCGTGAAGACGCTGTCCTTCATCGAAATGTCCTTCGGCATGGCTTTCCGCGCCTCAGACGTCTTCACCTCGTAGTCGGGGACCACGACGGCAAACTTCCAGTCCGGGTGAATCGCGAGGGGGACCGTATGAAAGCGCCCGTCGGCCGCAAAGGACGCCGTGAGGCCTCCCAATACGCAGGGGGCCGCGTTGTCGGGGTGGCCCTCGAACTCCGCGCAGATTTCGAAAAGCTCATCCTTCGAGAAGCGCCCGCCGAGAAACGCGTTTGCAGCCGCTGCCCCGGCAGCGATGCAGGTGCTCGAGCTCCCGAGCCCGCGGGCCACGGGGACGTTCGCATTGATCGTGAGCCTCACGGTCGGGGCGGTTTCGCCGGCGGCCTTATAGACCGCGCGGAAGCCCTGCAGCACAAGATTGTCTTCGTTCTGAAATTCCTCGGGGCACCCCTCAACGATGAGTTCGCCCGAGGTCTCGAACTTGAAGACCGAATAGAGCGAAAGGGCGAGCCCGAGGCAGTCGAAGCCCGGGCCGAGGTTCGAGGTGGACGCGGGCGCGCGTACGGTGACGAACATGGAAATTCAACTCCCAGAAAACGTGAACGATCAGAAGATGCGCTTGGCGGCATTGACGACGTATTGCGGGATGTCGGCAATTTCCGTGCAGTCGTCCCAACGCACGGGCTTCGTGCGGAGTCCCGCAAGGGCCTTCGGGAGCTCGACTCCCGTGTTGTCGCAAAGGGCGTCCATGTAGGCAAAGGCGTCCGCCCCGGGGATTTCGCCCCAGATGGCTTCATAGACGTCGCGGCAGAACTTGTAAGGACTTGCGGTCGAGAGCACCACCATCGGAACCTTCGGGTCGAAGTGGCTTTCCGCCGCCCGCCAGGCAACCGCCGTATGCGGGTCGATCAAGCGTCCTTCATCTTCCCACGCGCGGCGGATCGCGTCCTTCGTTTCGTCGTCGTTCGAGAAGCTCGCGAGGAATGTTTCCTGAAGCTTCGCGAGAAGTTCCGCATCCACGCGGTAGACGCCTTCGGTCTGAAGGGCCTTCATGCGCTCGAGCGTCCTCGCGGCATTCCCGCCGTCGATCCAGTAGAGCGCGCGCTCGAGGTTGCTCGACACAAGAATGTCCATCGAGGGAGAAATTGTCTTCACGAGGTCGCGCCGGCGATCGTAGACCCCCGTCGTCAGGAAGGCCGTGAGGACGTTGTTGGCGTTGCTCGCAACGACGAGGTGCCTCACGGGGAGCCCCATGCGCTTTGCGCAGTAGCCGGCGAGCACGTCGCCGAAGTTGCCGGTCGGCACGGTGAAGTCGATGGGGTCGCCTGCTCTGAGGACGCCCTGTTCCATGAGCTGCTTATACGCATCGAAGTAGTAGACGATCTGGGGAACAAGGCGCCCGACGTTGATCGAATTGGCGCTCGAGAGCGAAACGCCGAGCGCCGCGAGCTCCGCCACTGCATCGGAAGAGAAGAGCTTTTTGACGGCGGTCTGCGCGTCGTCGAAATTTCCGTTAACGGCGCAGACGGCAACATTTTTTCCTTCCTGGGTCGACATCTGAAGTTCCTGAATGGCCGAGACCCCGCCTTCGGGATAGAAGACCGAGATGCCGATTCCGGGAACGTCCTTGAAGCCCGCGAGCGCGGCTTTCCCGGTATCGCCCGAGGTGGCCGTTGCGATCATGATCTTCTTTCCCGTGCCGGCCAGGGCCTTGCTCATGAGCTGCGGAAGCATCGAGAGCGCAACGTCCTTGAAGGCGGACGTGGGGCCGTGGTAGAGCTCAAGGAGGTGCATTTCTCCGAGCTTCGTCACGGGCGTCACTTCAGGAGCTGTGAACGTATGCCCGTAGGCGGCATGGATGGCGCTTTCGAGCTCTTCCTCCGTGTAGTCGTCAAGAAGAAGCGAAAAAACGCGCTTCGCGGTATCCATGTAGGAGCCCCTGAGCGAAGCCGGATCGATCTGCGCGCGGTCGAGGTCGTCCGTCACGAAGAGGCCGCCGTCGCGGGCAAGTCCCTGAAGCACGGCCTCCCGGCTCGACATGACTTCATTCTTGTTGCGGGTGCTGTGGTAAAGCATGAGTGCGGTCTCCGGGGAATGGATGAATGTGAAAACAGTCCCCTAAATATAGTTGTCCGGGAACGCTTCGTCGGGAACGACCGCAAAGTCGCGAAAACTTTTTCGCTTCATCCCCGTTTGCTCAGTTCGACTAAGCGGTTGTCCCGACGGACATCAGATAAATTTAAGAGTCCTTCTCCTGTAGGATGAAGGGTAGTTCCTTCGGAAACACTGCGCCTTAGGGGCGGCGGAGGAATCAGCCCGAAGAGCGCGCAGACCTCCTGCGCGCTCCGGGACAATCATCAATCAGACATCTTGAGGGAGTCAGGCTCATGCTGAAAATCGGCCTTCTCGGCTACGGCACCGTCGGGAGAAGCCTCGCGAAGCTTCTTGCCGAGCGCGACGCCGGAATTGAGCTCGTGCACATTCTGCGCCGCCCGGGGAAAGCGGGCGGTCCCCTCATGACAGACCGCATTGAGGACATCCTCGACGATCCGGCGATCGACGTCGTAGTGGACGTGCTTTCGGGGACGGAGCCTTCGGGCGAATACATGCGCCGGGCAATGGAGGCGGGAAAGGGCGTCGTCACGGCCAACAAGGCCGCGCTCGCACTCCACTATGAGGAACTCACCGCGCTCGCCCGCGAAAGAAACGTTCCCTTCCTTTTCGAAGCCTCCGTCGGGGGCGGCATTCCCTGGATCGAGAATCTGAAGAAAGCCGTGCGCGTCGACCGGATCGAGCGCATGTCGGGGATTCTCAACGGGACTGGAAACTACATCATCGACCGCATGGAGCGCTTCGGGATGGAGTTTGATCAGGCGCTCGCCGAAGCCCAGGCAAAGGGCTACGCCGAAGCTGATCCGACCGCCGACATCGGCGGATACGACGTCGCCAACAAGGCGATCATTTCGGCGAGCGTTGCGATGGGGGCCCCCGTTCATGCCGCGTTCCCCGTTCTCGGGATCGGCAGGATTTCAAAGGCTTTTCTCGACGACCTGAGGCGCTCGGGGAAGACGCTCCGTCACATGATGCTCTTCAGGAGAAACGCGAAGCACTATGCCTTGGGCGTCGTGCCCGTGGTTCTGCCTTTGGGCTCCATCGAAGCCAACGTGCGCGACAACTTCAACTGCGCGACGCTCGCGGGCGACATCGTGGGCGAACTCAAATTTTACGGACAGGGCGCAGGCGGCAGGCCCACTGCGGATGCCGTGCTCCAGGACCTCACCTCCATCCGAACACGGATGGTCGAAGAGGTCAGCGAGTCCCTTCCCATCAGCTACGACGCTTCGCTCCTAAGAGGCAGAGGCGTCACGCCCGAAGGGGTTTTCCGCGACATGACGCTCGCGGAGCTTGCGGACCTCGCCCGGGAAAAGAACGTCTTCCTGGCGTTTGAACCCGAGGACTGAGACCCTGAATCCCCCGGCACCAGCCACACCATTTCTGAACAATAACCACTCCCCAAGAGAGAGGAGCGACCAACATGCTCAAAATTACGAAATTCGGCGGCAGCAGCTGCGCCTCGGCAGAACAGTTCCGCAAGGTAAAGGCCATCATTGAGGCGGATCCCTCGCGCCGCTTCGTCGTCATATCGGCGGCGGGCAGAAAGAATCCTAAGGACAACAAGATCACCGATCTTCTCTACCTCTGCCGCGCGCACGTCGACTATCACGTCGACTACCGCCCGATCTTCGAGATCATCCGTGGCAGGTTCCTTGAGATCAAGCATGAGCTCGGGCTCAATACCCCGATCGAGGACGAACTCGACGCCTGCGCCGAAAAGGTGCCCGATCTTTCGGTGGACGAACTTGTCTCCCGCGGCGAATACTTCACCTCGAAGCTCATGGCCGACTTCCTCGGCTTCCCCTTCGTCGACGCGGTCGACGTCGTGGCGATGGAATTCGACGGCACCTTTAATATCGACAAGACCACCGAAAACCTCAAGAAGGTTCTCGAAAAGAACGACCGCTTCGTGATGCCGGGCTTCTACGGCCGCACGCCCGACGGCGCCGTGAAGGTGATGAGCCGCGGCGGCTCCGATATTTCGGGCTCGATCCTCGCGCGCTGCCTCAGGGCCGATCTCTACGAAAACTGGACCGACGTCTCGGGCTTCCTCATGGCGGATCCCCGCATCGTTAAGGATCCGAAGAACATCGAGCGAATTACGTACGCGGAACTGCGCGAGCTCTCCTACATGGGCGCGAGCGTTCTGCACGAAGACGCGATCTTCCCGATCCGTGAATACAACATCCCGATTCACGTTCTCAACACCAACCGTCCGCAGGATCCGGGCACGCTCGTTCTCGACAAGATCGACGACGAGGTGGACGGCCCCCTCATCACCGGCATTGCCGGCAAGAAAGGCTTCCTTTCGATCGAAGTCGTGAAGCGCAACATGTCAAACATGGTGGGCATCGTCTCGGGCGCTCTCGACGTTCTCAGAAAGTACGAAGTCTCGATCGAGCACCTGCCCTCGGGCATCGACAGCTTCAACATCGTGCTCGCGAAGAAGGACGTTGAGCACAACCTCTACGAAATCCTCGCCGACATCAAGGAGCGCATTGCTCCGGATTCGATCCGCGTGACCGAGCCCCTTGCGCTCATCGCCATCGTGGGCCGCAACATGAACGCCCGCGCGGGTTCCTCGGGCAAGCTCTTCACGGCGCTCGGCAACGCCGGCGTCAACATCCGCATGATCTCCCAGGGCTCGAGCGAAATCGACATCATCGTGGGCGTCGCGAATGCGGACTTCGACAAGGCCGTGCGCGCGCTCTACCAGAGCTTTGCGCGCTGAAAGAGAAACGCACTTCAACCAGTCATTTTCAAGAATCGGAGACAAATCATGAAGGCTCTTAAGGTCGGCATTCTCGGCGCCACGGGCGCTGTCGGCGAACAGATGCGCATCGTTCTCGCCGAGCGCAAATTCCCCATTGCGGAGCTCCGCCTTTTCGGCAGCGCCCGCTCTGCCGGGACCGAAGTCGAATTCGACGGAAAGATGGTGAAGGTTGAGGAGGCGACTCCGGAAGCCTTCGAAGGCCTCGACCTCCTTCTCGGCGCCGCCGACAACGACGTCGCGAAGAAGTTCCTTCCCGATGCCGCAAAGAAGGGCATCGTCGTCGTCGACAACTCGAGCGCCTTCCGCCTTGATCCGGAAGTGCCCCTCGTGATTCCGGAAGTGAACCCCGAGGACGTGAAGTGGTCGAAGGGCCTCATTGCGAACCCGAACTGCGCCACGATCATTGCGCTCACGGCCGTCGCGGCGCTTCACAGGAAGGCGCGTCTGCGCCGCATGGTGGCCTCGACCTACCAGGCGGTCTCGGGCGCGGGCAGGGGCGGCATGGAGGATCTCGAGGAGGAGGTGAAGACGGGCCGCCCGGTGCTGCGCACCTTCCCCTATCCGATTGCCTACAACCTCATTCCGCAGATCGGCGGCTTCAACGACCTCGGCTACACCTCCGAAGAGATGAAGCTTCAGAACGAAGGCAGGAAGATGCTCCACGACGACACGTTCCTCGTCTCCTGCACCTGCGTGCGCGTGCCGATCATGCGCTCCCACTCTGAAGCCCTCACGCTCGAATTCGAGAAGGAAATTTCGCCCGAGGAGGCCCGCGAAATCCTCCAGAACGCTCCGGGCGTGAAGCTCTGGGATGATCCGGCCGAGAAGCACTATCCGATGCCGATGCTGACGAGCGATCAGGATCTCGTCTACGTGGGTCGCATCCGCCGCGACCTTGCGGCGACGAAGGACGCCTACAACCGTTCACTCTCGCTCTTCTGCTGCGCCGACCAGATCCGCAAGGGCGCCGCCACGAACGCCATTCAGATTGCTGAGATCGTGTTCGGCATCAACGCCTGAGCGATGCGCTTCAAGCTCTGACTGCAGAGTCCGTCCGCCTGAGAGAAGCTTATCCGCGTGCCGCGCGAAGATTTCTCTCAGGCGTTTTTTGTTTTTTTGGGGCTTGAGGCGCCGCTTCAGAGAGCGAAAGACGTCGCGGCGGGCTTCTCATTCGCCCGGGTCGTCGGTCCTTTACCTGGAGTGCCTCTTAAACCGCACGCCAATCTTCCTGTCGAGCCAGGCAAGTTCTGCATTGGCATCCTCCCATTCCTGACGGAAGGCCGGGGCCTTGAGGGAAACGTGGAGCATGTCGCGCCAGGTTGTCGGACGCTTCTGAGGAAATCGACGGCTCGATGGAGGTGTGTCGGGATTCCCGGCAATGCGCTCAGGCTCCCGGGCAGGCGTTTCCTTGATTCCAATGGTTTGAACAACTTTCGGCATTCTGCATCTCTCTTGAACACCCGGCGCGACGGTCTCTCTGCCGAAGGATTCCGTTTGTTGCATTTGAGCGATCAGCCGCTTCAGAAGAGCCTCAGGACTTTCTGATCCCGCTCCGGCGCGGCGCCGAGCAGCCGCCCCGAAGCGCCTCCCTCAGTGTTTTCAGCCTTCCGGGCATCGCGGCCTGAAAACACGATTTCCCTCCGCTCTACTAAAATGCGCTTTTCCTGATCATTTCCCCGGTCTCCCTTCTCGGGCGGCCAGACTCTAGAGAATGCCCGATATAAAGTCCGTGCCTCAGGAGGAAGCCGATATTCGTCTCCCGGAAGGCATCGAAAAGATAGAACGCTTTGCCGTAGAAGTTCCGCAGCTGACGCTCCCCTCGGGCACAGCCGGAAAAGCGCAGCTCCCGGAAGGACTTTTTCCGATGAGCGTCGGGTGCGCGCTCGCCTTTTCGAGCGAACGCACGGACGGCACGCTTCTCTTTTATGGACTCACAGACCGCGGTCCAACGCTTCCCGCGCCTTCCGTGCGGGACGACGCTGGAAACGTGCGCCCGGGACGCTACTTTCTCTCGCCCATGTTCCAGCCGCGCATCGTGCGCATTGAGGTGACGCCGGGAAAGGCCCGGTCGCTCCTCCCCGTTGCGCTCGCGAATGCTGAAGCGAAGCCTTTCTCGGGACTCCCCGCGCGGGATGATGGTGCAGGGAAGCCCTTCGCCATTCTGTCGCTTGCAAACGAAGAGCTCTCCGGAGGCCTGAGGCCTATTGATCCGGAAGGCCTCGCGATTGATCCGGATGTTGCCTTCTGGGTGGTCGACCGCTACGGGCCCGCGCTCAGGCAGTTTTCCCGCCAGGGGGTGGAGCGCGAGGTGCTTTTTCCCGGAGCCGGGCTCCCCGGCTTTCTCTCCGGACGCCCGGGGTCCCTGAGGTCGCTCGCGCGCCTCGCGGACGGCCGGCTCGTCACTTTCGACCGCAACGCCTTCGGACTCACGCGCTTTCTGACCGTGATTGCCGTGGATCCGAAGACCCAAACGTCCGCCGCCTACCTCTGGCCCGTTGAGCACGGCGTCTGGAAGCGCGGCACGCGTCCCTTCATCGGCGACGCGGCGGCGCTCGGAGACGGGCGCTTCCTCGTGATCGAGCAGGGGACGGCCAGGGACGGCTCGCGCCTCATCCAGCTCGTCCTTGCGGATCTCTCGGGCGCGACGGATGTTTCGGGGATGCCCCCGGAGGAATTGCAGCGCGCGAAGAGAACGCGTCCCGGTGTCGTGAAGCGCCGCACGGTTCTCAATCTCGCAGACATCGGGTGGACAGCGAAGCTTGCCAAGGGCCTCGCGCTTCTTCCCGACGAGAAAACGCTCGCCATTCTTTCCGACAATCGCTACGGCGCGGAAATTAGGGTGGAGAATCCGGATGCGCCGCTTTCCGAGCCCGAAGACTACGTGCTCGAGAAGGACGGGGAGCTCACGCTTGCGGGAACCCGCCCGAACGCGAAATTCATCGTGAGCCGCCGCTCGCCCCAGGAAAGCCGTACGGATCTCTTTCTCGTTACGTTCGGGCAGCCCGTGTCAGAGTTTTAATCTGACGATTGGGAACGGACGGAAAATACGCCTATTCTCCCATCCCGCACGGCACTGAGACAAGCCGGAGCAGGGGAATCCGGGGAAAAGGCTTCATTTTTCCTGTGCGCGCTTCTAAGATTCTTCCCGCATTTTCGGAATTGCTTTTATTTCCCCAGGCGCGCTATGGAATCCGTTCTCATCAAGGTTGCCGCATTTCTCGTCATCATCTTCGGCGGCTATGCATTAAAGCGCATCGGCTTCTTCCGGGCCGACGACTTCCGGCTGATTTCGACCGTGGTCCTCAAGATCACGCTGCCCTGCGCCGTCATTTCGAATTTCGGCCGCATCGAAGTGGAGGCGGCGCTTTATTCGCTCGTCCTCCTCGGCGTGATCCTCAACCTCGTCACGATCGGCGCGGGCTTTCTCGCGAGCCGCCGAAACGGCCCCGACGAGCAGGCCTTCAGCATGATCAACTATTCGGGGTACAACATCGGCTGCTTTACGCTCCCCTACATTCAGACCTTCCTCGGGCCTGTGGGCGTGGTGGCGACCTGCCTCTTCGATGCCGGGAACTCCCTCATGTGCACGGGCGCAACCTATTCGATGGCGGCGGCCGTCAAGGGAAAGGACGAAGGGGACGGCGTCATGCTTTTCCTGAAGCGCATGTTCTCCTCGATCGCGATGGACACCTACATCCTGATGGTGGTGCTCTCCGTCATCGGCTTCGCGATGCCCAAAGCCGTTCTTACCTTCACCGACATCGTGGGCGCGGCCAATCCCTTCCTTGCGATGCTCATGATCGGGGTGGGGTTCGAGCTTCAGCTCGAGAGGAGGACCCTCGTCACGATCGGGCGCGTGCTTCTGAGCCGCTACCTCATTGCGGCGGTGCTCGCCTGGCTTCTCTACACCTTTGCGCCCTTTGACGCCGAGGTGAGAAAGGTCCTTGCCGTCATCGCCTTTGCGCCGCTCTCCGCCGTCTGCGCGATCTTCACGGCGCAGTGCTTCGACGACCCTGCGCGCGTGGCGCTCTCCTGCACCATCAATTCGCTCTCGATCGTCTGCTCGATCGTCTTCATGACGGCGCTGATGCTCGCGCTCTGAACGAAATATCATCCCGTTCCGCCGGGTAGCAAACCTTCACGGAGCCCGTTTTGAGGAGCGGGCTCCCGGCGCTTGTCCGCAATTCCTTTGCCGGAAATTCCCGGGCGGCCTAAAAACGCTCGCAGGGCGCCAAATCCCAATACAATCTGCGCGGCCGTTTTTTTCTTTTTTTGAGAAGCTTCCCCCGGGGTTCTAGAAACGCTTCCGGGCAATGCCCGCACCTATATTTATGGAAGGTGCGTCCGACTTTTCATTCCATCCTTATTCAACTATGCCGGAACCCACTCAGACTGCTAATGCGCTCGCGAATCAACCGCTTGAAGCCGAAGACTTCGGGACTTCAGGGGTTGCTTCCGCCGCCGACGCCATTGCCGATACCTCGCACTGGTTCGTGGATTTTTTTGACCGTCTTTTTGCCAACCTCACCTGGGAAAACGTCTTCGCCCAGATCTGCGTCGTCGTTCTCGCGTTCGTTCTCGGCAATATCCTCTCGAAGCGCTTCCGCATTCTCGCTGAACGCTGGCGTCCGGGTCCGGAGCAAAAGGGGATCGTCGTCAATCTGAAGCACCTCGGCATCGGGCTCCTCGAAAACGTTGCCTTCGGCTTTATCGCGGGCTCGGTGATCGCGCTCTCGGCCTACATCATGGTGGCCGTTGCGGACTATCCGCCCAATTCGCTCGTCGTCTGCCGGATCTTCTACAACCTCTTCTATGCGTACTCGCTCCTTTCGATCGTGACCTGCTTCCTGCAGGCAACGATCGGAAAGCACATCATCACGCCGAGCCTGAGAAAGTCCGTTTCGACGATTTTCTGGTGCCTTGCGGTGCTGCAGTTCTTCGGCGTTCTGGGCGAGCTCGTCAATATTCTCGACGCGACCAAGATCCCGATCGGTAAGGGCGACATGACGCTCTGGAAGCTCCTGATCGCGGCCTTCTCGGTGCTCCTCACGCTCGGCGTCGCCAACTGGCTCTCCTCCATCGTCGCGCAGTTCATTGACGGCGCGGAGAGCCTGTCGGCCAACCAGAAGGTGGTTCTCACCCGCGTCTTCAGCGTGCTCCTCATGGTGCTCGCGGTCATCATCGGTCTCGGCACCGTCGGCATCGACCTCACGATCCTCTCGGTCTTCGGCGGCGCTCTCGGCGTGGGCCTGGGCTTCGGTCTCCAGAAAATTGCCTCCAACTACATCTCCGGGTTCATCATTCTTCTTGACAAGTCGATCAAGATCGGCGACCTCGTGCAGGTGGGCGCCTTCCGCGGCAAGGTGACGGAAATCAATACGCGCTTCACCGTGGTGAGGAGCGCCGACGGCATTGAAAACATCGTCCCGAACGAAACGTTCGTGACGACCGCGGTGCAGAACCTCTCCTATACGGACGGCGCCGTCATCCAGTACGTCGACATTTCCGTCGCCTACGGCGCCAATGTCGAAAGAGCGCTGCAGATCATGCTCGAGGAAGCCTCGAAGGAGCGCCCCCGCATTGTGAAGGGCAGAAAAGGCTGGGCTTATGTCGACAGCTACGCCGATTCCGGAATTAATCTGAAGCTCGGCTTCTGGCTTGCGGATCCGGTAAACGGATCGTCCTCCATTAAGACGGAAATCGGGCTTGCGGTTTACCGGCGCTTTCAGGAAGAAAATATCGAGATTCCTTATAACCGTCTCGAAATTGTTCTTCGCGATGCGCTTGTTCCGATCCGGGTGGAGGAAATGGCCGGAAAGAAATCTCCGGCCAGCGCGGATCAGAAATATTAACCCTAGGTTCTCGGGTTGATTTTGGGGCTACGCGAATCTGAAATTTGAAAAACTACCGCCAAAGCCGCTAAGCCAAAGGGAAAATTGCTACCAGGGCGAC
>NZ_WEHX01000075.1 GCF_009183815.1 Sutterella seckii | reverse complement strand
GAATCCGCCGAAGGCGGAGAGGGCAAAGCCCTCACTGAGCTCAGACTACAACCTACTTTTTAAGAACAAAATCGGCGAAAGCTCACTTGACATCCACCGGTCCCATACTACACCTAGCCCTTGGCGACGCCTTCCTTGAGAAGCAGGGATGGACTTGGATTGGACTAGCAGGGGCCCCAGTGGAATGGAGTGCATGTTAGGCCGTTAAGCCTTGATACTAGGAACCGCCGTATACGGAACCGTACGTACGGTGGTGTGGGAGGACGGCATGGGAACTAATCCCATGCCTCCTACCCGATTCGCTCGCTGAACACGCGGACTTCAGAGCTTTGCGAGGCGGGCGGAGAAGTCGTTCGCCCAGTCATCGAGCTTTTGCGCGAGGCGCTTCGTTTCCGCCTCGTCGGCGAGCGGATTGGCCGCCATGCCCTCGACCTGAGCGAAAAGACCGGAGAGTTCGTCAAATTCCTGCGTGAAGGCTTCGTGGTTCGCGCGCCTGAGCAGCATGCGGCCGCGGATTTCCCGCAGGTCCTCCCGGCGTGCGGCATCGGCTTCAGAAGGAATCAGATTCGGATCAGGCGCGCGGGGGAGGCGCTCCTTCCAGACCGGGAGAATGTCCCGAAGGATCTGAAGCTTTTCCTGAAGACTCCCGGGAGCCGCTTCAGGAGGCTTCGGCGCCTTCACGGTCTTTTTGCTTTTTTCCTCTGCTTCGCGCTCCTTCCCGGCCCTTTCGGCTTCCTCGCGCCGGGTGCGTTCGGCATCCGCCGATTCGAGCGTGAGCGCAGGGATCTTCGGCGCCGCTTCACGGCGCGCGGCTTCCGCGAGCTCAAAGGCGTTCATGAGCGACTTTTCGAGCGCGGCGAAGAGGACGTTCCGGGACGTTTGTTCGTCAGAATCCTTAGGCGACGAGAGGACGGACGAGAAATCTTTAAGCGCATCCTCCGCCTTCTGAACGAGGGCGCGCCGTTCGCGCCAGAGATTGAGCCTTGCGAGCTGGCGCTCCCTCAGCGCGCTCGTTTCAGGAGAGGCCGCGGCCTCTTCTTCGGTTGGAATGATGCTTTCGTTGGGAGAGAGTCCGAGCGCGGAGAGAATCGCCCGCAGATGTTCGCGCAGGATCCCCGCGAGGGCATCGAGCCGCACCTCGGCGGGATTTTCGCCGGGAAGCTCCCCTTTGGGGAGGCTCGAGCGGAGCATCTCGGCCGCTTCCTGCAGGTATTCCGATTCGGAGGAGAGCGTATTGAGCGCGCCTTCATCCTCCGGGCGGCGAAGATCGATTTTGCGGAGTTCCGCAAAGTCCGAAGCGAGCGCCGATGCTGAGAAGCTCCTCGGTACGCGCAGCTTCGGCCGATCGCTCTCGAGCGTTTTTTCGAGCGCCTCGAGCTTTTTGAAAGCCAGAGAGAGCTTCTCTTCAATTTCCGACCGGGAATTCCAGATGAGAAGAAGACGCGAACTCTGAGGCGAGAGCGCCTCCTCGGGCGACTTCTCGCCTTTCTTCCGGGCCTCTGCCAGGCGCTCAATGTCGGCGGCAAGCCTTTCGTCGCCCGCAAGAATGTTGCCTGCAGGCGGAAGACGGTCGTGGGCCTTCTCAAGGGCTTTTCTTGTGACGCGGATTTCGGAGAGGAGCTTTGCGAGACTCCCGCGGAGCTTTTCGCGAAGCGCCATATTGGGGGGCGGTGCGGGAAAGCCGGCGCGAAGCGCAAGCGCGCGCTCCTCGTCGGATTCCTTCGAGGGCTCGTGCGCGCTCTCCTTCTTCTGCTTTTCCTCTTCGACCTGAGCGGTGAGGCGCTCCCTCGCGTCCTTTACGCTTCGAAGGGCGGCGGAGAGCCTGCGGGCGAACGCAATGACTTCGTCTCTGAGCCCGGGGAAGTCGACGGACTCCTCTTCCTTCCCGGCCATCGCGCGCGATTCGAGCGCATTGAGCAGGGGAAGAAGGGCCTTTCTTTCGGCATCTGCCTCGCTGGCGGTCTTTTCAAAGGACGCGCGGCGCGCGATGCGCTTCAACATCCTTTCCCGGACGCCCGCGAGTTCCTCGCTTGCGGCGGCGGCAGCCTCTTCGGGAACAAGATGCGGGTCGGGAGCATGAGGGAGCTTTTCCCGGAGTCCTTTGATTTCGCTTTCGAGCTTCGCGAGCCGCTCGTGCTGGGACGTAATGGCAGTGAGAACGGTGAGCGGGAGCTCTTCGGGGCTCGGTTCCAAAGTATGCGCGAGCGCCCGGATCTGTTCGCGAAGTTCCGGGTTGATGAGCTTTTCGGCAGCGGAGAGAAGTTCCGCAGCGGCAATGATCGAGGTCGTTCTCACGGGGGAGATCGCTTCAGCTTCCTCTTCCGGTGCGCGTCTGCCGCGGAGCCTGAATTCGACCCCGAGGACGGGCACTCCGTCGGCCACGAGCTTTTCAAGGAGGCGTTTGGAGAGGTTTCTCAATCGTGAGAGCTGCGCGGCGCTGTCGGTGATGAAGACCGCCTTGTTGTTCTCAATGCGCACGCCTCTGCCGGTCTCGTAGTCAAGCGCAAGTCCCATGGCTTTGATGACGGGCGCTACGGCTTTCCCGGCCCGCAGGGAGAGCGCATAGGATTCAGCCAGGTCGGCCGTGCGGGAGCTCTGTTCGAGCGAGCGCTGCGGGGAACGGAAGCCCCGGCGCTTCAGCTGAAAGTCGGCGGGCATTCGGCGCAATTTGGGCACGGTGGAACCTCAGAAAAAGATGCCTGAAAGAAAACTTTCCTTGCCAAATCCCGGATGCGTTAAGGTATTGATCCTCCGCAATCTGCGATAATCCTGCGGTTACGCTGTGGGAAGCTCTTGCCCGGCGGCAGGAAAGCTGCGGGCAGAGGAGACGATGAAAGCTCATCAAAGCCCGCTTCATTGAGGTGAAGAGTCTACCCAAAGTCTTCCATCCTTCCCTGAACCGCTTCGCGGCAGCGCAACCCGTTACCGGTCCCCTTTGGCGTCCTGAGAATTCTCCCCGGACGGCCGTCTTTTGGTGCGGACCAGAGAATTCCGAGCTAAGAACAATGTTTGACGAACTTTTAACCAAGATCTTCGGCAGCCGCAACGACCGGCTGATTAAGCAGTACCAGCGCAAGGTGGCGCAGATCAATAAGCTTGAACCTGCCATCCAGGCGCTTTCGGATGCCGAACTCCAGGGAAAGACGCAGGAATTCCGCGACCGCATCGCCAAGGGGGCGACGACCGACGAGCTTCTGCCTGAAGCCTTCGCCGTGATGCGCGAAGCGTCCCGGCGCGTGCTCGGCATGCGCCACTTCGACGTGCAGCTGATCGGCGGCATGGTGCTCAACGACGGCAAGATTGCTGAAATGCGCACGGGCGAAGGCAAGACGCTCACGGCGACGCTCGCCGTCTACCTCAATGCCCTTCCGGGCAAGGGCTGCCACGTGGTGACGGTGAACGACTACCTCGCCTCGCGCGACGCGGACTGGATGGGCCGCGTCTACAACTGGCTCGGCCTCACGGTCGGCAAGATCCTCTCGCAGCAGGATACGGAAACGAAGCGCGCGGCCTATGCGTGCGACATCACGTACGGCACGAACAACGAGTTCGGCTTCGACTACCTGCGCGACAACATGGAGTACGACATCAAGGGGCGTCGTCAGAGAGGCCTCTACTATGCGATCGTCGACGAAGTCGACTCCATTCTGATCGACGAGGCGAGAACGCCGCTCATCATTTCGGGTCCTGCCGACGACAACACGGACCTCTACATCAAGATCAACGAGATCCCGCCGCTCCTCACGCGTCAGACCGAGGAAAAGGGACCGGGCGACTACTGGGTGGACGAAAAGGCCCACCAGGTCTACATCTCCGAATCCGGCCACGAGAAGCTCGAGAAGATTCTTTCCGAGCGCGGTCTCGTCGCTCCCGGCGAATCGCTCTATTCGCCGAAGAACATCATCCTCATGCACCACCTGATGGCCTCGCTCAAGGCCCATACGCTCTTCCATCGCGATCAGCAGTACGTGGTGCAGAACGGCGAAATCGTCATCGTCGACGAATTCACCGGCCGTCTGATGCCGGGCCGCCGCTGGAGCGAAGGCATTCACCAGGCCGTTGAGGCGAAGGAAGGCGTGCGCATCCAGCAGGAAAACCAGACGATGGCGTCGATCACCTTCCAGAACTACTTCCGCATGTACGAGAAGCTCTCGGGCATGACCGGCACGGCCGATACGGAAGCCTATGAGTTCCAGGACATCTACGGCCTTGAGACCGTTGTGATCCCGACGCACCGGAAGATGATCCGCATCGACGAGCAGGACAAGGTCTACCGCACCGTTCAGGAAAAGTACAACGCGATCGTGAAGGACGTGAAGGCCTGCCACGAAAAGGGCCAGCCGGTGCTTCTCGGCACGACGTCGATTGAAAATTCCGAACTCCTCTCGAACCTTCTCACGAAGGAAGGCATTCCCCACAATGTTCTGAACGCCAAGCAGCACGAGAAGGAAGCTCAGATCGTTCTCGAAGCCGGCCGTCCCGGCATGGTGACGATTGCGACCAACATGGCCGGCCGCGGCACGGACATCGTGCTCGGCGGCGGCATCAACAAGGCGGTCGACGAGATCGAGCTCGACGAGTCGCTCACGCCCGAACAGAAGGCGGAGAAGATCGCCAAGGTGAAGGCCGAGTGGCAGGTGCTCCACGATGAAGTGGTGAAGGCGGGCGGCCTTCGCATCATCGGCAGCGAACGCCATGAGTCGCGCCGCATCGACAATCAGCTCCGCGGCCGTGCAGGCCGTCAGGGCGACCCGGGGTCGTCGTGCTTCTATCTCTCGATGGAGGACCAGCTCCTGCGCATCTTCGGCGGCGACCGCATGCGCGCCATTGCAGACCGTCTGAAGCTCGAGCCCGGCGTCGCGATCGAATCGAAGATGCTGACCCGCATGATCGAGTCGGCGCAGCGCAAGGTCGAGGGCCGCAACTACGACATCCGCAAGCAGCTCCTTGAGTTCGACGACGTTCAGAACGACCAGCGTCACGAGATCTACGGGCTGCGCAACGAGATTCTTGAATCCCCGGATTCGTCCGAGATGGTGAAGAACCTCCGCGAGGGCTATTTCCAGGATCTCTTCAGAAGCTACGTGCCTGCCGATACGGTTGAGGAGCAGTGGGACCTCGACGGGCTCTCCGAGAAGCTCAAGAACGAATTCGGCATCGAGGTTCCGTTCCGGAAGATGCTCGACGAAAACGACCAGACGACCGACGAGGATCTCCTCACGGCGCTTCTCGCCCGCGTGAACGAAATCTACGAAGCGAAGGAAAAGCTTGTCGGCCACGAAGCGTTCGCGAGCTTCACGCGTTCGGTGCTGCTGCAGGTCATCGACCAGCTCTGGCGCCAGCACATCGCGGCGCTCGACGCGCTGCGTCAGGGCATTTACCTGCGCGGCTACGCTCAGAAGCAGCCGAAACAGGAATACAAGCGCGAAGCCTTCAGCATGTTCGAGCGCCTTCTCGACTCGATTCGCGAAACGCTCGTCTCGGTCGTCATGCGCGTTGAAATCAAGCTCCCTGAGGAAGCTCAGGCCGCCGCGGATGCCAATATCGAGCAGGGCGAAGCGCGCGCCGATGCGGCCCGCCTCGCAGACGGCGGTTCGACCGCCGATCCGATGCCGCAGGATGCGGGAAGCTCGCTTGACCTTCTTTCCGACGAGGAAAAGGAAGCGCGTCTGCGCGAACTCTTCCGCCATGTCGGGCGCAATGACCCGTGCCCGTGCGGTTCCGGAAAGAAGTTCAAGGACTGCCACGGAAAGCTCCAGTAATCTGAAGCTTTTCAAGAAGCCTTTCTGCGCCTGAACGAGGCGCATTCGTTCGCCCGGCCGGATTCCTCTAAAGAGAACCCGCCGGGCGATTTCTTTTTTCGGGAGCATTTCTCATGATCCGCATCGGGAGCAGCTTTCATGTGCCGGGAATCCGGTTTCAGAGCGATCCCTCCGGAACCGTCTTCGCTGCGGATCTTCGGCGCGGCACGGAGTGGTCTGCGCGCACGGCCGGCCGGTCGCTTCCCGCCGGCGCCCCTCGCGAGGACGGATCAGCTGCACGCATTCAATGGGCGGCAGCGGAGAAGCGCCGCGCATTTCCAGCAAAGCTCTTTATTTCGACATCTGTCGGCATTGCCGGGTTCGGGCCGCTTTCAGACCAGACGGCTTTGGCGCTCGAAGATGCTGCGTCCGGGGCTCTGGGCGTGGAGAAGGAAAATCTCATTGCCGCAGCCGCCGGGCCGGTCCTTGAGCACTATCCCGTCGGAAGCATGATGGAGGCGCTTCAGGCGGCTCGCGCGCAGCCCTTTCTCGACGAGCCCCGGGGCAGGGGCGCCGAAGCGCTCGGTCTCCCCTTTCGAATCGCCGAAGGGGCGCTTGAAATGGGGGCGGCGGTCTTTCATGCGGAGCGCACTGGAGGAGAAGTCTGGATTGCTGCAACGAGCGCGGGCATCAGGCGCGAGGTACTCGAAGGCGTTCGCGACCGGCTTTGGCTCGCCGGGCCCGCAGCCTGGCGGGCGTCGTCCGGGATCCATCCGGGCGACGTGCTGATTCTTCTTGCCACGGGCGCTTCGCCGATCGCGGAGGTGACTTCGGAAGAAGACCCAAGAACGGAATCGGTGATTGCAGGGCTCTCCACGGCTCTCTCGCAGCTCGTGCGGAAGCGCGCCCTCGCGGCGGGCGGACGGATTCCCTTCGGGCTTTTCGGAGCGGAAACGCCGCTGGAGGCAGAAGTCGCGGCAGGCGTGCTGGCGCGGTTTATTCCGGAAATTCTTAGAAGGCTCTCCGCGGTTCAGGGGGAGACGCGCTCAGGCGAAGCGCTCCTTGACGGCATCCGGTGCGCGCTTCTTTCTGCGCCTTTGCCGGGGCTCGAGCGCGCGCTGGTCCGCGTGACGATCGGGGAACTGATGCTTTCTCCCGGCCTCAGGGCGGCGGCGCCTCTTCCCGGAAGCCTCATCCAGTCCTGGCGCGAGGGAAGCGCAGAACTTCGGATAGATCTTGGGCGAGGCGCCTGCGGCGCCGTCTTCTGGGCCTGAAGCGGAAGATCCGGGAGGATGCCGGATTATGACCTCCCGGTGCCGGACGCCTCCTTTGCTTCTTCCCGGCGTTCTTCGTTGGCAAGAACCTCCTTCATGGCGCGTTCGGCCTTCACTTCCCGCAGGAAATAAAGAAGTGCGGCGAGCGTGAGCGCAAACCAGAGCACGAAGCCGTAGGCAATGGCGTTGAGCCCGGCGCTCTTGCCGAAAATCATGATGACGACGTTCGGGATGCAGGTGCCCATGTAGCTGATGAGGTAGAGCGCGGCAAGAAGCCGGGCGCGCTCCATGATGCGCGAGCCTTCGAGCAGCATCTTGAAGGAGGCGGCCGTGAGCGCGCCCTGAGTGGCGCCGCAGACAAGCGCAAAGGCGAGGAAGAGTTCCGGGAGCCGCCAGGCTACCGAGAGAAAAGTCCCGCACCCGGTGACGACGTAGAGAAGTCCTACCGGCGCAAAGACCTTAAGCGGCGGGAATTTGGCGGCGGCAAAGGCGCCGAGCGCATTGGGGAGAACGAGCGAAATGTAGACGAGGTCGGAGAGCAGCGCAATCGGAGCGTCGGTTCCCCAGAGCCCTTCGGCAACTCTTGCGGAGAACCCCTGGAAGAAGCACGTGAGCGCAGAGGTGCCGACAAAACCGGTTGCGGCGAGCGCCAGTCTCCTTCCGTAGCCCGGAGGCGGCATGACGGAGGGCTTCAGAATGCCTTTTTTCGCGCTTTTCGTCGTGACGGTTTCGCTCGCGAGGAATACCAGCAACGAGACCAGGAGCTCAAGGACGAGCACGCAGAAGAAGAGCCCCCGGGTGCCTGCAAGCTGCGTTTCAATGGCAACGCCCGCGCCGATGGTGGCAATGACGAAGCCCGCGAGCGGTCCTGATGAGCTCACGGCCGTAGCGAGCCAGCTGCGGCGGGGCGGCGCGCTGTCGACGCACCAGCTCATGGCGGCCGTCGTCGTGATGCCGCAGGCAAGGCCCTGAAGCAGGCGCCCGGCCATCAGAAAGGCGGGCGTATTCGCGAGAAGGAAGAAGCCGCAGGCGGCGAGGCCGAAAAGAAGGGAAACGAAAACCGCGCCCCTTCGGCCGATCACTTCTGAGAGCCTCGCAAAGAAGAGAAGCGAACAGGCGTTTCCGAACACGTAGAGGAGCACCGTCATGCCGATGGCGGCAGTGGAGAGCCCGAACTCGCGCGTCCAGGTGCTCATGAGAGGCACCGGGAGCGCCGAGGCGCCGAAGGCTATGAGCACCGTAAGGGACGCGGCGGTAAAGGTCAGGCTCTGACGGGGAAGAAGAGAAGATGTCTGAAGAGACATTCAGGACTCCGGAAAAACGATTCCGGAAGTCTATGAAGGTATGGCGCCCCGGGAGTTGCCGAAAATCTCGAAGAATAGACCAAAAATCTCAACTTTCCGCCGGGCGCGGGACGATCCCGGGCAGCTTGTTTACAGAAAGTCGTGAGGAACGATCGTCTGAACGATGCTTGCCGATCGTGCAGATTTGAGAGGTTTTTCACTTGCAGATCGTGTCATTTTTGGCATTCTCAAATCTGCAGATCGTGTATAAATTTTTATAGATTATTGAAAAATAAATAAAAAATAGTCGTCATCTCACAGAAGACTATCCGGGACCTCAGACATCGGCTTTCGTCATCGTTTCTTTCTCTGCGAAGGGCGCTTCGCCGTCAGCTTCGCGGAGCGTGCTCTCGAGCGTTGCCTGCAGCAATTTCCGGGACTCTGCGCGGCTTTTCCTCGGCGTTATGCCTTCCTGCCGCCGGAAAGTTCTTGCGAAAGCGACGGGGGTTTTGAAGCCGAGCGAAGCTGCGATGACCTTCACCGGATCATCCGTGTCGCGCAGGCGCTGAACGGCAAGCCGAATGCGCCAGCGCACGAGGTAGTCCATGGGCGGCATGCCGATAATGCTCCTGAAATGGGCCGAGAATCGCGGACGCGACATATGGGCGGCTTCGGCGAGCATGTCGACGGTCCAGTCGCGGGCCGGTTCGTTGTGAATGAGCCAGAGCGCCGGGACGAGCCTGCGGTCCTTCATTGCAAGGAAGAGGCCGGCTCTGCCGGCATCAGGAAACTGCAGCGCAAACCGGATGACTGTCAGCATGACGAGATCGATCAGACGGCTCGTTGCGTATTCGGCTCCGGGCTCGCGCCCGAGACGTTCGTAATGGATGATGCGCATCATCCTTCGAATTGAGTCGCCGCCTTCGTCCCGGCGGATGACGAGGACTGAGGGAAGCGCGGAGAAAAAGAACTGCGCCACCGCTTTGTCGGGCACCATCTTGCCGGCAAAAAGGCGAACTGAGGCGCAGCCTGAGTCTCCATAGAGCGCGAGGCCGTCGGAGAGTCTGGGATTCACATCCCGGGACTCCCGGGGAGGGGCGTCAGCGCTTGTCGCGATGATGTAGTTCTGCGGCGCAACAAGCGCGATGGCGTCGCCCTCGCGGAGTTCGATCCGTTCGTCGGCATCGGCCGACGGGCTGACGAAGCAGGCGCCGTGATCGACGCAGATGAGCTTGAGTCCGGCAAAAGCGTCGTAGCGGATCGCAAGACCTGAAGACGCTCGCATGCCGGTGGCGACATAGGAGCGCGGTGAAAGCGTTTCAAGAAATTTGGAAAGAAGATCCGGCATGGCGGTACGGGAGTCGTCGTGCAGAAAGACTGCGCAGATTACCTCAAGCAAAGTCGACGCGGATAAGAGACAATGCATTCTGCGCGCGCGGAACAAATGATGCTTCCGCGCTCATCGTTGGAGAATATTGTGAGCGACAAGGTTGTTGATGTCGCCGTCGGCGTGCTGATTCGCGAAGACGGCAGAATGCTTCTCGGTTCCCGTCCTGAAGGCAAGCCCTATGCCGGCTACTGGGAATTCCCGGGCGGAAAGCTCGAAAAGAATGAAACGGTTCATCAGGCGCTTGCAAGAGAGCTTGAGGAAGAGCTCGGCATTGCGCTTGCGGACTCCACGCCCTGGTTCGTGAAGGAGCACATTTATCCGCATGCCCACGTGCGGCTCCATTTCCGCCGCTCCCACGACTTCGTGGGCACGCCCGTGCCGAAGGAAGGCCAGGAGTGCGGGTTCTACGCTGCCAATGAGCGGACCCCCGGCCTCATGCTTCCGGTCGATCAGGCGATCGTGAACCGCGTTGAGCTCCCCGAGGTTTTTGAAGAGTCTTCGGACCTCCTCACGCTTTCGCGCAACGCCCTGCAGGCGACGATCGTCCGCGACCGCAGCTACCGCTGGGTCGGCGCCCGCGCCGAAACGATGGACGATGTGTTGAAAGCCGTCGCCATGGATTACGACTTCGTCATCGTTCCGCCGGAAGCCTTTGACGGGCTTCTCGTGAACGGTGAACCGCGCATTCCGACCTATGTCGACGGCGCGCCCGCTGCCGACCTTGCGTTCTGGCAGGCGAAGGGCGCTCACGGCGTGAAGCCCGTGATGTAAAGGAAGAGCGAAAGATTCTTTCTCAACGGCGGCGCCCGCGGGCGCCGCTTTGCTTTCCGGCCTCGAGCCGTTCCCGGAGTTCGTCGGCGCGCCGCGCCGCATCCTCGAATTCCTCCGGCGACATTCTGTCGGCGGATCCGGGCTCGCCCTGGATCCGATAGCCGTCATTGCCCCATTCTCCGAGGTCAATCATCTTGCAGCGCTCGCTGCAGAAGGGGCGCCAGGGATTTTCGCGGGAATACTCCGTCATCTTGCCGCAGATCGGGCAGGGAACTTTCATTTATTTCTTTCCTGAGACTTTCAGGTCTTATTGGCAAAGGCCGAGCTGGAAGGGAATGGTTTCATGCACTGCGTGAAGCTTGTGGCGCTCGTCGGGGAGCGAAAAACGAATCCAGAGCATGTATTTGTTGGCGCTCACCTCCGGGATGAGCTTCGCTTCCTGCGGGAGCCAGACGCGCGCGAGACTGTAGTTCTTCCCGGTGACGGAAAGCTGGAGCATCCCGTTGACGGCTTTCTCATTCGTGACGCGGGTGCTAGAGCGCATGAGCCGGAGAATGAGACTAACGGCGCGGATGGTGGGCGCGAGCGATTCCGTGAGGGAAAGAAGTTCCTTCCTTCGTTCCTCGGGCGGGCGCGAGAGCCAGTAGTGAAGCTGCGGCATGTCGAATTCGCAGGTGCCGCCCGGCAGATGCTGACGGGTGCGGATGAGCTGCAGCCATTCGTTGTCGCGGATGCTTTGACCCGAGCGCCCAACCACCTGAGAAACTTCGCGCGAGACGCTGCTCACTTCCTGAAGCAGTTCGGAAAGGTTCTCGTCCGGCGATCCCTTTTCTCGGCACCTGGCCTCGAGCGCGCATTTCTGACGCAGAAGCTCCTGCACCAGGTCGTTTCTGAGGTCGCTTCTTGCCGCTACGTCGGCGAGGTCGAAAATCGTGCCGATCGCGGCCTGATGCGCAATGGCGCAGTCCTGACTGCAGTACCAGTCAAAGCGCTTCGCGAGCGACTCGAACCGGAGAAAGAAGCGGTTCTTTTCGCTGCAGGGAAATTCGTAGAGAAGCAAGTCGGAGTTCTGCATTGGGCGGGGAGAAAATGCGTCGGGATAGCCGCGGCCCGGAGGAGGCCGCCGTCGTCAGTAAAATCCGCCAGGAGCCCTCGCCCCGGAAGGGGCGGGGAGGAATGGCGGCTATTCGTTTGTCTGATTCTCAATGCATTTTAAAAGAACCTCCGGGGAAGCACCGCCTACTGAACAAACGAAGTAACTGCGCGACCAGCAGAGCCCGGCTCCGCCGCCTTCAAGGGTTCCCGATATTCCTCGCATACCGTCCGGAACGACTGCATCTAAAGCAGTGTGCTATCTCATCTCATTGATGCTCGCATTCGTAGGATAACTCACGAGCAGGTGCACAAGATCCGCCTCATCATTCGACTCCGGAAGGCTGCAGCCTAAATCTCCGGCCGCAATCCTGATTGCTGCCGGCACTCTTTCCAGCGCCTCTGCAGTCATCTTTTTCGGCAATATTTCGTCGTGAAATGCAAAGGTACACATGTAGTTTTGCCGTAATGCGAAACTGGAACATTGAATTCATCATTGACTTCAATTTAAGGGGACTTCCATAAAATAAATGCCTGTAAATTCTGAAAATTTCAGAGTTTACAGGCATGAAAAATGGGTGTTTTGTGTTATAATTGAATTTGCGAAAACAACATAAACAAACCACCCATTATGAAAATAGTCTATCAGTCTTTCGATCCCTCTGTCAACCCCGGCCTCTTTCCCTCAGCTACCGTGAAAGAACTCAAGACCGCCGGAGACGACATCGCCCTTCGGCTTTGCGGCGTCATTGACTTTGAGGCATTCCGCCCGGAATGTGCCGAGGCGGCAGAAAAGTACTGGCGTCAGCAGCAGCTTGCAAATCTTGGACTTGCCGGGAATGATGCTCAGCAGAAGCTGGATCTCAAGCTTGACGAAGCAAAGAGCGCCGTCGCGGCGCTTGTGCCCGCCTGCAGGAGCAGGCGCGGCCGCCCCACGCTCGA
>NZ_WEHX01000074.1 GCF_009183815.1 Sutterella seckii | reverse complement strand
AAGACCCCTATTCGCGCCTGTTTTACGAATGAGAGTACCCTCTATGCACAGGCGGCCTGACCCCAAGCGCCACACAGCACCATCCGTCAACTATTAAATGCCTTTGTTAATAAGAAGGAAAGCCGATATTTACGGTGGCTGGGCGCTGACGGCTGTCTTTATGCGCCGTCCGGAAGGTCAAGGAGCGACTCGGGATGCTGACGATTCGCCGATGATCTCGGCCGCAGTCGCGTCGACCGACTTCACCGTAATGATCCGTTCGGCGAGATCCCGGTAGATCGGGGCGCGTTCTTCATAGAGCGCTTCAACGCCCCGGGCCTGCGGGATGGGTCGGTTGTAGGTGGAGAGCTTCGAGAGCGGCCGCTGCATCCAGTAGAAGGTGCCGTTCAAGGCCAGCAGCATGCGGTTTCTCGGTTTCAGGCACGCGCCGCCGCCCGTGGAGATCACGAGGCCGTGCTGGCCGGCAAGCGCTTCAATGACGGCGGTTTCGTGGAGGCGGAAGAATTCCTCCCCGTCCTCGCGGTAGATTCTCTGAGAAGACTTCCCCACCCGGTGCTCAACGAGCGTGTCGATGTCGACAAATTCGCGCATCAGTCGGGCGGCAACAACTTTTCCGACCGTGGTCTTCCCGCATCCGGGCATGCCGATCAGCACGATGTTCGAAGCGTCGCGCCGGATGTCGGCAAGGATGGAGCGTGCGGCAGGGAAGGGAAGCGTGCGGCCGGTGAAGCATTCAGTGGCTTCACGCGCCTCAATGACGCGAAGCCCCAGCGTGCTTCGGGCGTGGAGCTTGAGTCTCAGCGCATTCCAGACGAGCCGCGTGCGGATGGGGTCGTCGACGAGGTCCAGAACGGCTGCGAGCGATGGGAAAAGCTTCAGCACATCAGGCGACTCAATCGGCATGGCTTCCAGATCGGGGGCCTTCCCGAAGGAGGACGCATTGATGAGAAGCGTCGTATCGGAAATGCCGGGAAGATGAGCGACGTCCTCGGCCGAGAGCGGCCTCGCGATGGCTTTGAGATCGATCCTCGGTGCGCCGAGATAGGTGAGGAGGTTCGCGAGACCCGCCGCAATGGGAGCAGGCTCCGGATCCGTCAGAATGAGCGCCCGGCAGTCCCGGATTTCAACCCCGAGGGAAGGAAGAAGTCGTGAGAGCCCCGGTCCCAGTGTAAAGTCGCCCGAGATCGTGCCGTCTCCTTCGCGCAGAAGGAGATTCACGCGCCTCGCGGCACGCGCTTCCTGCGTGAGATGACCGCAGATGGAGGCGGCGAGCTCCTGGTACGGGTCTTCAACGCAGACGCCGTCCCAGCGGCCGAGCGAAAGAAATTTCGCGGCATCGGCTGGCGTGAGGTGAAGGGTCTCGGCTCCCGAAACGCCGAACTTCATGAGAAGCGCGTCCCCTTCGGGGGCAGCGAGCGATGCTCTTCGACCCGAGAGCCAGCAATAGCGCGGGTCGTCGCCCGGAGCTCCGCAAAGGAGTTCCGGCGTGAGTTCTGAGAACTCGGGCGCTGCCGTGCATTGGTTTTCGGGGAAAAGCATGACTGAAATAAGGTTTCTCGGGGAGCATCAGGAGAGGCTTAGAGAGGAGCGGAAGCTCATTTGAGTTGAAAGCCTCGTCGCGAATACGCATTTTCCTACTAAAGTGGCATAAATGGGAGATGGAAAATAGGTCTTGAAGCAAAATATTTGTGCGGTCAGGCGGACGACCGAAGCTGAGGCTCATGACGGAAAGACCGGCCTCTCCGCGTCGGGAGAAACCGGTCTGTGGACTGAGCGCAAGGCATTTTGTGAAAAGCTTCAGGCTTCAGCCTTCGGCGTTTTCCGCTTCGTTCCCCGGCGTCGATGCTGCCGGATGGATGCTTTTGCCTCTTCGGGAGCAGCGTCGGGAGGCGCTGCGGGGGCTTCCGCACCGAGAGGCTTCTCATCGCGTTGAGCCGCTTCCCCGGGCGCTTCCGCTTCCGGCTTCTTCCTTTTTCTCTTCCTTTTGCGGGGCGCAGGCATCGGCGCTTCCAGAATGGCTTTGGCGGCTTCCTCCGTTTTCTCAGAATCTGCATTAGCCTCACCGGCAGCTTCGGGAGCGCACTTTTCCTCTTCCGGATCGGGCTCGCGCTTTACGTTGAATCGCAGCCACGACCAGAGCTCGTCCGGCGCATAGCCGCCGTAGGCCGAGACCATCTGAATGACGGCAGGACTCGGAGAATTGTCCGGCGTTGCTGTTCCGGGAAGGTCGAGAAGCTTCGCGAGATCGAGCGTTGTGCCGTTGAACCAGACGTAGAACCCGGTGTAGTTGGGAAGCGTGTACCGATTCCTTGGATCGGGAATGGCGCGGGCGATAAGCCTCCCGAGGCGGCGCGGATGCTCAAGTGCGACGATGAGGAAGACGGGCATCTGGAGATTCCTTCGAAATGGGACAAACCCAATCAACAGCATCCTATTTTAGGTAGCTCATGAGACGTAGCGCCCGCGAGTAAACGCGGAGAGCTCGAGAAACTTTCGCTCTCCGGCCCGAAATGATGCAAAATCGCGGCATCAGAAATTCAGACCTCAAAAAAAATAATGAACAGAACACAGCTTGCCGGGATTCTTTCCCAGACAACTTTTTCTGACGAAGACATCGTGCAGCTCCTCGGCCTCACGGATCCCGAAGACTGCCGGATGCTGAAGGACGAAGCCTTCCGCCGCACGACGGAGCTGATGGGCCCCTATGTCTATTACCGCGGCCTGATCGAGCTCTCCAACATCTGCACGGCCAACTGCCGCTACTGCGGCATCCGGAAGGCCAATCACGCCGTGAAGCGCTACACCATGACGAAGGAGGAGATTGTCGAGCAGGCAGTCTGGGCCGCGCGTCAGGGGTACGGCTCCGTCTGCCTCCAGTCGGGCGAGCGACATGATGAGAAGTTCATTGAATTCATCTGCGAGTGCCTGCGCGAAATCCATCAGCAGACGAAGAGCCCGCTCCTGCCGAACGGCGTCGGCGTGACGCTCTCGCTTGGCGACCAGACCGAGGAGGTCTACCGCCGCTGGGCCAAAGCCTGCGGAAATCCGGATTCGATCCGCTATCTCGCGCGCTTTGAGACCTCGAACCCGGAGCTCTTTCACATGCTCCATTCGACCCCCGGGACGAATGAAAAGAACCTCGAGCACCGCTTCGAGTGCCTGAGGGCTCTGAGGCGCGCGGGCTACCAGGTGGGCACCGGCGTCATGATCGGCATCCCGGGGCAGACGCTTGAAGACCTCTGCCGCGACATCCGCACCTTCCAGAAGCTCGATGTCGACATGATCGGGATGGGCCCCTATCTGCGAAGTGAAGGAAACGACCTTGAGGCGCTCGGACAAATGGAGCCCAAGGCCCTCATGCAGCTCGCCCTCAACATGATTGCCGTGACGCGCCTCGTGCTGGGGCCCGTCAACATTGCCGCCGCGACGGCGCTTCAGGCCATTCGCGACGACGGGCGCGAGCTCGGGATCGAATACGGCTGCAACGTCGTGATGCCGAACCTCTCGCCCCAGCGCTTCAGAAAGGGCTACCAGCTCTACGACAACAAGCCCTGCCTCGAGGACGAGCCCACGCACTGCGCGTCGTGCCTCGAGAGCCGCATTCAGAGCCGCGGCCGCGAGGTCGGCTGGAACATGAGCGGGAGCTCGCGCAGGTACCTGAGGAGGGTCGGCCGCCCCAACGAAGTGAAGCCCGAACGCGACTTCATGCCGGACGGCAGACGCCTCATCCGCTTGAAGGCCGGCGTCGTCAAATAAGCATAAGAGCGAGGATGAGGACGGGGAGAATGATCACGAGGCCGAGGGTTGATGCCCCGATGGCCTCGGACGCAAATTCCTCATCCGCTCCGTAGCTCTTCGCGAGCACGGCCACGACGGAGGAAACGGGAAGCGCGGCCGATGCAACGAACACCTGCCGCATGATGGGCTCCATGTCGAAGAACCCCGTCACGATGTACATGACGACGGGCCGCAGAATGAAGCAGGAAGCGAGAATGAGCCAGATCTCGCGCGGGAGGTGCTTCAATTTCCCGAAGCCGAGCGACTCAATCGTCATGCCGATGAAGATGAGGGCAAGGGGCGACGTGATCTGGCCGATGACCTTGGCAGTGCCCGAGATGAACTGCGGAATGGGAAGAGCGAGGAGCACCACCAGGACGCCCGCCATGAAGGCGAGGAGCGGCGGCGAAAAGAGCATCCGGATCGAGTGAAGCGAAATGAGCTTCGGCTTCTGGTGATGCGCGCGCGACACGCCGTCCAACTGAATGTTGTAGAGGCCTACCGTCCAGATGTAGAGGCAGTTGGCGAAGAAGTAGACGAGAAGATAGGGGATCCCGACGTCGCCGAAGAGCGCCATCGTCATCGGGACGCCCACAAAGAGAACCGTCGAGGACGTGAAGCACGCAATGAAGATCCCGTGCCATTCCTTTCTCACGAACCCCATGCGCACGAGGAAAACCGACACCGCCCAGTTGATCGCGACCGTGATGAAGGGAATGAAGCCCATCTCAAGAACCCGCAGGAGCTCGCTCTGCGTGAACTTTCCCGTGATGGAATAAAAGAGGAAGCAGGGAATGGAAAAATTGACGAGCTTCGCAACGAAGCCGCGCTGCCTCACGTCAAGGAACCCGCGCCAGGCCAGCCAGAAGCCGAAGCCGCCGACAAAAAGGAGAACGAGCGTGTTGGAGAGCGAACTCAGAATGGCGGAGAGCATGGGAGCCTCGGAGAAGTTGAGTGCGTTTAAAGAAAGTGTACGACGGGAGAAATGCCTCCGGCATCGGGACAGGTAGAATCCCGGATGTCTTGAAAAGAAAGAAGAATCATGTCGGGCACTTCTCTTCGGCCGTTCTATCCGGGAACTCCGGATTTCCCCGCGCTGCGGAGCGGGAGTCGGATCTATGCGGACAAAACGAGGCTCATCTTTGATCTCTGCGCCTGCGGCGGCATGGTTCTCTTTACGCGTCCGCCTCGTTTCGGAAAGTCGCTTCTCGTCTCGACGATTGAGTCGCTCTTTCGCTTCGGTCTGAGAGATTTTCAGGGCCTTGCCATTGAAGCGCTCTGGCGCGACAAAACCTATGAGGTCGTCCGGCTCGACTTTTCCGTACTGCAGGACTTGGCATCGGAAGACGCCTTTGAGGCTGCGCTTCAGCGGCTCGTCAGCACAAAATTTGCCGTTGCGGGATTCCGCTTCTCTTCGGAGGACGCCGGCATCCCGTTCTTCGATCAATTCGGAGAATGGCTCAGCGCTCTCGAGTCCGGGTCGCTCGTTCTACTTGTGGACGACTTTGATGCCCCGCTCGTTTCTCTCCTGGATGACCGGGTGCTGTTTGAGGCTGTGAGTCATGTACTGAGCCGCTTCTACTCCGTACTGAAGGCGAATGAAGGAAGACTCCGCTTCTTCCTCATGACGGGCAGCGCCAACTTCCGGGAAAGCAGCCTTTTTTCGGAATTGAACTGCGTCACCGACATTAGTCTGAATGTCCGGTACGGCACTATGCTCGGCTTCACGAGGGAAGAGCTCGAAGCCTGGTTAGCCACCGACCTGAAGCGAGCGGAATCTGCGCTGGGCTTATCCCGCCGGGAACTCTTCCGTCTGCTCGAAGCCCATTACGGCGGATTTTCCTTTGATCGACGGGCGAAGACAAAGGTTTTCTCTCCTGCCTCCATCCTTGAGTTTCTCGCCAGGCCGGAAGCGGGCTTCCGGAATTACTGGCTCGAAAGTTCCGGGACGCCTTTGGTGCTCCGAAAGCATGCGGCAGCGAAAGGACTTCTCCTGCCGGATGATTTGACCGGGGAAATCGCAGTTGAAGTCGGGACGCTTGCGTCTCCTCTTCGCTATGACGACGCTTCTCCTTACGCGCTCCTGACGCAGGCGGGCTGCCTCACGATCCGTCGGGAGCTCGTGCCGGGCATCGTGGAGCTTGGCGTTCCCAACCGGGAGGCTTCCGGCGTTGTAGAGCTGCTCTCTGTCGGCGGCTCCTGAGCTTCAGAGCGGCAGGGCATTCCGGGCAATCATCCGGATCGCCGGACGATCGGGCTTCATCGTGTGCGTGAGCGGGAGCTTTTCGGTCGCAATGAGGCGCTTGGGGTTCTCATAGCGATCGAGCGCGTTTCTTACCGCCTCGAGATCCACGTCTTCGGGCTTTCCTTCAACCACAAGCACAACCTCGTCTCCGTAGAGGTGGCTCGGGCAGGAGCTGATTGCGAAGGGAACCCTGATTACTTTTTTGAGTTTGGCTTCAATCTCTTCGATCTGAAGCTTGATTGCGCCCGAATTGATGACGTTGTCGAGCCTTCCCCGAACGGTAAAGGAGCCGTCAGGGTTGATGCGCGCGATGTCGTTTGTGACGAGCGGGCGCGGCGAGACGGCGGGTGCATGAATGACGAGCGTGCCCTTGGGCGAAAGCGAAATTGCCACTCCGGGAAGCGGCCGGTAGCCGGCTTCCCGTTCGGGCCCGTTCAAGCGCCGGAGCGCAATGTGGGAGAGCGTCTCCGTCATGCCGTAGGTCGAATAGACGCGGCCCCTGACGGACTGGAGCTTCCCGAAAAGAAGATCGTCGACCGCGCCGCCGCCGATGAGAATGTTCCGGGAATTCGAAAACACTTCCGCAGACTTCGGATCAGCAAGGATCGAGGTCGCCTGCATGGGCGTCACGGCAACGAGATCAATGGGATCCGTGACGGACTCGAAGGGATTCCGTGAGGGCGTCACGGGAATAAGGTCGAGGCCGCACTCGACGGAGCGCACGACCACCATCTTGCCTGCGATGTAGCTCATCGGCATGGCAAGAAGGTTCGTGTCGCCGGGCTTCAATCCAAGGTAGCCGATCGTCATGCGGGCGCTCGCGCGCATGCGCGCCTTCTCGGCCTGAAAGGCCTTGGGCGTTCCGGTCGAACCAGAGGTGTGAACCGTTACGGTCTGGCTCTGATCGAGAAACGCCTCGAGAAAGCGGGCGATGTCGACGTCAAACCCCTGAGGATTCTCCTCGAGCGCCTTCGCGAGTCTCGGGCCGGGGGCGGTCCCCCGGCGCTGAAATTCGCTCAAAGGTATGTTCTCGCCGCGAATGCGGATGGTGTCTGACGGCATGACGATGGGGCTCACTAATGGATTGCGGGGGGAATCAGGGGTTTGAGGGATCCGTGTTGAACTTGAACTGCGGCGCGCGCTTCTCAAGGAAGGCGCGGCCCCCTTCCTGCGCTTCATCGGTCATGTAGTAGAGCATCGTGCAGTCGCCTGCGAGCTCCTGGATGCCCGCCTGACCGTCGAGCTCGGCGTTGAGTCCCGCCTTGATCATGCGGATCGCAAGGGCGCTGTGCTGCATCATGGTCTTTGCCCAGTCGACGACTTCGTCTTCGAGCTTATCGAACGGGACAACCTTGTTGACGAGGCCCATTTCGAGGGCTTCCTGGGCGGAATACTTGCGGCACATGAACCAGATTTCGCGCGCCTTCTTCTGACCCACGCAGCGGGCGAGGTAGCTCGCGCCGAAGCCGGCATCAAAGGAGCCGACGCGCGGACCCGTCTGGCCGAAGATCGCGTTTTCGCTTGCGATCGAAAGGTCGCAGACCACCTGAAGCACGTGGCCGCCGCCGATCGCAAAGCCGTTCACCATGGCGATCACGGGCTTCGGAAGCGAGCGGATCTGCTTCTGCACGTCGAGCACGTTGAGGCGCGGCACGCCCGTCGGATCGATGTAGCCGCCGATGCCCTTCACGTGCATGTCGCCGCCCGAGCAGAAAGCCTTGTCGCCGGCACCCGTGAGGACGACGACGCGGATGTCGTTTCTCTGGCGGCAGATCGTGAGGGCTTCGGACATCTGAGCAACCGTCACGGGCGTAAATGCATTGCGCACCTGGGGACGGTTGATTGTGATGCGGGCGATGCCCTCAAAGAAGTCAAAGAGAATGTCCGAGTATTCCTTGATCGGCTCCCAGCGTCGTTCCATTTTGCTTGGTCCTTGAGTGGCGCGCCGGGCGAGAGGCTTTTCGGGCCGCTTCTCCCCTTAGCGCAGGCGTGAATAAAAAGATTTGCTGTCAGGGAAAAGCACCCGAAAAAATACGGTCCGCTTCTTCTCAGAACAGAAACGAACCGTATATTAGCGGGCGCGCGGGCTTTCGGCCATTGCCGGCCGTTTCGCTCCGGGACCTCAGAGCGGGTGATGGCAGGCGCAGTAGCGCGCCGTCTCTGATCCTGGAGCCGCACTTCCCGGAACAATGTCGATTCCCTTGAACTGGGGCGGCGTTGTCCGGCAGATTTCGGTTGCCCTCGGGCAGCGCGGATGGAAGGCGCAGCCGGACGGCGGGTTGAGCGGGCTCGGCACTTCCCCCTGGACGGGCGTTCTCGCCTTCCCGGTTTCCTTGAGATGAGGAATGGCGTCGAGAAGCATCCGGGAGTAGGGGTGCTTCGGGTTCCGGAAAAGGTCGTCCCGGCTCGCGAGCTCAACGAGCTTCCCTAAATACATCACGCCCACGCGGTCGCTCATGTGATGAACGACGGCGAGGTTGTGCGAAATGAAGAGATAGGTAATCCCGAATTCGAGCTGAAGCTCCTTCATGAGGTTCAAGACCTGCGCCTGCACCGAGACGTCAAGCGCTGAGGTCGGTTCGTCGCAGATGAGGAACTCGGGCCGCGCGGCAAGCGCTCGCGCAATCGAAATTCTCTGGCGCTGCCCGCCCGAGAACTGATGCGGGAACTTCGCAAGCGCCGATTCAGGGAGGCGCACGAGTTCAGCGGACTCCCGCACGCGCTTTTCCACCGCCTCCTTCGTCCAGTCGGGGTGGAGCGTTTCGAGAGGTTCGGCAATGATGTCCGCGATCCGCATGCGCGGATTGAGGCTCGCGTACGGGTCCTGGAAGATCATGTTGAGGCGGCCAGCAATGTCGCGCTCGAAGTCGGGGCTCCCGGAAGATTTTTTGACGAACCCTTCGAAATCGATGCTTCCCGCGGTGGGCTTGTAGAGCCCCGCGAGAAGACGCGCGAGCGTGGATTTGCCGCAGCCCGATTCGCCGACAAGCGCGAGCGTTTCGCCGCGCCTGACGCCGAAGGAAACGCCGCTCACGGCCTTCACTTCCTGCTTCGGGAGCCTTGAAATCAGACGCGTGAGGAAGGGAGCTGAAACATCAAACGTGCAGGAGAGGTCCTTCAACCCCAGGATCGGCTTCGCGGTTTTGAGATCCTCCTCGCGCTTTTCGGCCTCTTTTCCAAGGTCGCGGCGCTTCGGGTGGAAGCGGACGAGCGAATCCGGAACGGCGTTCCCCGTCGGGGATGCAAGCCAGCAGGCGGCGTCCGACGTTCCCATGGGGGCGAGCGGCGGCCGGCATTCGCGGCACTTCTCCATTGCCGCGCGGCAGCGCGGATGGAACGGGCACCCCTTCGGCCGGTCGGCAAGGTCGGGCATGGAGCCTTCGATCTGCTCGAGCCAGAGGCCGGGTGCATTGATGTCGGGAATCGAGCCCATGAGCCCCTTGGTATAGGGATGCTGCGGACGGGAAATGACGTCGGCGACATTCCCGATTTCGACGATTTCGCCCGAATAGAGCACGGCGACCCGGTCTGCCGTTTCCACAATCACGCCCATATCGTGCGTGATGAGCATGATGCTCGCGCCATGCTCGTGTGCGAGGCGCTTCAAGAGCGAAATGATCTGCGCCTGAATCGACACGTCGAGCGCCGTTGTCGGCTCGTCGGCAATGATGAGTTTCGGGTCAGCGGAGAGCGCGAGCGCAATTACGACGCGCTGGCGCATGCCGCCCGAAAACTGGTGCGGGTACTGTTCGGCGCGGACCTCGGGCGAGGGAATTCCGGTTTCGCGAAGAAGTTCAATCGCGCGCGCTTTGGCTTGAGCGCGCGTCATCTCCGGGCGATGCGCCCGGATGGTTTCAACGAGCTGGTCGCCCACCTTCATGAGGGGGTCGAGCGACGTGAGCGGATCCTGGAAGATCGCGCCGATCGACTTCCCGCGCAGACGTTCGCGTTCGCTCTCGGGGAGGTTGTCTATGCGCCGGCCTTCGAGCCAGAGTTCGCCGGACGTGATCCTCGCGCCCGTCGGGAGGAGCCCGATCAGGGCCTGTCCGGTCATGGACTTCCCGGCACCGGATTCGCCCACCATGCCGAGAATTTCGCTTTCGGCAATGGAGAAGTCGACGCCGTCGAGCGCCCGGAGGGTCTTGCCGCGGGTGGAGATTTCAACCGTGAGGTTTTTGACCTCCAGAATGGGGGTCTTCCGCGAGGTGCTGCTCAATTCAGTCATTTCTGAGCCTCTCTATTACTGCTGAAGCGTCGGATTGAACGCATCGCGGAGCCAGTCGCCCACGAGGTTGACGGAAAGAATGAGCGCAACGAGCGCTGCGCCCGGGAAGATCGTGATCCACCATTCGCCCGAGAAGAGGAAGTCGCTCCCGATGCGGATGAGCGTTCCGAGGGAAGGCGTCGTCGGCGGAACGCCGACCCCGAGGAAGGAGAGCGTCGCTTCCGTGAGGATCGCCGTCGCCACGTGAAGGGTTCCGAGCACAAAGACGGGACCGAGGACGTTGGGAAAAATGTGGCGGTAGAGGATGACGCGGGGCTTTACGCCGATCACGCGGGCGGAAAGGACGTATTCGCGGCCGCGCTCGACGAGGGTTATGCCGCGCACCGTCCTCGCATAGGGCACCCAGCCCGAGAGCGTGATGGCGGCGATAAGAACGACGTAGGGGAGAAGCGTGTGTTCGCCCGCGGGAAGCGCCGCGCGAAGAATGCCGTCGATGAGGAGCGCAAGGAGAATCGCCGGGAAGGAAAGCATGATGTCGCAGACGCGCATGATGAGGCTTTCAATCCACCCGCCCGCAAAGCCTGCAAGGAGGCCGAGCGAAACGCCTAAAAGAATCGAAAGGGCGACCGCAATCACGCTGATCGTGAGCGAAAGCCTCATGCCGTAAAGCATTGCGGACCAGAGATCGCGCCCCTGGTCGTCCGTCCCGAAGAGAAACATCGGATCTCCCGATTCAGTCCAGGAGGGCGGGAGGTTTGCAAAGGAAATGTCGATCGAAGCGAGGTCGAAGGGGTTCTGCGTCGAAAAAATCGGCGCGCCGACGGCAAGCACTATGAGCAGAATGCCCGCCGCGAGTGCGATCTGAGCCGTGAGCGAATTCTTGAGCGACCACCAGACCGGGGAGTCTGAAAGCCGCGCGAGGAAGGTTTTGTCTTTCTGTGCAGTCATGACGAAGTGTCTTTTTGTTTTCTTTTTTCCAGAGTCCTTACTGGCGGTCAGCCGCGGCGGGCCTGAGCCTTGAGGCGCGGATCCACCATTGCGCAGAGACCGTCAACGGCGAGGTTGATGATCACAAAGAAGAGCGCCATGAGGCAGAGGTAGGCCGTAAGGACCGGAATGTCCGCAAACTGCACGGACTGGAGGAACAAAAGCCCCATGCCGGGCCACTGGAAGACGGTTTCGGTAACGATCGAGAAGGCGATGAGGCCTCCGAGCTGCAGGCCCGTGATGGTGATGACGGGCAGGAGCGTATTCTTGAGCGCATGGCCGAGGTAGACCGTGCGGTTCGAGAGTCCGCGCGCACGGGCGAATTTGATGAAGTCCTGGCGGATCACTTCAAGCATCTCCGCGCGAACGAGCCTTACTATGAGGGCGAGCTGAAAGATCGCAAGCGTTGCCGCGGGAAGAATGAGGTGCTTCAGGCCGTCGGCCGTGAGGAGCCCCGTCGTCCACCAGCCGAGCGAAACGGTTTCCCCGCGTCCGAAGGACGGGAGCCAGTCGACCTCAACGCTGAAAAGCAGAATGAGGAGAATGCCGATCAGGAAGGTCGGAAGCGACATGCCGAGAACGGACGCGCCCATGATGAGCTGAGACGACCACTTTTTGGGATGGACGGCCGCCCAGACGCCTGCCGGAATGCCGAGAACCAGAGCAATGAGAAGCGCCGCAAAGGCGAGCTCCATCGTGGCGGGCAGGCGATCGGCGAAAAGGGACGCCACAGGCGCAGCCTGCCGGAGCGACAGCCCGAAGTCGCCGTGGACGGCATTCTGAAGAAACTTCAGAAACTGCATCCAGCCCGGCTGGTCGAGGCCGAGCGCAGCGGCAAGCCTGGCGCGGTCCTCAGGGGTCGCATCCATCGGGAGCATCTGAGCGACCGGATCGCCGATGAACTGAAAGAGCACGAAGGCGATGGCGGCGACGGCAAGAAGCACCACAAGGGCTTCGAGAAGCCTTCGCAGAAGAAAAGCTGGCATTTGGAGATCCGTTTTTCGGGCGCTTTCTTTGTCTTTTTGCGCCCGCGTTGGGGAAAAGAAGCGGAGCGCACCATCCTGATGCATCAGCCCCGATTCTCGCTCCCCATTTTGCCTTGACGCGGATGAAGCTGAGACGGAGAAAGTACCGAGGAGGCTCCCGGCTGGATCAGACCGAAGAAGAATCTTCCGGTCTATGGCGCAAATGCGGCGGAAGAAAAGTGCGCGAACCGCGATTATTGAGCCTCGCGAGCGGCTTCGCGAAGGCGCTCGATGGAAACAAGCTTCACCACGCCGCGCGCCGTGGCAATCGCGCCGGCACTTCGCAGGATGGTCATTGCCCGCACAAGGCTTGCGCGGTCGATGCCGAGAAGTTCGGCGAGTTCCGTCTGCGTCACGCGGAGTTCTTCATTGCGCCCGAGCTGAGCCTCCGGCGCATTCTCAAAGAGGAGCAGAAGAACGGCCGCCAAAGCAGAGACCGTTTTCGCAAACGTGAGGCTGCTCGATGTAAAGAGCAGGAGATTATTAACATAGGCACAAAATAGTTGACAAGCAGCTACGGTTATGTTATAATTGATAAATGAGTTATGAAGATAAAACCACCACAACCCTCGACGGCCGCAAGGCCACTCCTGAAGCCCAGCTCGAGCTTCG
>NZ_WEHX01000073.1 GCF_009183815.1 Sutterella seckii | reverse complement strand
CGGGCGAAGGCCGGAACATCGTTCCCTCGCACGCCTGGATGGAGGTCGAGGTGCGCGGCGAAAACGCCGCCGTCAACCGCGACCTTGCGGCCGACGCGCTCCTGCGCGCTCAGGGCGCGGCGATGAGCTACGGCGTTGAATGCCGGCAGAAGATCGTGGGCGAGGCGATCGACTTCGTCCCTGATGCGGCGATTTCCCAGCTCATCACCGTCTGCGCAAGAAGAGCGAGAGGCTGCGCGAAGGTTGTTCCCTACTGGGCCGTCAACGGTTCCGACGACGGGACGCTCCTCATGCGATCCGTCCAGGATGCGGGCGGAAAGGCCGGCTACTTCATCGTGGGCGGCGCCTTTGCGGGCAATGCCGTAAAGCCCGCAGTTGATTTCGACGAACGCGCGCTCGTGACTCTCTACGACACGTGGACCAACCTTATCGTGGCGCTCCTCGGCAACTGGCGGTAAAGATCTGAGAGGCGGGCTGAGAAGCGGCGGAACGGAAGCGAAAAGCCGCCGCATTCTGCTTTCGATCTAGTCTGTAAGGTTGGCTAAATCTTCTCCGCGTATAAATCCTTCCATTCAGGGTTCCCGTCCGGAGCGGCTTCTCAGAGAGGCCGCTCTAAATTCAAGAGACCCGCGGGAACTTCATAAGGGATGTTCACCAGAAGGATCAGACACAAAATGATGAAGACTACGATCGCCGCTGCGCTCGCCCTCGCTCTTGCCTCCGGCGCCGCCATGGCCGAATTCAAGGACTTCACGGTCAACGGCCAGCTCGTCACCAAGGCCCAGCAGGAAGCGCTTGCGAGCGAAGCCATCTCGAGCAATCCCAATCCGCATGAAATGATCTCGAACCCGCAGATCGAGGATCAGGTCCGCCAGATGATGATCGAGCAGGTCGTCATGGGCGAATATGCCCGCAAGCAGGGCATCGACAAGCTCCCCGAAGTGCAGGCCGACGTTGCCCGCGCGACCAACATGGTTCTTGAAAACCATGCCGTTCGCGAATTCCTGAAGAAGAACCCGGTCACCGAAAAGGAAATCGAGGCTCAGTACAAGCAGGAAGCCGACCGCTGGGGCGATAAGGAAGTCCGCGTCCGCCACATCCTCGTGAAGTCGGCCGACGAAGCGAAGAAGCTCATCGCCGAAATCAACAAGGGCGCTTCCTTCGCGAAGCTCGCCGCCGAGAAGTCTCTCGACGACGGCTCCAAGGACGTTGGCGGCATCCTCGACTGGCAGTCTCCCTCCGTCTACACGGGCCAGCTCGCCGAAGCGATCCGCGGCCTGAAGAAGGGCGAAATGGCCAAGGAGCCCGTGCAGTCGCCTGCCGGCTTCCACATCGTCAAGGTTGAGGACGAACGTCCCGCCCAGCTCTTCCCGAAGTTTGAAGACCGCAAGGAAGAGCTCCGCCACCTCCTCATGCAGCGCAAGGTCCAGCAGTTCATTCATGAACAGATCCTTCGCGCTGACGTCAAGGACGTTGCCGCCAAGTAATGTCTGATGAGCGGGGAGGCTCATCGGAAGCCTCTCCGGAGTCAGATGCCTCGAGCGCCGTCCGCGCCGCATTCCCGAATACGGATCGGGGCGGAGCAGGGCGGCGTTTTCGTGTTTGATCAATCCCAAGAACTCCCCGGAGAAGAGGAGATCCACCGTGACAGCAGAGATCGGGCATTTCGCCCTTATCCTGGCGCTTGTCATCAGTGCCGTAGGGGGCCTCCTGACGCTGGCGGGCGCGCAGCTTGACGTGAGAAGCTGGATGCGCACCGGTGCGGCGGCCGCCATTACGCTTGCCCTTGCCGCAACCCTTTCGATCGGTTCGCTTGCCTACGCATTTGTGACGAGCGATTTTTCGATCCTCAACGTAGCGAAGAATTCCAACGACGCGCTGCCGTGGTTCTACAAGCTCGCCGCCGTCTGGGGCTCGCACGAGGGCTCGATCCTCTTCTGGGTTTCGACGCTCACCTGGTGGATCCTTGCCGTGGCGCTCTCGGCGAGAAAGCTTCCCGAGAAGGTGCTCGCGCGCATTCTGGGGACGCTCTTTCTCATCGCGTTCGGGCTCTACCTCTTCATCCTCACGACCTCGAACCCGTTCCTGAGGCTCTTTCCGCCTGCGCCCCAGGGGGCGGACCTGAATCCGCTCCTGCAGGACCCGGGGATGATCTTCCATCCGCCGCTCCTCTACTTAGGGTACGTGGGCTTTGCGGTTCCCTTCGCCTTCGCGGTTGCGGCGCTCCTCGGCGGGCGGCTTGACATCGCCTGGGCGCGCTGGATGCGTCCCTGGACGACCGCTTCCTGGGTGCTTCTCACGCTCGGCATCAGCCTCGGCTCCTACTGGAGCTACTACGAGCTCGGCTGGGGCGGCTGGTGGGCCTGGGACCCGGTGGAGAATTCGTCCTTCATGCCGTGGCTTACCGGCACGGCGCTCATGCATTCGCTTGCCGTTACGGAAAAGCGCGGCGCCTTCAAGATCTGGACGGTCTTCCTCGCGATCCTCACCTTTTCGCTGTCGCTTCTCGGCACCTTCCTCGTGCGTTCGGGCGTTCTCACATCGGTTCACGCCTTTGCGTCCGATCCGACGCGCGGCATGTTCATTCTCGTCTTCCTCTGCATCGTGATCGGGGTGTCGTTCCTCCTCTTTGCGTCTAAGGCGAGCTCGGTGGGGAGCATCTCGACCTTCGGGTGGATCTCGCGCGAGTCGCTCCTCATGGGGAACAACCTCCTCCTCGTGGTCGGGATGGCGATCGTCCTCCTCGGGACCCTTTATCCGCTCTTCCTCGACGCCGTGGGCGGCGGCAGGATCACCGTGGGCGGGCCGTACTTTGATGCGGTCTTCGGAAGCTCCATGGTGCCGTTGTCGCTCCTCCTCCCGATCGGGGCCGTCTGCGCCTGGCGCATGCAGGACGCAGGGAAGCTCGGCCGGATGCTTGCGCCCGCCTTTGCGGCTTCCGTCATCCTCGGCATTGCGACCCCCTTCATGCTGGGCAACTGGGACGCCGTCATGGCGCTCGCCGCCTTCCTCGCCTACTGGATTCTCTTCGGCGCCGTCACCGACTGGGTGCGCTACGCCCGTACGGCGCGCGCGCAGAAGCGGAGCGTCTTCGGGCAGACCTTGCCGTGGTGGGGCATGCATTTGGCGCACCTCGGGCTCGCCATGCTGATCTTCGGCGCGGTTGCGGTCTCTGAATATCAGGTTGAGCGCAATGTGACCATGAATCCGAAGGACGTGGTTACGGTGCGCGACGTCACCTTCCAGTACAACGGCTGGGTGGAGTACCGCGGTCCCAACTACACGGCTGCGAAGGGCTCGATCTCCGTGCTCGACGCTTCGAGCGGAAAGGAAATCGCGCTCCTTGAACCCGAAAAGAGAAACTACGACTCCGTCACCTCGATGTCGATGACGGAAGCCGCGATCATTCACCGTCCGCATGAAGACGTCTACGTGTCGCTCGCGACCCCGACGCAGGACGGGAACGGCTGGGTCGTGCGCGCCTACGTGAAGCCTTTCGTGCTCTTCATCTGGATCGGCACGCTCTTTATGGCCGCGGGCGGCATCCTCGCCATGTTCGACCGCCGCCGCAGAACCGACGACAGGAAGGGAGCCTGAAGGAAATGACCATGAATACTTTCAAGGGAAGCATTTTCGCCCTCGGGCTCGCGCTCCTTTCAGCGACGGCGCTTGAAGCGGCGGCCGCGGAAAATTCCGCTCCGCAGATGGGGTCGGTGACGGCAACGGAAAAGTCGCGCTCCGCCCAGGCCTTTATGGATGCGGCCGGAATGGCCGCTTCGGGCGGCGCTCCCTCCGTGGATCTTCAGAGCCTCAAGCCCTCCGAGGCAAGGCCCTCCGAATTCGATCCGAAGGCGAACCCCAGGGTTTATGAAATCAGCACGCAGCTGAGGTGCCTCGTCTGCGCGAATGAAACGATTGCCGAATCGAACGCGCAGCTCGCCATCGACCTGAGGCGCGAGGTTGCCGAACAGGTGAAGGCCGGGAAGACCGATGACGAGATCATCGACTTCATGGTCGACCGCTACGGCGACTACGTGCTCTTCAAGCCCCCCTTCAAGGCGAAGACGTGGCTCCTCTGGCTCGGGCCCGGCGTCTTCTTCCTTCTCGCCCTCTGGGGCATGACGCGCATCGTCGTCACCCGCCGGGCGCAGGCGCTTCAGCGCCGCCGCGAGGCGACGCCGGAGGCGGTCGAGCGCGCGAAGAAAATCCTCCGGGGCGAACTCATCTTCGAGAAGGGCGAGGTGAAGCCCAACCCGAACTATCGACCTGAAATCTGACGAGGCGGCAAGATGAAGTACGAAATTATTTTCTGCATTGTCGCCATCCTCCTGATGGCGGGCGTGATCGGGCTCTTCGCCTGGCGGCTCCTTTCGGGGAAGTCGAACAAGGAAGGCGAATGGACGCGAACGGCCGAAAACATCGCGAGCCTCAGGGACGAATACGATCATCTCGTGGAGCTCAGAAAGGCCGGCCGCGTTTCGGACAAGGACTTCTTCGACCGCGAGGACGAGCTTGCGCTCCGCGTGATCGACGAGACCGCGCCTGAGACGGCCGAAAAGCACCGCAACGTCGAGCATTTCCCGCTCGTTACCGCGGCGGCGCTTGCCGTCATCATTCCGGCGACCTCAATCGGCGCCTACCTCTGGTACGGCGACTTCTCGTCACTCGACGAAAAGGCGATCGAGCAGATCCGCACGACCCGCGAGCAGGCGAGGTCGGAGCGCAATATGACGGAAACGGTGGCGTCGCTTGAAGCCTCCGTGGAAAAGAACCGCGACAACCTGGAAGCGTGGGAGATTCTTGCCGAGCAGTACAACGCCACGGGAAATCTCTCTCAGGCGGAGCTTGCGTACGAAAACGTGACGCGGCTTGCGCCAAAGAACGCCAACGCCTGGGCCGAGCTCGCGGACATCAAGATTGCGCTTGATCCCTCAAGCCTCGTGAAGGCGGGGGAACTTGCCAAAAAAGCGCTTGAAATCGATCCCTGGCACCAGAAGGCGCTCATGATCGGCGCCGCGGCGGCCTTCGAAGAGGGCGACTATAAAAATTCCGCGATCTACTTTAACCGTCTGCTGACACAGATTCCGGAAGGAAACGAGGTTCATGACGCATTGGCGCAGCAGCTCCAGATGACGCTCGATGCGGGAGGCCTCAAGTCCGTTCCGCCGGATCCGGCAGGAAAGAAGCCTGAGAGCGACCTCGACAAGATGATGAAGATGGGCGGCGGCATGTCGGCCGCTCCTGAAATGGGCGAGGACGGCGTGGGTCTCAACCCCCTGAAGCGCTGACGCTTTGCGAGGAGAAAAGAAAAACCTCCGGACGGATCTGATGGTCTGCCGGAGGTTTTTTTCGGTCAACGCGGGTCTTTTTTAAGCTTTTGCATGATCCCTGACCGGGAGCATCGGGTCGGTCGCATCCGTGCCGACGAGAGCGAGCGCCGAGAGCATGATGAGCTGCGGCCCGAGATGAATGTCGACGGCGTCGAAGTATTCATGAATCGTATGGGTTCGCATCTGCTTTCCGCCCGCGGAGAGGCAGGTGGAGGGAATCCCCATGCTCATGGGCTTGTTGGCGTCGGTGGAGGAGAAGCCGTAGTTGGTGAGCGGAATGCCGAGCTCGGCTTGAGCGGCGCGCGAAGCCTGGAGCACCGGGCAGTCGTGGGGCCTGAGCCCCGCCGGACGGTCGCCGATCATCTCCTCGACGAGGCGGAGCTTCTTTTCGGGGTCCGTAATCCCCCAGATGCGGTTTTCTTCCTCAACGCCGGCGGCGAACGCTTCGCGGATTTCCTTCTCGAGCTTAAGCATCGGCTCCATCGCGAGGCTGCGGATGTCGACGTCGACGGAGCATTCCGCGGCAATGGTGTTGACGGACGTCCCGCCCCGGATCGTGCCGATCGTGAAGGTGGTCTTCGGCTCATCGGGGACCTTGAGGTAGGCGACCTTGGCGCCCGCAATGCAGATCGCGTGAATGGCGCTCGGCGTGACGCCGAAGGCGCCGTAGCTGTGGCCGCCCGGACCCTTCACGGTGAATCTCCAGCGGTGCGAGCCGATGGCGCCGTAGAGGATGCGGCCCACGTCCGTGTTGTCGACGGCGAGAAGCCCGTCGACGGGAAGTCCCGACTGGTCGAAGAGGTACTTTGATCCCCGGATGTCGCCCAAGCCCTCTTCGCCCACGGTGCCCATGAAGAGAATGCTCCCTTTCGTGCGGATGCCCGCCGCCTTCATGGCGCGAAGGGTCTCGAGCACCGCGCGCAGTCCCGCGCAGTTGTCGCCGATCCCGGGCCCGTAATAGCGGTTTCCTTCCTGTCGGACCGTGACGTCGGTCCCTTCCGGGAAAACCGTATCCATGTGCGCGCCGATCGCAAGAAGCGGCCCATTCGGATCCGTTCCCTGCCAGCGGCCGACCACGTTTCCGATGCCGTCGATCGCTACATCCTCGAGCCCGCATTCGTGCATGAGCTCGACGATGCGCTTCGCGCGCACTTCTTCCCTGAAGGTGGGGGCCGGAATTTCGCAGAGCTCGACCTGGAGCCGGATGGCGGCGTCCGTGCGGTCGTGAATGTATTCGAGCGCCTTCTGAACTTCGGGGAGTCCCGCAATGGTCTCGAGCGCATCCCGGGCCGCGGGTGAAATCGGAGGAATGTTTGCCTGCGTCATCTTGAGCTTCTCCTTTTGAGTTTCCAAAGCATGAATTGCGGATGGCAAAAATCATGCACTCTCGTCGGATGTTTTTCCAGAAGAGAAATTCCCGGGGAGACGAGTTTACATATTTAGAGGTAGTCAATTAGCATTTTCAATCGATAGAATGGCCTTTCGCCATCTCCGGCAAGATTTCCCTGACCCCCCATGAGCTCGAGCCTTCTTATTCTGCTCTCTGCCTTCTTCGGCGCCTGTGAAACGGCTTTGATCCGCAGCATCGGCACGACGCATGATTTTCTTGAGCTCATGACGGCGCAGTATCTGGGCGTCTCGATTCTCTGCACGTTCTGGATGATCAGAATCCGGACGCCTTTTCTGGCTCCCTGCTGGCGGCTTCACCTTGCAAGAGGCTGCACGGGGCTCTGCGCTTCCGTCTCGGCCATCATCCTCGCGCAGGAGATTCCGGTCTGCTCGGCCGAATGCATGCTCTATACGTCTCCCTTCTTCATCCTTCTCATCATGCGGGTGATGAAGCAGGAAAGCCGGGTGAGCTTCCTCACGCTCGCCGCCATTCTCACGGTCGGGTTCGGGGGCTGCATTCTCGTTCTCAATCCGACCGCGGACGGCCTGACGATCCGGCATCTCATCCTCGGCGGCATTCTGGGCTTCTCCGCCGCCTGCTCGACGCTCCTTCTGCGCACCGTCGGAAAGCGCGGGGAGCCGGTGGTCCGCACGACCTTCTACCTCTCGACCTTCTGCCTTGCGGCCGGCCTCATCGGCGGATTCTTCTACCGCGGGGGCGCTGAGGGCCTCATCTCAACGGAACCGAAGGTCCTTCTCATCGGCCTCATCGTCCTCATCGTGCAGCTCTGCCGCGCGGGCGGCTGGAAGTACGGGAACTGGTTCGTCAATTCCGTCTTCTACTTTTCGGGCATTCCCTTTGCGGCCATGCTCGGCTTCCTTCTCTTCGGCGAAAAGGTCGGCGTCGAAGCCCTGATCGGGATCGTCCTCATCATCGGCGCATCGGCTGCGGCCACCATGCTCGAACGCCGGAAGACCCGGAAAAGCGCATCCTCCGCCGGGTAGAAAAGACCCGCGCGAAACGCTGGAAAAGAGACGGAAACGGAGGCGTGCACTCCTGAGGTGCAGAGCGGAAAAAAGTCCCGACTCCCTCCAACCGCGTTCGCCGCTAACCCCTTCAATTGTCGACAAAAAATCAACACTAAGGAGGGCGTTGACGGCGTTGAAGCGGCCTAGGTCTTTTTACCTAGGTGGCACCAAATGATGGCAAATATGGCGCCGATAGACTTCCCGGAATGCTTTTAAACAGGGCTTCTCCCGGCAGGTCTCCTGCGCTTCCCGAAGCGTTTCCGAGCACGCCCGCCGGTTTCCGAGAACCTCTGCAATCCCTTGATACCCCAGAGAGGAAATCCATCGTGGCACTTATTCAAAGAACCCGGCCTGAAGCTCTGCTCGTCCTCGCCGACGGCACCGTCTTTCACGGCGAAGGCATCGGCGCGAGCGGCATGACGACCGGCGAAGTCGTCTTCAATACTTCCATGACCGGTTATCAGGAAATCCTGACGGATCCGTCCTACACCGGGCAGCTCGTGACGCTTACCTGCGCGCACATCGGCAACGTGGGCGTGAACCCCGAGGACATGGAAAGCCGCGCGATTCATGCGGCGGGCCTCATCGTCAAGGCGGCGACCGACATCGCGAGCAGCTGGCGCGCGAAGAAGTCCCTGCCGGAGGCGCTCAAGGAAGCGGGCGTCAAGGCCATCAGCGGCATCGATACCCGTGCGCTCACGATTCACCTGAGGGAAACGGGCGCGCAGCCCGGCGCCATCCTCACGGCTGAACCGGGCAGGGAGCTTTCGGACGAAGACGTCGCCCGGGCGCTTGCCGCCGCGAGGAGCTGGGGCTCCATGGCGGGACAGGACCTGGCTCAGACGGTGACCACGAAGGAAGTCTACGAATGGACCGAAGGGAGCTGGGAGCCCTCGCGCGAGGGCGAATCCGCCGGATTCCGCCAGCCCGTGGCGTTCCCGTACCACGTCGTTGCCTACGACTTCGGCATCAAGACCAATATCCTCAGACTCCTCGCCGACCGCGGCATCCGCGTGACGGTCGTTCCCGCGAAGACCTCGTTTGAGGACGCGATGGCGTACGACCCCGACGGCATCTTCCTCTCGAACGGCCCGGGCGATCCCGCCCCCTGCACGTATGCGATCGAGGTGGCGAAGAAGGCGATCGAGGCGAAGGTCCCGCTCTTCGGCATCTGCCTCGGCCACCAGATCATGGGTCTTGCCGTGGGCGCGAAGACCCTCAAGATGAAGTTCGGCCACCACGGCGCCAACCACCCGGTTGAGAACGTCGCGACGAAGCGCGTCGCCATCACGAGCCAGAACCACGGCTTTGCGGTGGATGCGGAGACCCTTCCTGAGAACGCGCGCGTGACGCACCGCTCGCTTTTTGACGGGTCGCTTCAGGGCTTTGAGCTCGTCGGCCAGCCCGCCTTCTGCTTCCAGGGCCACCCGGAAGCGAGCCCCGGCCCGCACGATCTCGATCCGCTCTTTGAGAAGTTCGCCAAAAGCCTTGCCGAATACCGCCGGCGCTGAGTGAGGCGCCCCGGAAGGCATCCGCAATAGAGAAGACAGACAGAACAGAAGACATCAGAGCTCAGAAGAAAATGGCGAAGCGTACAGACATTCAATCCATTCTCATCATCGGCGCCGGCCCGATCATCATCGGCCAGGCCTGCGAATTCGACTACTCGGGCGTGCAGGCCTGCCGGGTGCTGCGCGAAGAGGGCTACCGCACGATTCTCGTCAACTCCAACCCTGCGACGATCATGACCGATCCGCAGACGGCGGACGCGACCTACATTGAACCGATCAACTGGGAGACGGTGGCGCGCATTATCGAAAAGGAGCGCCCCGATGCGATTCTCCCGACGATGGGCGGCCAGACCGCGCTCAACTGCGCGATGGATCTCGCGCACCACGGCGTTCTGCGCCGCTACGGCGTCGAATTGATCGGCGCCACGCCCGAAGCGATCGACAAGGCGGAAGACCGCGAGCGCTTTAAGAAAATCATGAGCGAGATCGGGCTCGAGTCCGCCCGTTCGGGCGCCGCCCATACGCTCGAAGAGGCGCTTCAGATTCAGAAGACCGTGGGCTTCCCCGCCGTCATCCGCCCGAGCTTCACGCTGGGCGGCACGGGCGGCGGCATCGCCTACAACATGGAGGAGTTCATCACGATCGTTTCGCGCGGTCTTGAACTCTCCCCCACGAGCGAAGTGCTGATCGAGGAGTCGCTCCTCGGCTGGAAGGAGTACGAGATGGAGGTCGTCCGCGACAAGGCGGACAACTGCATCATCGTCTGCTCGATTGAGAACCTAGATCCGATGGGCGTGCATACGGGCGATTCGATTACGGTCGCCCCCGCGCAGACCCTTACCGACAAGGAATACCAGGCGATGCGCGACGCCTCGATGGCGGTGCTTCGCGCGATCGGCGTCGACACGGGCGGCTCCAACGTGCAGTTTGCGGTCAATCCGAAGAACGGCCGCATGATCGTGATCGAGATGAATCCGCGCGTCTCGCGCTCTTCGGCCCTCGCTTCGAAGGCGACGGGCTTCCCGATCGCGAAGATCGCAGCCAAGCTTGCCGTCGGCTACACGCTCGACGAACTCAGGAACGAAATGACGGGCGGCAAGACCCCGGCTTCGTTCGAGCCCGCGATCGACTACGTCGTCACCAAGGTGCCGCGCTTTGCGTTCGAGAAGTTCCCGGCCGCCGACGACCGCCTCACGACCCAGATGAAGTCCGTGGGCGAGGTGATGGCAATCGGCCGCACCTTCGAAGAGTCGCTCCAGAAGGCGCTCCGGGGGCTTGAGACCGGAAAGTGCGGTCTCGACCCGATCACGATCGATAAGAATCAGATCCTGCGCGAGATTGCAGAACCCGGACCCGAACGCCTCTTCTATGTGGCCGACGGCTTCCGCATCGGCATGACGGTCGATGAAATCTTCGAGCTCTCGAAGATCGACCGCTGGTTCCTGCGTCAGATCGAGGAGCTCGTTCAGATCGAGAAGTCGATCGAGGGACACAATTTGAACGAACTCGACGAAAACGACTTCTGGGCCCTGAAGTCCCGCGGGTTCTCTGATAAGCGCATCGCGGCGCTTCTTGCCGACTGCCACGAAAATGAAGTCCGCGAAGCCCGCCGCGTGCTCGGCGTCGAGCCGGTCTTCAAGCGTGTTGACACCTGCGCCGCCGAATTTGCGACGACGACGGCGTATCTCTATTCGACTTTCGAGAGAAGCCGCGTTTCCGAAGCCGCGCCTACCGACCGCAAGAAGGTGATCGTTCTCGGCGGCGGCCCGAATCGAATCGGGCAGGGCATTGAATTCGACTACTGCTGCGTGCACGCCTCCATGGCGCTTCACGAGGACGGCTGGGAGTCGATCATGGTGAACTGCAACCCGGAGACCGTTTCGACCGACTACGACACCTCCGACCGTCTCTACTTCGAGCCCGTGACGCTCGAGGACGTGCTTGCCATCTGCGAGGTCGAGAAGCCCCAGGGCGTGATCGTGCAGTACGGCGGCCAGACGCCGCTCAAGATCTGCCGCGCGCTCGAAGCCCACGGCGTGCCCATCATCGGCACGACCCCGGACGCGATCGACTGTGCGGAAGACCGCGGTCGCTTCCAGGCGCTCATTGAAAAGCTCGGCCTCCGTCAGCCGCCCAACCGTACGGCTTATACCGAGGAAGAGGCGCTTGCCAAGGCTGAGGAAATCGGTTATCCGCTCGTGGTTCGTCCGTCCTATGTGCTGGGCGGCCGCGCGATGGAAATCGTCCATACGCCTGAGCGCCTCATCAAGTACATGCACGAAGCCGTGAAGGTGAGCCCCGAGGAGCCGGTGCTCCTCGACCGGTTCCTTGACGACGCGGTTGAAATGGACGTGGATGCGGTCTGCGACGGCGATGTCGTTGCGGTCGCGGGCGTCATGGAGCATATCGAGCAGGCGGGCGTCCATTCGGGCGACTCCGCATGTTCGCTCCCGCCCTACAGCCTTGCGCCGTCGCTCGTTGCGGAAATCCGCCGCCAGACGCGCGAAATGGCAAAGGCCCTCAAGGTGGTGGGCCTCATGAACGTGCAGTTTGCCGTGAAGGACGCCCATACAGAGAACCCGGTGGTCTACGTGCTTGAGGTCAACCCCCGTGCTTCCCGTACGGTTCCCTTCGTTTCGAAGGCAACGGGCCACCAGCTCGCGAAGATTGCCGTCCGCTGCATGGTGGGCGACAAGCTCGTCGACCAGGGCCTCACGGTTGAGGAGCTCGAAAAGGCGCCCCCGTACTTCAGCGTCAAGGAAGCCGTCTTCCCGTTCGCGAAGTTCCAGGGCGTTGATCCGGTCCTCGGGCCGGAGATGCGCTCCACGGGCGAAGTGATGGGGATCGGCCGCGACTTCGGCGAAGCGTTGAGAAAGAGCCAGCTCGCCGCAGCCTCGAAGCTTCCTGCGGGCGGTCTCTGCTTCATCACCGTTCGCGATTCGGACAAGCCCAAGGTGGCGATTGCGGCGCACGAACTTCATCATGCGGGCTTCAAGCTCATTGCGACTGCCGGCACCGCGAAGGTGATTCAGGTTGCGGGCATTCCCTGCCGCAGCGTCAACCGCGTGCACGAAGGGCGTCCCAACATTCTTGACCTCATCAAGAATAAGGAAATCCAGCTCGTCATCATGTCGGTTGCCGAACACGAGAACGAACTCGACGACGCCCGCGCGATCCGTCAGACGTGCCTCGCTGAGCAGACGACCTACTACACGACGATGGCGGGCGGCCTCGCCGCTGCTGAAGGCATCCGTCACGGAGAGCTCTCCGAAAAGGTGAGGGATCTCCAGAGCCTTCATCAGGGGAAGGTCGACTAAAAGCTCGGTCAAAAATAACTTTTAGTTGACAGGTCGGTCATGGCGTACTTCTGCCATGGCCGACTCTTTTTTCTGCGCGATGAAGCGCATCGGCTACGACCGAGAGCAGACTTTACGGAGCTTCTCTGCAATTCGCGCTTCGCCGATTTCCGCAAGTCGGTCCGCGATCATCAGGGCTCTTTCTCTCTCATGAGGATTGTTCATGAAGATCGGAAGTCCCATGCCGCCCTGAGACACCGCAATGCGCATTGCCTTCATCAGTTTCGGCCCCAACACTTCCAGCGGCATGCCGTCCGTTCCCGGTTCATAGCGCTTCCAGTCGATCTTTGCGGAGGCATTTGCCGTGCTATTCAACACGTCAGAAGCAATTCCAGGATTGTCGTATTCATCCGGAGACCAGGAATCGGGTAGGAGGCATTGTTAGAGGACACTATCTACTGACCCACTTTTGGACGGATAAAGTGACCCTCACTGTCGAATCGGGCGCTTTTTCTTGACCCGAGCAAAGTTGACCCGG
>NZ_WEHX01000072.1 GCF_009183815.1 Sutterella seckii | reverse complement strand
GAAGAAAGCTCTGGAAGATACAGAGATGCCTAAGCGGAAACCCGGACGCCCCAAAGGCAGTAAAAACAAGAAGACGCTCGAAAGAGAAGCCTTGCTGGCTGCTCCTCCCAAGAGAGGTCGTGGCCGCCCCAAAGGCAGCAAGAACAAATCAACGCTGGAGCGCGAGAAGCGAGAAGCCCAGGAGAAGAAATCCAGCAAGCCTCTGTGAAAATATTCCCCTTATCGTCATGCAGCTTCAAGGGGTGCTGTTACCGGATTTCTGGAAATTCACGAAATTGCTGACTCAGCTAGGGATCATTAAATGAGAACTAAGACTGAAACTTTTTCAAATGATTCGGAAATTGATGGATTCTGCCGCGATCTTTTCTCATCTGTCGAAGAAATGAAGGCGGGAAAGGCGTCCCTAAGCATACGGTAAAGATTTCGAGGGCACCCACTATTAAGCGCTGTGATCGGCAGCAAGTCCAACAACTTCGTCACAATGGTCCTGACGCATCGAATGATCCAAACCGCTCGGCAGGCGGGGCTGCTTGAGCAGCAAAGCAGGGGGCCCGTTACTACACTCTTTGTAGCTACAGAAAGTGTAGCGACAGATGTAAAGCTAATTGAGCAATATGAAGTTCTACGGCAGAGACCAGGAAATAGCGGCGCTCACGAATGAGCTCCGGCTTGCAGAAACCTCTTCCCGACTGGCGGTCATCACTGGAAGACGACGCGTGGGCAAAACCAGGCTGATTCTCAAGGTTGCCGAAGAGAGCGGCCGGCCCATGCTTTATTTTCTTTGCCGGAGGCGCTATGCAGAAGCAGAGCTGGCACAGATCTGGCTCGACGAGGTGAGAGAGACGTTTGGTCTTAGCGAAGAGGATGGTCCGCGTCGACTCAAGCTCGCCGAGATTGTCCGGTTTGTGATGAAGCTTTCCCGGGAGAAGCCCTGTGTGATGATTCTCGACGAATGCCAGGAGCTTGACTACGCGGCTCCGGCTTTCTGGGCGGACCTTCAGGGGGTCTGGGACCGGGAGAAGGACAATTCCCGGCTCCTTCTGATGATGAGCGGCTCCGGTGGGGCAATCGTCCGGCGTATCTTTGATGATGCGAGCGAACCGCTTTTCGGACGACGGGATCTTGCGCTCACGCTGAGACCTTTTGGCCCGAAGCTTCTCAGGGAAATCTTTCTCGATCTCCGGCCTCAGGGAACGCCGGAAGATCTCCTCACCTTCTACGCCGTCACGGGCGGCGTCGCGCACTATGTCGCCTGTCTGGCCGATGCGGTTCCGCTCGCACGAGTGGATATGGTGAATCTGATTTTTTCCGAAAGCGGCAATTTCCTTCGAACAGACGGCGCTACGCTCCTCTCTGATGAATTGCGGGTTGAATCCGCCATCTACGAAAGAATTCTGCGGGCAGTTGCCAGGGGCGCCGCCACCTGGAATGAGATTGGGGTCCGGCTCGGCGGAAAGAATATCGCCGGCTATATGGATCGCCTCGAGAAGCAGTACGGACTGCTCAGAAAATACAGTCCGATGTTCTCTGAGAGTACCCGCGGCGTACGCTACGGAATTTCGGATCCCTATTTCCGCTTCTGGTTCCGGTTCATTGAGCCGGCTCAATACCAATCGCTTGCTGCGCGCGGGAACTGGGAGGCCTTACGGGCCATTTGTCTCGATGCACCCAATCAATACACCGGCCGCACGCTGGAAGACTGGTATCACGATCTTTTCGGAGCGAGTCCGAAGTGGACGCGGACGGGCCGCTGGTGGGACAGGCGGGGTGAAAATGAAATCGACCTGATTGCGCTCAACGATCTCACGGGGAAGGCCGTCATTGCGGAGATCAAGAGAAATGCCGACAAGATCGATATGAGAGCGCTTGCGGGCAAGGCGGCTGCTTTTGAAAAAGCCGAGGGAAGAAATCTGAAGAAATACGAGCGTCCGGAACTTCTGGGTTTGTCGCTTGAGAATCTCCTCGAGGAGCATCCGGCGTATGAATGAAGAAAAGCCGGCAGGTTTTACGCTGCCGGCTTTTCCTAGAAGGCGCAGGTTAATGCTGAGGCGGCGCAGGAGGCGTCGTCGGGCTAGATCCCATAATGGTCTCCCAGCCGAGCGGGCAGGAGCGCACCGTCGGGTAGTAGCCCTGTTCGGAATTGCACCAGTACCAGGGGTAGCTTGCCGGAGGAAGAGCGCTTGTCGTTCCTCCCGAACCCGCAGGAACCTCAACAATGCGCTCCACGACGCGGGGCTCTCTCGGGTATGTCATTGCGCCCACCACGATGCCCGTTGTGAGCGCCGGCCCCCAGAAGCCCCAGCTCTGATACCAGCGGGGGCGATGATGGAAGGGACGGGGCGGCGGCGGGGCGGGACGAAAGCCCGGACCAGGACCCGGACGGAAGCCGGGGCCGCCCGGATGATGAAAGCCGGGGCCTCCGCCAGGACCGCCCGGCGGAGGCGGCGGAGCGGCGGATGCCGCAAGCGATGCGCCGAGAAGCATCGCCGCTGCGGAAAGCGAGATGAGCATCTTCGAGAACGACATGGCTCAAACTCCTTCTGAAAAAATTCTCTGCGTGATCAAGAAGATCCGGAATTAGGGCTTCGCCGCTACCAATGGTGCGGGCCGGGAGATCCGGCGGGTCCGGGAGGCGGAGCCGGGCGATATCCGGGCCCGGGCCGGTACGCGGGACCAGGTTGATAGCCGGGTTGAGGCCGGTAGTCAGGCCCGGGACGATGCGACGGATCCGGACGAGTCCCATAGTGCGGCGGCTCGGGATGGTGCGGAGCGGGGGCCGGTCGATGGTGCGTCGGCGCGACGACGCAGGCGGTGAGCGAAGTGTTCGCCGTCACCGCAAGCGCTGCGGCACCGAGCAGACGGACGATCGAACGTCTTTTCTCTCTCGAAACGGGTGTCATCGGCGTGCCTCCTTGATGGACTTCTTTGTGAATACTTGTGGATCCCGTTCTTCCCGCACTTCCGCGGGTTCGCTTCTACTGGCGCCTGACGACGAGGGTTCGCGTGGTGCTTCTTCCGAGGTCGTCCGTTGCTGTGAGGCGGTGCGTGCCGGGAGTCGCGCGCCATTCGAGCGGCTTCCCAGTGGGCGAAACGCCGATGAAGGTGTTCCCCGAATACCAGTAGACGAATTTGGCATCCGGGTCGGTTCCGGCACGCAGAAGCGTTCTTGCCGCTTCAGCGTTACCGACGGCATAGAGCACCGCGCCCTCGCGGGGCGACACGATGGCGGGAGGCCTTCCGCCGGGGACTCCGGAGACGGCTTCGCAGCCCGCCTCATAGGGCGGGGGCGGGCGCTTCACAATGCCGGCCTCGAGAAAGACTTTCTGGAAGTGCGTGGGCCAGAATTCCCAGACGACCTTTTTGACGCCGGGACCGGCCGCGCAGGCGCGGAGCCCCGTTGACTCCCGCACGAGAATCTCCCGGAAGACGCCCGTGCTTTTGACGGAGGTTTTCCCGGGAAGAATCCAGGAGAGCGTTTTCTCTGGGCAGAGCGAGGTGTCGAGCTCCCCGGTTGCCGTGCAGACGGTTTCTCTTGCGACCCGAAGCTTCTTCTCGTCAATTTCATCCTGCGGGATCTTTGCGGCCGGCCAGTCGAAGGACGGATCTGATGCAATCCGTGCAGCCGCGGCCTTGAAGAGCGGCGCGGCAAGCGACGCCCCCTGGAGCTGCGGATTTGGCGCGCCCGAGAAGTTCCCGAGCCAGACCACAATCACGTAGGGACCGACGGAGCCCGCGGTCCAGGCATCCCGCCAGCCGTTGCTCGTTCCCGTCTTATAAAGAAGCTCTCGCTTCGCGCCCCCGGCAGTAATGAATTCATTTCGGGAGGCAAGCATGCGTTTGAGCACAAATGCCGCCTCGGGCGAGAGGACGGAGCCCTCGGCTTCGGCGCGTTCGTTCTGAAGAATCCGGATGGGGCGCAGAAGCGCATCGTCGGCGAGCATCGCGTAGAGCTTTGCAAGGTCGCCCATCGTGACTTCAGCGCCTCCCAACACGATCGAAAGCCCGTACCAGCTCTTCTCGTGCGGGAGCTTCACGCCCGACTTTTGAAGGAGTTCGTAGAGTCCGGGGTTGAGCTGACGCTCGAGATCCGCCGCCGGGAGGTTTCTCGAGAGGACGAGCGCATCTTCGGCCGACAAAGGTCCGCGGAAGCTCCCGTCCGCGTTTTCCGGAGCCCACCCGCCGAAGCTCTGCGGCCGGTCGATGAGGACGGTCTTTTCGTGAATGAGCCCCTGATCGAGCGCGAGGCCGTAGACGAAAGGCTTCAATGTTGAGCCGGGGCTTCGTCTCGCGGTCCAGGCGTTCACCTCGCCCGCAATCGAAGCATCCGACCAGTCGGCCGACCCCACGAGGGCAATGAGGGAGCGGTCGCGGGAATCCACCACGGCGAGCGCCGCATTCCGGACGCCCCAGGGCCTGAGCCTGGCAATCGTTTCGCGCACCAGCGACTCCATGGAGGACTGGAGTGCAATGCGAAGCGTTCCCCGGACCGGGCCGCCCTTTGATTTCTTGAGCACTATCCGGGAGTAGTGCGGAGCGAGCATCGGAAGGTTCTCGGGCTCAAACACCTCGATCGATGCGCGGACGGGTTCGGAGAGTCGTTCGCTTAAGGCTCCCGCGCGGATCATGGCAAGTCCCAGACGGATCCTCGCGTCGTCAAGCTCCGTATTCCCTGCCGCCATGGGACGGCGCTTCACGGGATTCTGCGGAATGACGGCAAGGCTCGCCGCTTCAGCGGCCGAGAGCATGGAGGGCGGCTTATGGAACCACACGCGGGAGGCTGCGCCCGCGCCCTCGACGTTCCCGCCATAGGGCGCGAGATTGAGGTAGGCCTCAAGGATCTCGTCCTTCGAATAGTGCGTTTCGTAGCGAAGCGCGTGCCAGATCTGACGGATTTTTCCTTCGAAGGTGTTGGTCCTGAGCTTCAGCCTCATGCGGGCGAGCTGCATCGTGATCGTGCTTGCGCCCATGCGGCGCGAGCCCATCAGCGTTTCCATGCCGGCGCGCACGATGGAACCGGGATTGACGCCCTTGTGGTTCCGGAAAAGCCGGTCCTCGTAAAAGAGCGTCGCGTCGATGAGCTTCGGGTCTATCTGCGCGAGCGGAGTCTTCACGCGATAGATCCCGTCCTTCGCGGGCGTGAGCCTCAGGAGCTCGCCTTCCGCAGAGTAGACGGCCGGAGAGAAATCGATCCCGTCAAGGAGCGGCGGTGCGGGAGAGCGCTCCGCCATCTGCCAGACGACGTTTGCGCCGCCGACCACAATGACGCCGACGATGGCCGCGGAGAGAATGAAGGCCGTCGTGCGGCGCAGAAACCGCACGGGTTCGCTCTCGCCCTTCGGCTTCGCTTGGGGCTTCGGCGCTTGTGCGGGTGCCTGCGGTTCTTCCTGGGAATCGTTTCTCGGGGCTTCAGCCATCAGTCATCTCCATCGGGAGCGGAAGCAGTATTTCGGGTCGCGGGGGTCGACCCTCGGGCGCCGCAGCGGCGGCACTCTGAGGTTCAGTATTTTCGGGCTTCGGAGCGCTTTCTGCCGGGAGGGGCGCAGAGCTCAAGTCTTTCGGCGCGGAAGCCGCAGCCGGAGCTGCGTCGGGGAGCTTCACGGGATTCCCTTCTGAATCGAGAATCGTGAGCTTTCCGGAAGCGCCTCTGGCGCGAAGGAGCGGGCGCGAAAGCGACTGCGCCTCAACCGGCGGCACCGTAAATTCGCCGGGCGTTGCCGCGCGGACCGTATAGGTGAAGGTGACGGGACTCCAGCTCGAAAGTTCGGGCGAGAGCCAGGTCATGCGTTCTTCGGACCGCAGGAACCTGGGCGCCCCGTCGGGACCCGATCCGGGGCTCATCGCATAGGCGAGGCCGCCCGGGAGCAGATCCGTGAGCGCTACGTCCATGAGGCCTTCTTCGTCCGCATAGGCGCGAAGCTTCACGCGCACGGTGATGCGCTCGCCCGCGCGGAACTTAGTCGAGGGCCTGCCGTCCTCGCCCAGATACGTGCGCTCGACTTCAAGGCCCGATTTTTCGGCGGGCAAGGCCTTGTCGTCAGGGAGCCGCACCCATCCGGTCTGTTCGCCCTGCCACCAGAGGAAGGAGGACCGGGCGGCGCCGGAAACCTCTGCTGCAATGCAGCCCGGAGCCTCGAGCGCTGCGCCGGCGGGGGCGGTGGTGAGGACATCCCTGTCGTCGGGGAAGCCTGCCGCGCGCTTCACGCAGACGAGGGTGAGGCCTGAGTCGTCTTCGTTTTTCTCTAAATCCGTTGCGCCACCGATCGAAGGTTCCATCATGGTCATGGCGGCAGCGCCCGCGTAGAGGGCGTCAGAGGTGCCGCGTTTGAGCGCTTCGGCAAAGTCGTCGACGGCAAGGGACGAGAGGAATCTGGCCGAACTCTTCTGCGTTAGGCCGCTCGCTGCAAGCGCCTGGGCGGCAAGCGCCGTTGCGGTCTCGGGCGTCCACGCGCCGGCGGCGCGCGCGGTGGAAATGGTGCCCGAAAGCAGCTCCTCGGCTTCAGAGCGCATTCTGAGGTGCTGGTAGGAGGCCGCTAGGAACGCGGCGGCAGCGTCCCGCTTCCAGTCGGGGAAGCGCTCTTCCATCGCGGCGCGAAGCGTTTCGAGGTACTCCGTCGTCATCGTGCCTTCGCGGGTGAGCACCCAGAGGGCATAGGCCTTCGTGCGCGCGTCGTCGATGGTCTGGGGGTCTTCGACGACGGTGCGCATCAGGCGCTCCTTCACGCTGCGAATGAGTTCCGGGGGTACGCCCGTCGTGCGGGCGGCAGCGAGCAGGTAGTCGAGAGCCCAGGCCGTGAGGTACGGGTTCGCCGGCATCCAGGGGAAGCTCCGGAGGCCTTCCCAGGAGAGGGCGCCCTGAATCGCGGAGAGCGCTTTTTCAGCGCGCGCCTTTGTGAGCTCCGCGAGCTTCATTGCTGCCTTTTCAGGCGTTTCGCCCATGGGCACGAAGCGGGCGGCATCCGGGTTGGCTGCGAGGAGCACGAGCGGAAGCGCCGCGGCGATCGCGTCCGCGGGCTGGTTCCAGTCGCGGTTTGCAAAGGGGAGCCCGAGCTGAAGGACGAGAGTGGCCGGAACCGCCGACACCATGAAGCGCGTCTGCGAATCGTTGGGATAAAGCTCGTTGGGAAGTGTGAGAAGCGGGTTCTTGTCTTCAGCATTCCCTTCAATCTTTCCGCCGTAAATGCGGGTGGATCTGACGGAGGCCGGACGAACGCCGATTTCCAGAGTGCGTTCTGTCCTGGCGTTTTCCGTCTGTGCGCGGAAGGTCACCTGCACGGTCCCGGGTGCGGCGGGCGCCTGAGCGACCGAGGTCGCAACCTTGCCGCCTTTTTCCGGGAACGTGATGGGAACCGTCGCAGAGGCAGGCGTGAGCGAGTCGGAACTGATCTCAAGCGCGCCGGAGGCTGTTGGTTTCTCTGGCGTCACCGTTGCGCCGAGCGCAAAGATGTCGCCCGGCGACACGGCAGCCGGGAGAATCGGCTGAATCACGAGGGGTTCGGCAATGGCGGCCGATGCTTCGCCGGCGCCTGCTTCGTTCTCGGAAGCGCCGACGGCAAAGATGCGGATGCGGCCGTTGAAGCCTTCGGGGAGCGTCGCTTCAATGGTTCTGGCTTCGGGACCCGCTTCAACCAGACCGCCCCACCAGACGGCGGATTTTCCAAGCGTTCTCGCGAAGGGATTACCGAACCCGGCCGCCATCTTTGCTGACGACTCCATGAAGTCGCCGCCGAAGGGCGCAGTGAGGTCCGCGGCCGCACTGGCGTCCGGCATCAGGAGCGACAGGGTTTCGCGGGTTTCGACTTCAAGCGCCCGGTCTTCAATGAGCGCCTTGAGAGGATTCGGGGCCGGATAGTTGGTGAGCGAAAGAATCCCGGCGTCCGCCGCCCAGAGAAAGACCCGGGAGGGCTTGTCGGCCTTGAGCGTTATCGGAATGGTCTTCGTGCTTTCGAGTTTTTCCGGAACGGAAACTTCAACCTGGAGGCGCTTTTCCTTCGTGTTGAGAAGAACCGGAATTGCTGTTTCCGTGAAGCCCCTCAGGAACTTCTTTGCCGAATCCTGCCCGCGAACGAGCGACACGCGAAGCCACGCGCGGCCCGAGAACCCTTCCGGAGCATCGACCTCAATCAGGTTGTCGCCCGAATCGACGGCAGCCCATTGGGACGAGATGACGTTCGCGGATTCAAACGTGACGAGCGCAAAGCCCGAGAAGGGAGAGAGGAGCGAGAGCCTCGCTTTGTCGCCCGCTTCGAGGGTTGTCTTCTCAAGGCGCGCGCGCATTTCCGCGGCGGGGAGTTCATCGGACGCCGCCTTTGCGAGCGTGTTCCCCGCCGTGTTGTAGGGAAGCGTGAGGAGAAGCGTCCCGTCTTCTCTCGTGACGCTCACGAGCCATTCGCCGGGTTCGCGGGTATTGAGCGGGAGCACGGCTTCGCCCGAGGCATCCGTCGTGAGGTCAATGGTTGCCGTCGTTTCTGTCACGGGCGCGTCGCTGTAGGTAAGGCGCCCGGAGCCGTCGGCCGTGAGTTCCGTCACATAATGCGTGCGGCTGATTTCGGCGCGAAGCTTTTCTCCTGCCTTCTTTTCGAGATGCCGGTCAACGGCAATGAAGCGCACTTCCGCAGGGTCCCCGGCCAGAAGGAAGTTCATGGGCTGGGGCGTTTTTTCGAGCTTCCAGCCAAGCGCCAGATCCCTTCGCGAGAGAAGGAAATGGAAGCGTTTGGAAACGGCTTCGCCCCCTTCGGACTCATAGCCTGTGAGCGAAACGTCTGCGCGCGCAAAGCCCGGAATCGTGAGGCTCCCGAGCGGAAGCGCGAGCTCAGCGTCCCCCGCTCCTGTCGTCCGGACGGAAGAAATGGAGAGGCGCTTTCCGGCATTCTGATTGGTCCTGATGCCGGCAGCAGGAGAGTCGAAGGTCCAGCCTTCAAACCCGGGGAGCGTCGTGCTAGAAATTGGATTAACGACAACCTCGCCCTCAATCCGGCGGCCTTCGGCACCGGCTCCGAAGAGGCTCGTGAGCTTTGCGGGGACCTTAATGTCGCCGGGCTCGAGCCACCCGGCTTGTGCTTCAGCCTGAGGGAGCTCGGCCGTGAGCGAAAGCGTTTCGGGCGCAAAGTCTGCGATGAAGAGGGTCGTTGTTGAGAGCGCCGAATCGCCTCCGGCCGCGAAGACGTCTATCTTGATGCGGCCCGGAAGCGTGCCCTCAGGAATCGTCCAGTCGAAATCGGCGAGGCCCTCGGGCGAGAGCTTCAGCTGCCGCTTCTCAACCACTTTCCCCGCATCATTTGTGAGCTTCACTTCAACGGGAAGCCCCTCGGGGAGCGCCGCCATGCTGAGTTCGCGAAGTCCCAGTCCAAAGTGCGCGGTTTCGCCTGCACGGTAGATGCCGCGGTCCGCGAACGAAAAGGCTGCCATGTTGCCGCCCTTCGTTTCGCGCCCGCCCGTATTCCAGCGGAAGGTGTCCGAAAGGTTCGTGGGATCCCGGAGCGAGATCCAGGCGAGGTCGGTGCCCTTCGACTGCACGGTGATTGCAGCGGGACGTTTTTCGCGCTCAAGCCCCTTCGTGGGCTTGAAGTGGGCGCGCCCGTCCTGATCCGTCTGCACGGACTCGATCACGGTGCCGTTTTCGGCGAGAAGGCTTGCCGCCACATTGGCGGCGGGTTTGCTGTCCATGAAGCCCGCGGCAAAGACGTCGATCGAGGTGTCGGCTGAGGTTTTCGCAATGACGGCGAGGTTCGTGAGAAGAAGGCGTTTGCTGGCGGTCGCAACCACTTCTTCCTTCCCGTCCTTCGTCCTCACGCCCGTGAGCTCAACCTGAAAGAGTCCGGGGCCCGCGCCGATCACGGCGTCGGCAAGATCAAGCGTTGAGAAGCGGGCCTTGCCCGGAGTTGATTCTCCTAGTTCGATTTCACCCGTGACGGCGCTCGTATAGGCGTCGGGCGAGGTGCTCTTCATCACGTTCCAGCCGTCGGCCGCGAGCGCGAGGTAGGCGTTCTTCACGCGCGCGATGCGCCAGCGGAGCTTCTCGACGCCGGTCGAAAAGAGGGAGAGCGTCCAGTTCCCCGAGAGCGTGAGCATGTTGCCGGGCTGGAGGAACTCGATCGAGCTCGAGAGCTTCGGAAGAAGCAGCACCGAGTGCCATTTTTCATTGAGCCCCGACGTGCCTTCCGGCCCGAAGGATTCAGGCAATTCCACATAAAGGAACGTTCCCTGAGGCGCGTGAAGGCGGAATTTGGCCGTGGTCGTGAGGCCCTTTTCTGAGGCCGGCACCACTTCCACGGGTTCGGCGCGTGAGAGAATTTCTTCGTCGATGACGGGGGCGGCCGTCCAGACGGCATTGGTCTGAGCTTCCTCCGACATCTTGGCGGGAAGCGCCAGGACGCGGATATTGCTCATCACGGCCTGCGGATCCATCTGGAGCGTCCCCGTGAGTGTGAGCTCATACTCGCCGTTCATAGCTTCGTCGCGAACGGCATGAACCTCGGCGCGGGAAATCTGAAAGAGCGTGGATTCGCCCGGCACCGTCTGATTGACCTGAACGGTCTCAAAGCCCTTCGGTACCGTGAAGCGGCCGTTGTTCTGGCTGATCCGGCCCGCGATGCCGGCGAGCTTCGCCGTGACGATCGTCTCCTCTTCAGGGAGCTTCGTGAGCTTCACCTTCACGTAGACGCTTGTGTTGTCGTCGCTCCAGATGAACAGGGGCTTTGCCGTCTCAAGACCTGATTCTTTTTTGAAATTGAGGCTGAAGGCCTTTTCAACCATTCCCTTTTCAGGGACGGTCGTGAAGAAGAATTCAAAGGAGAGCCACCGTTCGCCCTTCACCGCCGGATCAATCCAGATGCGGCTCTGAGTATTTATTGCCGCAAGAGGCGGCGTCTCGATCGTGATGAAGCTCTCTTCAATATTGGCGCGAAGGGGAATCGGGATGCCGAGAAGCGACGCTCTCATCGAGCGCTTCGGCTGCCAGGCGTCCTTCGGCGTGAAGGAAAGAGAATCAGGGCCCGCCCAGCGCCAGGTGCCCGGAACGGAGGGCTTCAACGTAATGCCTTCGACCGTCGCGCCCGAGCGGCCGAGCGTGATCATGCAGCGGCTGTACCAGTCGTCTTCGTAGGCCTTGCGGCAGGCGTTTTCGCTGGGAGCCAGAGAGATGTAGATGGGAGCCTTTGCGGATGTCGGGGCGGAGACTGCGGGCTTAAGCCAGACCGTGCGGTCGTCGCTTCCCGGAGCGGCATGGGCTCCTGCAGCGAGAGCTGAGAGTGCGAGGAGCGTTACCAGGGAAAGCGGTTTAAGCTGAAGCGAAATGGCGCGCGTGGACAGAACCATGGCAGGAAACTCCCAAATTAATCATGAGTATGAGCATAGACGGTTTGGGGACTGCAGGCGACGGGAAAAAGCCCGCGCCTCTCTGATTTTTCGCGCTTTCCCAATGATGTGGAAATTGTCGATTGGAGAGCCTTCCTTCACGGGAGCGTCTCACCCCGACAACAGTGGGGCACATTACGCGCCCCTTGTCAAGGGCACTGAGTAAATAAAGTCCGATCCTGGTCCTCTGCCTTCGCAGAAACCATAGCGTACAAATTCAAATTCATCGATACGCCTTCAATAGCAATCACAGCAGCCTGAGTCTTTCCCAACGCACGAATCGACCGGGGTTTCAACGTCGTATTACGGTCATCCCAATAGCGCTCGGGACGCCGGCAACAGGCACACATCCGGATCTAGGCAGCCCTGACAGCGCTGAAAGCGCTGTCCCACTAGGCAACCCCACTGCCGCTCGGGCAGCCAGAAACTCCAGTCTGGGCCGACTTCCCGTCTCAGGTGTAGACAGGTCTCGCAAGCTCGAAGCTCACCCCCGTAAGGAGCTCGGGAGTCGGTCCGGTGTCGTAAAGGTCAGTCAGTGTATTCGCTAGTGCTGCAGGGTGATGCAGCAATTGAAAGCAGGTGTCAGTCCAGGTCCTATTCGGGGGCTAAGGTCTCTGTGGGCAGTACCACCCCCCCAGCCGAGGCTCACTGGACTGACTTCTTGATCGGTACATTGATGTCCGCTTAGAAGCAGCGGAGGACATCAAAGGGTTCGTTCTTGCTCAGGCATTGATAGACGCTGCGGGCAAGCTTGGCGGCGAGGACGCGGATCGCCTTGACCCGCAGCTGGCCGTACTTGCGCATCAGCTTCTCAAAGTGCCGTTTGGCAGCTTCGCTGTAGCGCACCATCAGGGTGGCGAGCTCGGTAAAGGCCCAGCTGAGATAGGCATTGCCGTTCTTGGCATTGCCGAGTCCCTTGCTCTTGCCGTTGGAGAGCTTGCTTGTGGAAGCCAGACGGCAGTAGGACACGAAGTTCGCCGCCGTGGCAAAGCGCCTGATGCTGCCGATCTCCGACGCCAGGATGGACGTTATGACTGGGCCGCAGCCCGGCATCTTCTGCAGTTCCCTGGTGTAGCGCAAATTCCTGCCGACGGCATTGATGTGCTCTTCAAGCTTCTGAATTCCCTGGTCAATATTTGTAGCCATTGTCAGGTGGTAATCCAGTATGGTGCGCACTTCCTCCGTCAGCCCCCAATTGAGGAGCATCGGAGCTTCCGTGCCGAATTCAGCGTGTTCCTTGATGAGTTTCCGGAGTTCTTTTCCCGTGATTTTCCTGCCAATCAGGTTCGTCAGCTTGTTGATGACGATGATCTTCTCCCGAGCCCTCTGCTTAACAGCAGTTCCCCGGGTTCGGACAAGGTCCCGGATTTCACGGAGCTGCTTGGGCATGATGACGGCATAGCGAAGAGCGTTGTAGCGCAGGCGATCAGCAAGGTACTCCGCGTCCTTGCGGTCGTCGGCGGCCTTGGTTTTAGCTTCGCTGACGGTGCTCGGATCAGCGAGCACCAGGTTCCAGCCGTTCCTCTCGAAGAGGTCGGCAAGCCAGTACCAGTTGTAGGTCGCCTCAACGCAGGCAATGTGCGGCTGATCCTTGCAGAATCGCTCAATCACAGGCTTTATCAGGTCTTCCGGCAAAGTGCCGTCGACTCGCTGCGTGCCGATGGACCTGGAGAAGATGACCTTGCCGACGGAACCGGAAGGACGCTGTTCGTTGACGATGACCGAGAGCCAGATGTTGTTGCTGTGGAGGTCAATGCCGATGTAGCGGCAATTGGCGCTGCTGCGGGCAAGAGCAAGCTGCTCCTGCATTTTCTGGGCGTAGGTGTCGTCGCTCTCGTTTTGAGCGGGCTGAGCTTCGGCCTGAGCTGCATCGTCTTCAGCTTCACAAACAGCGGTCAGATCAATATCGATGTCGGAGATGGTATTATTCATGGTGATTTCTCATGGAAAATTGAGATCCGCGTGCCCGGAGTTGTGGTGAACTCGCGGGCACATTTTTTTGA
>NZ_WEHX01000071.1 GCF_009183815.1 Sutterella seckii | reverse complement strand
AAAGGGCAGTAAATGTCCGGGATTCCGGGTCAAAACCTAATGCCGGCGGGTCAACTTTGAAGTGTCCGAAAATGGGTCAAAAGTGGTGTCCTCCAACAGAAGGAATGATGTTCCCCAACGAGAAGTTCTTCGAATACTTCCCGGAAACGCCGTTGCCTGAGCTTCGTCCGGCAGCTGAGCGCAGCTGTACGCTGATGGCCGGCACGTTCGTTGCGATTGAGGAAGTCGTGAATCACTACCGGCTCGACGAACTCCTGGCCAAGCACTTCGGCGACCGTGCCGGCCTCGTGCTGGATTTGGCTTCCTACATGGTTGTAGAAGGCCGGAATCAAGGTCAGTACTATCCTGACTATGCTTATCGCCATCCGCTGTTCTCTCCGGGCATGCGCATTTACAGCGATTCGACAGTGTCCAAGTTTCTGTCCTCAGTGAAGGACGAACAGATAGCAGGCTTTCTTAACGACTGGAACGCAGATCGTGATCATAAGTCGCGCATCTATGTGTCTTATGACTCCACGAATAAGAACTGTCAGGCAGGGGATGTCGATTTTGTCGAGTTCGGGAAGGCCAAGGTTGACCTCGGACTGCCGATTTTCAATGTCGGCCTTGCCATGGACCAAAACAACCGGATTCCACTCTTCTATGAGCTCTATCCGGGGTCGATCAATGATGTCAGCCAATTCAGATTCATGGTCGACAAGGCTGTCGGATACGGATACATGAACATCGGCTTCATCATTGACCGCGGATATTTCTGTAAAGCCAACATCCGCTACATGGATGAACAGAACTACGGTTTTGTCATGATGGTCAAGGGCTGCAAGCCGCTTGTTTGCGACATCATCGATGAACACCGAAGTACCTTTGAAACACGCCGCGCCTGCAGCATTGCCGGACAACACATTCACGGCACTACCGTCAAACGCAAGCTCTTCCCCGATGACGAGAGAGAGCGCTATCTGCATCTGTTCTTCAGTCCCGTCAAAATGATGAAGGAACGATGCCGTTTGGAAGATGAAATCGAGCAGATGCAACGACTTATCGAACGCTCCGTCGGCCAACAGATCACTTTTGGCGAGCCGCACTCAAGATTCTTCGATTTCCTCTATGACGACGAAGGACGTCTCGTGACGGCTCTGGAAAAGACGGAGGCTGTAGAGAAAGAGCTGGAACGCTGCGGCTACTTCTGCATCGTTACGTCCGACAAAATGAGCGCTCAGGAAGCGTATCTGCTCTATTACGGCCGAGACGCCTCCGAAAAGCTGTTCCGAGCAGATAAAACGTTCTTGGGCGCCAAGACTGCTCGCGTGCATTCCGCGAGTTCCGTGAAGGCGAAAATGCTCGTCGAATTCATCGCGCTCATTATTCGGCAACGCATCTATTGCCTGCTTAAGGACGAGATGCTCAAGCTCAATGTACGCAAAAACTACATGACGGTGCCGGCTGCCATCAAGGAGTTGGACAAGATTGAGTTGGTGCGCATCAATCAAGGCAGATATCAGCTTGATCACGCAATTACGAAGAATCAAGAGGAGATTCTGAGAGCGTTTGGCTTGACGAAGAATCACGTCATGGCGCGCGCCAGCTCGATCTCCGAGATGATTGCAGGTTCGGAAAACACCTCATTCACCGAGGAAACGGATGATGAAGAGGATGGTGACGAAGATCTCTACATGACGGAGGTTTATGATGCCGAGGAATAAGTCCATCACCTCTATCGATAACCGGATCAAGAAGGTTCAAGAGGATCTGTTCAAGACGAAGGCTAGACTCGACAAACTGACAGCTGAGCTTCGGGAGCTTGAACGTGAGAAGAAATTGCGTCAGGCTGACGCCATTCTTCAAGCGCTCTCTAAAAGTGGTAAATCCCTCGATGATGTGCTGACATTTTTGGGGCGTTAACGAACCTCCTGGCTTCGAGAGTAGAAAATCGCTGGAAATTCACGAAACGAGTTGCCGAGTGCATCAACTCTGGCATCAGCACCGAACTGGAAAGTCTGAATATCAGAGTCAATTCCCTCATACTTTTGCCTGCCGGCATCCGTGCGCACCCAGACGCCGTATTTGCCCGGAGCATCACGCAATTCACCCATGCGCTTATTCAGGTCGTTGCGAAGCATGGCCCAGTTCAAATAGGCCTGACGAGCGGTTTGACCGATAGCAAGCGTCTTGGAATTGATCGTTTTCGTGACGTTGCCGTCAGCATCGGCGCTGATCATGCCATTGGCCTCACCTTCTTCGATAGTGGCTGCTTTAGTAGAAAACATTGATTGAATGCCTTCCAATGCTGCTTCGGCGCTGGCATAGTCGTCATTGAAGTTGCTGCTGCCTACAAGAGAGAAGTTCTTAGCAGCAGCTTTTTGGTTATCAAATCCACCAATCTTGACATCGGCACTATCGACAATAATCAAGGCGTTCTCAACTTCGGCAGAGGCATTGCCATCAAAGTTCATGTCGCCCGTATGAATTGTTCCTGTGACGGAAGTTCCTTCACGGAGCACTAATTGACTGGATTTAACAGTTGTAATTGAATCTTTGTCATGAGCATAACCACCCAAATAGATATCACCTTCTACCGTTGACCCAGCTAATGTCAAAGCCACATTGTTTACTGTGGATTTTGTCGTGACATTAAGTTTGGAAACATTGCCGGATGCGCCGCCAACAAAAATGGCAGCATCATTAAAAGTTAAATCAAGTCCGGATAAGGCTTTTTGGGATTCTGATAACTTTTTGACTGTTGAGTTCTCAACTGTTACAGTGATATTATCAATTGTATTGGAAGTCTGAGATCCAGCTGTACTATCATCTCTATTGTATACACTAACTCCGCCAATAATTAGTCCATTGAGTTGAGATCCGTCTTTTACATTCAATTCCGCATTTTTAATGGACGAGTTTCCAATCTTTCCGCTGCATTTGAAAAGAGAGCCAACGATGGTTGCTTTTAAGACCTGAGATTTGATCAATGTCGCTGATGCTGTTTCAATATCAGCTGTAATATCGGAGGTGCCGTATGCATTGATCTTCGAACCCAAAATGAAATTTTCATCGACATATAGTTTTGTCAATGTGACATTCGTCGATGATAGGCTCATGTTTACTTTCTTGTCATTTCCAACGGGAGAAACTGAATTTCCTGCAATAAAGTCTCCGCTCGTTATTTTTAAATCACTGAGGCTGACTTTAATAGTGGCATTAGAATTTAAATTTGTAGTCGGATTGTTTGTTGTGCCGATATAGTTTTCGTCTCCTTCAATTATGGTTTCCCCTTTATCATTTTCATACCAATAAACGCCTGCAACAATATTGTCTCCGTCCAGCCATTCATTCTTAGTAATATCGGGAGATCCGTTCAAATATTTGGAGCCAGCATATGCTGAGCTAAAAGCAACAAACAAAGTAAGACAAAGAATTGATTTCGTGAATTTCATAACACTTTCTTCTGTTAGATTGATGGATGCTTTATAAAAATCGAATTGAGTTTAAGCGGAAACTCTCAAGATTCAGGGAGAGAATCAACTGGTCATCTAGGAAATATCTCCGGTGTCGAGTGCTTTGAGCTTCGCCTTTCTATCGTTCATACACGACATGACAAGGATACAAAAAAATCAACTTTCGAAAAGGCCTTGTTGCGTGAGATTTACAGTGCCAGTAGGAATCCCGTAGTTTTATCTGCATCACTATGATCACAGAGACTTGCGTTCAGGATGGAGATCTTTCTTCGCTGCGTCGTCAGTTGGCTATGTTGGATAGCTGTCCACCTGATGATTTGCTTTGCACGATCCTTACGCGTTGCTCATCCGGATGTTTCTGGCACAATCAAATCAACATGCTGACATTTGTAATTCTACGCGGTGTTTGTAGCTTCTCGATTTAACTATAAAAATAGTCAAGGGTAATACGTTGCTTGGTTTAATTCAATCGTATTTTTAATTCTTGATTAATGTCTGCAATCGGAATCCTCTCCTGCTCCAGTCTTCCTTTCGTCTCGCACAGCACTTCCAGCAGCCTGAGTTCTCTTTCCGTCAGGCAGTCCGGCATTCTTTTCACCTGACTCGGCTCAGACACGGCCAGATGGCGATACTTCATGAATGTCTCCACATCCATCATGACGCTTTCCGTCTGGGAATAAATCTTTCTCAGTTCAGAAATGATTGCGAGGCCATGGGTATCAAGGTCTCCGAAATAGAGTATCCGGCAATCCACGAGCCATTCCGCTTCATCGAGTGCCGTTACGCCGTATCCCATTCCAATCAATATCGGAATGTTTGGCGGAATATCAAGCGAAAGCCCAGTCTGTTCATTTTCAATGATGACGACCGTTTTCTTCGACGGGGCAGAGGCCGCCAGTCGATCAAGCGTCAGCTGAACGACATCATTGGGGTCGCCCCCGGTCCAGAATGATGCATGACGCACGCGCACGAAGAGAGGCTTTCGCCTCAATCCGAGTGCAGAGAGGAAATCGACGTTCTCATTAAACGATTCTTTTCCGTCAAGCTCTTTAATCAATTGCCAGACGCCGGCAATGAGCGCCTGATGCTTTTCAAACCATTTGGTATCGACGCCTTCAACCGGAATTTCCCTAATGAAGAGATCTGAATTCGGGTGCGCGAGGAGCCATTTGAGGAGCAGCGTGAAGCGCTTTAATTCGTTCTCGTCGAAATCCTTGGGCCATAGGGCAGTGGCATTCCGAAGAATTCGGATGAGGCGCAGAAGAGGGCGGCCGCTTTCCTTTTGAACGTCATCGTCCGCATCAAAGCTCCTGAAGGGAATTCCGAACTCCATTGCAATGGCTCTCACGCGATGGACGGCTGCTTTCCAGGATTCGCCGTCAATTCCGTCAGGCTTCAATGCATCGCAGAGATCCGCGGCTTCACGCACTTCGATCCAGGAGGGAAGGTCAACCGAAATCCCGAGCTGACGCCACTGCGCCTTCTTCCACCCCACGCTCCATCCGTGCCGCGCTTCAATTCGCTTCCAGGATTGAATGAGCGCCTTCGTCTTCGTGAGGTTGACTGCGCCTTCCTTTTCATTCATTCGCCCGAGGGGCTTTTCGACGAGCGCGCTCCTGAGCGTTGGTGAGAGGAGTCCGAAGCTCGCGTCATCGACGAGCCACTCCGGAAAAGAGCGGGAGAAGGCCCGTCTCAATGCGTCATCCATTTCCTGGGGCGTCTTGATTGCCATGGCGATTGATCATCCGGAATGAATTGAGAACCTCCGACAGGGAGCCTTCAGAGGGCTTGCCGGAGGTTCAAGGGGAGGAAGGCAGTCAGAAGAGGCCCGGCAAAGGTTCAGGCTTCGCTTCTTCCGTCTTCTCAGATGCAGCCGCCTTTGGGGCGGCCCTGAGCACCTTCGGGCCAGCAGTCTTTACTTCATTCTGCTGCGGAACGACAGGCGCGGCATTTTTGAAGTCAAGCCTTCCGGTCTTGTCGTCGTAGCTCACCGACAGGCCGCTCGAGTTCCTTCTCCCCTCCATGACGACGTAGAAGGCGCCGCCGATGTAGGGCTCGAGCGTCACGACGGACTTTTCAGGGGTCGCGACTATCATCTGGAAGCCGAAGCGGTTGAAGATGTTCATCGAAATGTCGGTGAACTCGCTGTCGGCCTTGTCGAAGGCTTCGTCGAGAATGACCGGCGCAAAGGCGGGGAGGCCGTTGTCGATGCTCCCCAACTGGTAGCGGAGCGCCGCCGCAAGGCATGTGGTCGTGAGCTTCTGGCGCTGCCCGCCCGATTTGCCGGAACCCGAGAAGTAGGTTTCGAGGATTTCGCCTTCGTCGTTCAATTCGCTCGCCGTGAAGGCGACATGGCGGCGGACGTCGAGCACCGTGAGGCGCCAGAGTTCGGCCTGCTTTTCAGTCGTCTGCGCGGGATCGAGCTTCCTCACGAGCTCGGAAATGAGCTTGTAGCGCTTTTCGGCGTCGTCGTCCGTGAGCTCGCCTTCCCAGGCGCCCTGAATGAGTTCGCCCACCTGACGGCGGAAGTCCTCGACTTCCTTGATCTTCAGGTCCTTCACTTCGATTCTCAGGTGCGAGTCGCCTTCAGCGAGGCGCGAGAAGGGGGCAGTGGCGAGCGACTCGTTCACGGTTTCCATGCGCTGGAGAATGTCCTGACGGGCCTGGCGCATCTCGAGGTTGAGGTCGGCAAAGTGCTGAAGCGACTGCGTTTCGAGAAGTTCGCGGAAGCGCTTCTCGTGGCGCGGAAGCCCGTCCGTTTCAATCCGGTTGAGCTTCTTGAAGAAGTCGCCGGCAGACTCGAGCTTTGCGTCGAGCGATTCGGTTTCCTTCGGCCACTTGAGAAGGAAGATCTCAAAGCGCGATGTGACGCCGCCTTCGGCTGCTGTTACGCGGTTCGAATATGCGTCCTTCTCCTCATGGATCTGATCTGCGATTCTAAACACACATTTTTCGAGTTCTTTGAGTTTCACTTCTTTTTTGCCGTTATCGGTAGCACGACACTCGATTGAGTCGAGCTCTTCCTTGCCCGGCGTTTTTGCATTCCCCTCCTTCACCATGCGCTCAAGCTGGCTGATAGCGTCGGCATGCGCCGAAATGCGTTCCTCTGCCGCCTGGATTTTCGACCTGGCAGTGTTTTCGTCGGAAGAAGCTTTGCTTCGCGCCTCGCGGAGCTTCGCAAGCTGAGTCTCCGCATCGCGAAGCTCCACCTTGAGGCGCTCTAGATCGGGCGTCTTCTTTACGAACTCGTCGAGCTCGTCGTTTGCCTCCTGAAGCCTTTCTGCGGCGCTTTCAGCATCGATTTCATCCCAGTCGGTATTGAGAAGCGCATTGGCGGCGGAAATCCGTTGCTGAGCGGCTTTCGCTTCCGTCTCGATTTTCCGGATTCTCTGCTGGAGCGCCGTGATCTCCGCGCCGAGTCTCTGGGCTTCCTTTTCAAAGAGCGCGAGTTTTTCCTGGTTCGAGAAGCCCGTCACCCAGCGGCGGCGGTCGTCGACATCAATGCGGTCGTCCTTTTCATGGCGCTCCGCGTTGTGCTTTACCTGACCCGCGCGGGTCACGGCCTGGTCGGCGCGGCGGAATTCGTCGAGATTCTCCGCGCAGAGGTAGGAAAAGCGCTGCGCGCACTCGGCGGTAAGCCATGCGTCCCAGCGTCCCTCCTTGAAGTCGAGCTTCGACGGGATGCTCCGCGGCCTGAAGAAGCCGTCGAAGTCGCGGGATTGATTTCTCACGCGGTAGTAGACGATGCGGCCTCTCAGGCGCTTCGTTTCAAGAAGCTCCGTGAAGGCCGGGTAGAGCTTTTCGTCTACGAGAATCGAGAGCGCGAAGTTGTGAAGCACGCGTTCAATCGCGCCCTGCCAGCGGGACTCATCGGGCTTAACCTGAAGGAGTTCGCCGACGAAAGGAAGTTCTTCCTCGGAAACATTGAGGTCGGCCGCGAGCTCCGCGCGCAGATCCAGGTTCTTCGACGGAATATTGGACGGGCGCTCGCGCATCGAGTTGATTTCCTGGACCGTATCCTGAAAGACCTTCGAGCGGTCGCGCTCTTCAGAGACGAGGCCGTCGCGATCGCGGGTGCGGTCGGTGCCGGCCCGATCTTCCTCTTCGAGATAGAAGTGAAGTGCGTCGATGAAATTGAGCCAGGCGTCGCTCGATTTGGGGAGATCCTTCTCAAGGGTCGAGGCATGACGAAGCGCAGATTTCTTGTGCGCTTCGGCGCGCGCGTACTCGGTCGTGAGCTGCCGCACGCGGGCTTCGAGCTGCTGGACGGAGAAGCCGCCCGATTCATTGAGGCGCGTCCTGAGTTCATCCGCTTTGGTCTGCCCCTCGTTTTCCTTCTGAACCGCGATCTGCAGCGTGCGCATTGCCTTCTCAAGCTCGCGCTGGAGTTTCGGGAGTTCGGCTTCCTCGAGACGCTTTTCCGTCATCGGACGCCACCACTGAATGGCGTTTTTTTCGGACTCAAGAAATGTGATTCGCCTCTCAAGCTCTTTACTTTCGTCCCAGAGTTTTTTGGCTTCCCGCAGAATGTCACGCTGCTCCCTCGCTTCGACCACGGCCGAATGAGCGTCCGAGAGGTCGTGAAACTCCGTCGTGAGCTTATCGGCCATCGCGAACGTGCGCGGCTCCTCAAGCATGAAGTTCCTCAGGAACGTGTTGAGGTCTCCGAGGTTCTTCGCCGACTGGGCCTTTGCGAGAAGTTTGAGCGCCGTCTTGTCGCGGATCCCGAAGCGGTCGCAGAAGGCGTCGCTGTAGGCGTTGAAGGTCGTAAAGCTCGTGAAGGGCGGGAGCCGGTCCTTGAGCCACCGCCAGTCGAACTGCGATTTGGCGAAGCCCGTGAAGTCGTCCGCATTGAAGCTGTAGCTGCCGTCGATGATGAAGAACTGTTTGTTGACGGCCGCTTCCTCGTTCGAGCTCTTCCTGATGCAGGCAACGAGCAGGAGCGTCGTGTCGCCCGTGCGGCTCTCGCTGTCGAAAAGGGTGAGCGCGGCCGCCGAAAAGGTCGCGCCCGGGCGCAGGTACTGCGTCTTTGCGCGCGGCGACCCCGTGCCCTCGAGTTCGGCCTGGGTCGACCAGGCGCCCCGGATGTAGGTGAGGAGGTTGCGGTCGCCGCGCCTCTGCTCGCCCTCGCGGGCGGCGGCGTTGTAGGCGGGATTGGGGAAGAGGAGCGTGATCATCGCGTCGAGGAGCGTCGATTTGCCCGAGCCCGACGCGCCCACGAAGAGAAAGCCCTTTTCCGAAATGGGGATGTCGTGGATGTTCGAGAAGGTGCCCCAGTTGAAGACCTGGAGCCTCTTGATCCTCCACTGCACGAGGCCGCCGATAGTGTTTTCAAGCATCAGATCGTCTCCTCATCGCTTTCATCGTTGTCGTCCGCATCCGCGTCGGAGTCATCCTCATCGGCGCCGAGGAAGGCGGATTCCTCGAGCGCAATTCCCGGGATTGCTCCCGTTCCGCTCTTCAGAAGCTCATAGCGCTTCATGATTTCTTCGGCTTCCTCAGGCGTCTTCGCGTCCTCGAGAATTCGCCTGAGGTAGGCGTTCCTGAGTTCATCAATCGCCGCCGTGGGGAAGAGGAGCGGGAGGACGGGCGAAATTTCCATGGCGTCGCCCGACTTGAGCGTGAGGAGAATCCTTCGTTCCGTGAGGCGTTTGATGATCGCCTTGAAGTGCTGCTGGAAGATGCGGTCGTTCGTTCCCGCGGACCGGTCGAACAGCCGGAGCATTTCGGCGACGTCGGCGCGGGTGACCACGGCGCGCTCGCCGTTCGCGCGCGCACGCATGAGCTGGTCCCTCAGTTCAAGGAGCACGGCGGAATCGAGGAATCTGAGGCGCACGGTATTGAGAAGCGAAGGCGCATCGTGGTCGCCGAGATCAGGCTTCCGGCAGAAGGCGACGCCGAGCTCGTCGTCAACGAGGAGATCGAGATAGAGGTCTGAGAGCCGCGAGCGGATGATGTCCTCGCGGACCTTAAGTTCCTGCCAGAGGCGTTCGCTGCGGGAGCGTTCGAAGAAGGGGCCTTTGAGAAGGTGGACGAGCACCTGGCGCGTGAGCGCGGGGAGCGTTCCGGTGTCGCCCGCGTAGAGCTCGCGCTCTGCCGCATCCGCGTCGCCCTCAAAGGCGCCTTCCTGAGGTTCCGCGGGTTCCGTTGATTCCTGCGATGAAACTGGCATCGCTGCGGGATCTTTATCCATTTCTGTCACTTGACTTTCTCGGTTCGGTATTCAAATTCTGTACTTGCGGTTTTCTCTAGCGCCAGCGGTGGGATTCGCGCATTTTTTCAACGCTTTCGAGCGTAAACCAATAGAGCGGAATCCGCGCATGGCGCTCGTTCTGAAGGCGGTCCTTCCAGACGAGCGGCTCGTCGACGGCAGGAAGCTGAAGCGGCACCCGGAACTTCGGGTCCGACATGTCCGTTTCCGGGACGTCCTTTTTGGCTTTCACGTCTGAAAACCGAAGCGCCGGCATGCCGGGGCCGCCGGGTTCGCCGTAGCGGGTTGCAAGGGAGAGAAGACCCACCACGGACCCGAGCCCCTGCTGATTGGCGAGCGACCGGTAGATGTCGCCGATCGACGCGCGCTCCGGGGCGCCGGGGGCCGTGAGCACGGACTCAACGGAGCGCATGAGCTGCGGGTAGTCGATTTCAGAGGCGAGGATGCGCTCGAAAATGGCAAATGCGTCCACCTCAGGCGCGGAGCCGAAGGCGATGTCGGATTCCATCCGCGTCTCTTCCGGGTCGTCGAGTGAATACTGGTCGATCGAGCGGATCACGGCCGAGGAGAGCGTCACTTCCATGAAGCCTTCCTTGATGCCGACGGTCTTCGAGAGATCGAGCGCGGCGCGCCGGGCGTCGCGGATGAGCGTGGTGAGGCGCCGCTCCTCCACATAGTCGCGCGAGCTCACGAAGTCGCGAAGCGACTTGGCGAGCTGCGTCATCACGGCGTGCGTGTGGCCCGCCCGGTCAAGGAGCATGCGCTGAAGGGTTGAGAGCCGCCGGCGCTCCTCGCGCGTGAGCTTTCTGTAGAACCCTCGCTGGGCGATGCGCGTGAGGGCGCTTTCGAGCTCAGCCGACGCCCGGTTGTCCATCAGGAGCCGGTAGAAGGCCGTGAAGGCGCGGCCGGCGTCGCTCTCGGAAATCCCGTCGACGCCTGCAAAGAAGCGGTCGAGAATCGAGCCGCGGGAGGCCGAGGACTTGAGGATCCGTTCGCGCAGATCCCTGTTGAGCCTCTCAAACTCCTCGCGCACGCGCCGGAAGTCGGCCTCGAGCTCGGAGACGAGGTCGAAGATCTCGCTCACGCGGTCGAGCGCCGCCTGTTCGGAAATGGAGGGACTGCGGCCCGCTTCAATAGCGGCGATTTCCTCGTCGATGCGCGCCTTTTCGGCCTTGAGCTGCGCGATGCGCCCGGCCCTGGAGCGGTCTGAATCCGCGGCGAGGCGTTCGATCGCGTGCGTCACCATCTCGAGCCGGCTCTCGGTCGGGCCCGTGCGCTTCGTCTGAAAGCGCGAGAGCGTGCGGATGGCTTCCTGCCCGGCGCTCGTGAGTTCGTAGGTCTCTTCGCTCCGTCCTTCGGCAAGGCGGCAGACGAGGTAGCCTTCCTTGACCCACCGGCTCGCAAGCGCCCGCGCCTCATCGCGCGAGATCGTTTCCTGGGCGCCTTCGGCATAAGCGTGAATGAGGCGCTCAAGGAAGACGGAGGCAGGGAGCTCGCGTTCATTGTCAAAGAGGAGCGTCTGCAGAATGGCAATCGACTGCGGGCCCGTGTCGGCGGCAAGCAGCCGCCAGATCGGGCTTTGCCTGAGCTCGCGGTAGTTTTCTATCAGCGTGCGGATGGACATGCTTCTGGAATGGAATCAAAAGGGAGCTTATTCGGCGGCTGCCGGAGGCACCGGTGCCGCGGGCTTTGTGACGTCAATCCACCCGCATTCGCCCACGGCTTTTTCGAGTTCCGCCGGAGCAAGCTCAACGCCGCTCGCCTCGTCTCCGCAGGCGGGCCAGACGGTTTCGTAGGCCTTCAGCGACTCATCAAGATACACGGGAACGCCGGGCTTCCTGCCGAAAGGGCAGACGCCGCCCGGCGCATGGCCGACCAACGACTCAACGAGATCCCTTGAAATAAAGTGCGGAGTCGCATGAAAAAGGCGCTTGAATTTGCGCCCGTCAAGCTTCATGTCTCCGGCCGCCACAATGAGAAGGGGCCCTTCGGGTCCTGCAATCGCCATCGTTTTTGCAATGCGCGCCGGGATGATTCCGATTTCGCGGGCGGCGAGCTCGACAGTTGCGCTCGAGCCGGAAAAGCGGTGAATGCGGTCCGCAAAGCCCCGGTCTTTGAGCCAGAGGGCGGCAGCTTCAAAAGACAATTTTGAGCACTCCCGAAGAGGAAATTCTTAAAGCCTTTATTCTAACGATTCAGGTCCTGATCATCATGGCCGGAAAGCGTCATCAGCTCCGCAGAATCGGATGACGCGTTTCGAGAGACTTTTCCTGCCTTCTTAAGATCAGGACCCGATCCGCGCTATCATGCTCATCCTCTTCCCGGGCCCCGGACGGTCTTTTCGTTCGGATTCCCCATGGAAGACATTTTCAATTGCCCAATATCCGAAGGTTTCCCCGTGAAAATTCTCATCCTTCCCGACAGCTTCAAGGGTTCGCTCACCTCGGGCCAGGCGGCCGCGCAGATTGAGAGCGCCGCCAGGAAAGTGTTTCCCGAAGCGCAGATTGAGTCCTTCCCCATCGCCGACGGCGGGGAAGGGACGCTCGAGATGGTGCAGAAGGCTGCGGGCGGCGCATTCCTTCCAATTGAAGTCATGGGCCCCTGCGGGCAGCGCGTGCGCTCGCGCTACCTTTCGATCGGCGACACGGCCGTCGTGGAGCTCGCCGAAGCCGCCGGGCTCGGTCTCCGGCTTCCCGGCTTCAGCCCCATGAAGACCACGACGATCGGCGTGGGCCAGATCATCGCGGAGGCGCTCCATGTCGGACACCGCCGCATCGTGATCGCTCTCGGCGGGAGCGCAACGACGGACTGCGGCTGCGGCATGGCGGCCGCCCTCGGGACGCAGTTCCTTGATGAAGCCGGCAGGCCCTTCCTCCCCACGGGCGCGACGCTTTCCATGGTCCGGGGCATTCGCCTGAACGGCTTCTTCTTCGGAAAAAATGCCCCGCGCATCGAAGCGCTCTGCGACGTCGACAATCCCCTCTACGGTCCCCAGGGCGCGGCCTGCGTCTTCGGCCCCCAGAAGGGCGCAACGCCCGACGAGGTGAAGGTTCTCGACGCCGGGCTCAAAAACATTGCCGACCTTTTCCAGAAGCGCGCGGCGAAGCTTAATACTCTCAGGGGTGCGGGCGCCGCGGGCGGCACCGGTGCGGGCGTGGCGGCCTTTCTCAACGGCCGGCTCCTCTCCGGCATCGACGCGCTCCTTGACCTCATGAAGTTTGAGGAAGCAGCGAAATCCGCGGACCTCATCATCACGGGCGAGGGCGCCGTCGACACGCAGACGAAGGGCGGGAAGGTTGCGGCGGGCATTGCCCGGCGCGCTGCCGGAAAGCCCGTGGTGCTCTTTACGGGCGCCAATATGCTCGGCGAAAAGGATCTCGGGGCGCTCTACGAGCTCGGCATTACCGCCGTCCTTCCCATTCTCCAGAAGCCCTCAACGCTCGGCGAAGCCATGGCCGACGCCAAAACGAATCTCCATCTTGCGGCGCTCAACTTCTTCCGCACGCAGAAGATGTTCGGAGCCCGCTGAAGCCCTTTTCAAATCTCGAAGCAGAGTTTGCAAGAGACGGCCGCCTGCTTCTTCATCCCAGGCAAGAGGATGAAGAACAGGCGGTTTTCTTTACCTGGGTTTTGAGAAGATATTAACAAAGGTATTTAATAGTTGACGGATGGTGCTGTGTGGCGCTTGGGGTCAGGCCGCCTGTGCATAGAGGGTACTCTCATTCGTAAAACAGG
>NZ_WEHX01000070.1 GCF_009183815.1 Sutterella seckii | reverse complement strand
ATCCGCCGAAGGCGGAGAGGGCAAAGCCCTCACTGAGCTCAGACTACAACCTACTTTTTAAGAACAAAATCGGCGAAAGCTCACTTGACATTCACCGAAGGTCCTGAGGCACCTTCTCGTCTGCAAGTACATAGACTTTGCGCCTTACGCCTGGATCCGGCGATGCATATATCTGAAGTTCAGGCAAAAGATACTCATGCGCGAGGAGCGTCAAGGGTCGGATGATCGCCCAGCCTGCACCTTCTGCGACCATTTTGATGCACAATGCATTGTTGTCGGTCTGCAGCTTCGAGACGAAGTTGAGATCATGCGTTGTCAAGTGTCGGCTCTCGAGCCGCCCGCCGCCGCTTGCGAAATAGTTTTTGATGAGCGGCAGTCCGCAGAAAGCCAGTTCTCCCCATGTCCAGCTGCGTGAGATCCCGACGCCAGCCCGCTTTGGGAAAATGATCACCGAAGGCTCTTCCAAAAGAAGATGTCTGCGAAGCCGGGAATTCTCGAAGCACGGATTGATGGAAAGGATGATGTCGACCTTACCGTCACGCAGCAGTTCTACGAGGCGATCGGCGCCTCCGGTGAGGCATACAAGCGAACGAACCGAACTGCTGAGAGAGACGATGAGATGCGGCGCCGCGCTTTCCGCGAAGCTCTCCATCAGCCCCAAGTGCAGTGATGGCTTCAGACTCCCGGCAGCTTCCACGCGCTTGAGGGCTGCCTGGGCAGACTTCATGAGGGAAAGAAGCTCACCGTGAAGCAGTCTCCCTTCCGGCGTCAGGACGAGAGGGCGGCGCGCACGGTCGAAAAGCTCAACGGACAGCGAAGGCTCGAAATCCGCAAGCTGTCGGGAAACAGCCGAAATGGAAACCCCGAAGTTCTCAGCTGTGCGGCTCAAAGACCTCGTTCGAGCGATGTCGACGAAAATTTCCGCATTTCGGGAAAAGAGAACTTGATCGGTGCAGCTCATAGGGGTTCCCTCGCTCTGCGTCTTCGCGAAGATTGCGCGGGAATAGAAAAAACCGGCATGTATGCACCCATGCCGGCCGCAGAAAGAAAGGCGGGCGGGATTTCCCATCCTCAAAGCTGAGCGCTTCAGTGTGGCTCATGGTCCAAGACCCTTAGTCAAGTTCCTAAAACCATTTCCTGCGGCGCACGACTTTGTTAATTCCCGCCCGCATTTCTCCGCTAATCCTTGAATTTGAGCGTTTTCAGCTGAGCAACCAGCGGCAGGATGTTGGGATAGTCCTCGAGATGCAGAACAATTTGTTCGATTTCTTTGAGGGCGTCCTTATCCATCATGGCCGCGGCGGATTCGAACTTGTTTTCGACGAGCGCGAGATCAGCATCATCTGACGATCCAAGACGCTTCTCGACGAAGGTCGTTCCATCCTTGAGCGTTATTTCGACCGTGGCCTGGCGTTTTGGGAATGCGGCCGTAGCCTCCGGATCTTCGTCAACCTTCACGAGCTTTGCAAGCGCCAGCACCTCGGGGCTCTTTCTGATCGACTCAGCAAACTGCTTGAGACCAACCGAGCCGAACATGAGCTGCACCGCGAAGCAGTAGGGAAGCGAGAACTTCGCCTCATCTTCGGTTGCTGCCTTGAGCTTGGAGGTGATGTCAACGGCGACTCGATAGGTGCGCACCGTAATCTTCTCAACTGCTTCAGGCTTAATGTCCGGATGAGCCTTCATCAGCGCACAGAGCCCGTCGAGAGGGGAATTGGTATGCCCGCAGGAAGAGTACTTCTTGAAGAATGCCGTATCGGAAACAAGGGTTTCCTCAGAAGGATTCTCTAGATTTTCAGGGTGCGGATCCGTGCATGTGGCCGCGATAAAGCCCTTTGGTCCCATGATGGCGCTGTGTGAGCCTGTGAAACCCATTTTGGCGAGCAGAGCCGCATCAATGCCGTTCTGGCAGGCCTCAGCGATATTGAGCGCCTTAGCATGAGAGCCGAAGCTCTCGACGAGGCCGCCGTTCATCGTAGTGGCAAGGCCGAGCGCATTGTTGACCTCGTCAGGCGTGAGCTTCAGGAGACTGGAAGCAGCGGCAGCGGCAGCAAAAGTGCCGACGGTTCCAGTCGTATGCCAGCAGCGGTAGTGCGTCGGGTTGACCATTCGTCCGAGCCGCGTGAAGACGTCATAGCCGAGAATGACGGCCTTGAGGAAGTCCTTGCCTGTTGAATCCTGCGCCTGACCGAGCGCGAAGGCTACGGGAACCGTAACGGAGCCTGGATGTCCAATCGCCGTGCGGTGGCCGTCATCGAGTTCGCAGACGTGACCGGCAATGCCGTTGATGAATGCGGCGCTCCTTGCGGGGACATCGAAGGGCATGCCGAGAGCGAAGGCCTGCGGATTCCATCCGGCGACAGACATCAGCTGCCGCGCCATGCGGGTCTGCGGATAGCCGCCGCCGGCGACTGCGCAACCGATCCAGTCTAGGACGCGCAGCTTTGCATCGTCAACGAACTTTTCGGCGATTTTGTTGTAATCGCACCGCGAGATAAAGCGGGCCAGCCCGGCCTGGAGAGGTTCGTCCATGGAGGATCTCCTTCTATATGCGGTAACGTCCTGCTTTCCCCTGAGCACATTCCTCATGGCGGAAGGCGGGGAAAGCAGAACTGAGGATCATGTTTCGATCAGAATCAGATGACGATCGTGAACGTAAGGACGTAGTTGAGCAGGATGCAGAGCACGAGCGGAATTGCGTTTCTCTTCACAATCTGGAAGGGAGAAACTCCCGCGATGCCCGCTACCGCCACAATGGCGCCCGTCACCGGGGAGAGCGTGCGGCCGAAGCCGGTCATGGTCTGCAGCGGAAGCAGCATATCTGCGGAATGAACGCCGAACTTCGAAGCGATGCCCGGAATTAGGGATGCGAAGGAGAAGAACGGAGCGTTGCCCGAACCCATAAGGAAAGCGACCACGCCGATCACCAGGCTCATCACGACTACCATGAAGCCGACGCCGAGCCCCATCGATTCGACGCCCGAAATGAGGGAGTCGACCGCGCCGATGGCAATGAGGCCCTTGCCGAACACCTGGCCCGCAACAATAAGCGCCACCACTACGGCAAACTGCTTGGCCATGCCTTCAAAGAAGGCCTTCATGCCGCCGAGAACTTCAAGCACCTTGCGGGTGCGGATGAGTTCGAAAGCCATAGCCGTAAGGACGGAAAGGACGATCGCAGCCGGAACGCCGACCTTGATGCTGATGCCCCAGCGGCCGATGACGACCGGGTTGAAGACGAGGAGGATGACGAGCGGAACGATCGGAAGAATGGCGTAGAGCTTAGGAACTGGCAGTTCCTGGGCGGCTTCCTTCTTGAACTGTTCCTGCAGAGCCTGATAGCCCTCGTCGATGCCTTCGCGCTTGTCCCAGTATTTCTGGGTGAAGTACTGTGCGACGAGCATGCAGATGAGGAGCGGGAAATAGATCTTCATCTGCCAGCCGAGGAAGTATTCGGCCCATTCAATGCCGGACGTACGCGCAGCGAGCATGCAGTTGGCGCTGCCCGGCCCGAGGTCGAAGAAGCGGCTTGCGGCGATGATGCAGACGGCCGTCATGCGCGTAACGCCCGCGCGGATGAGCACTGGATAGAGCGTCACCATCAGCATGAGCGCAAGACCAGAAGCGCTCGGGATTGCCATGCCGATGATCTGAGTGACGACGAAGCCCATACAGGCAAGAATATAAGGGGAGCGGATGTACTTGAGAGGGCCGCCGACAACTGCGTAAAGCGCCGAACCCGCATGAAGCGTATCCATGTAGCGCGCAAAGCCGCCCATCGCCATGATCGAGAGGCCGAGACCGCCGAGCGTGGTCGAAAGAGTTGATTCGACGACCTTGAAGATGTCGAAGAAGGCGCTGCCAGTGCCCTTCTTGAGCGCAATGCCGGGATCCGCATCGATAAGCACCGCGCATGCGAGGAGCACGACGCCGGCGATCATAAGGACCGCTGTGGCGTACCCCTTCTTGGCGATCATCCAGCCTACCCAGACGATCACGATGAGAGAAATGATTAAGCCGAGCATTTTCGGTTTCCTGCTCTATTACTGTACGAGCCTCAGGAAGCTTCATGTCAGGCGCCCAAGGAAGCGCTGATGCCGCTCCTGTAAAAAAACGGCGCTCCGGCCGCTGCCGGTCATGGAGAAGAAAATCCGGTAAAGACAGAAACCGCGGATTTCTTCAAAAGACCTCAGGCGGCCGGAAGACCGCATCGGGATTACTTCACGGTTTCCTTCGGGGATTCCGCAATCGACTTATCGGTAAGTTCCTGGCCGATGCCCGGCAGATCGGGGATCTTGTACTTGCCGTTTTCGGGGAGGTAGTCGTACTTGCAGGTGCAGCGGTTGCCTTCCAGGAGCGCGTAGCGGTGGAGTTCGTGGATCGCGAAGTTCGGAATAGCCGCCTCAAGCTGCAGGGAGGCCGCGGTCATGATCGGGCCGCCGCAGACATGGATCTGGCAGGTCGTGTCGTAGATGTGGCCCATGTCGCAGATCTTCTTCGCTTCGGACATGCCGCCGCAGGTGCCGATGTCGGGCTGAATGAGGTCGATAATGTGGTTTTCGAAGAAGGGGCGATAGCCCCAGCGCGTGAAGACGCGTTCGCCGGCGGCGATCGGGATGCTGATATGTTCGCGGACTTCCTTCAGGCACATCGGATTGAGGTTCATCACCGGCTCTTCGTAGGCGGCGATGCGGAATTCCTCGATCATGCGGCCGAATTCGATCGCAGAAACCTTGTCGGTAAGGGCATGGGCCTCAACAATGATGTCGACGTTGTCGCCGATCGCTTCGCGAATTGCCTTCAGGCGCTTGTAGCCGACCATCAGGTCGCGGCGGGCAAAAGCGCCGTAGAGGTTGCGCTTCTTGGCAAAGCCCTGCTCATCGATTTCGTTGACGTCGACCTTGATGCAGTCGTAGCCCTGTTCGACGGCCTGGACCGCAGCGGCGGCGTACTGTTCAGGGGTAGTGAGGTGTTCCTTCTTTTCCGGATCACCCCAGCCGAACTGCAGCTGTGAGGCGTAGGTATGGAGTTCGTCGCGGCACTTACCGCCGAGGAGCTGGTAGCAGGGAACGCCGAGAGCCTTGCCCTTGATGTCCCAGAGCGCAACGTCGATCGCGGACATGCCAGCCGAAACGACCGTGCCGCCGCCCTGCCCCCAGAAGGTCTTCTTCTGCATCTTGTCCCAGATGAATTCGGACTTCATCGGGTCGAGGCCGATGATGATCTTGGCAAGGTCCTTCGCCATTCCGAAGCCCGCAGAAGCGCCGACGCCGTAAGCCATGCCGACTTCGCCGAAGCCGCTGATGCCTTCATCGGTATTGATGCGGACAACCACAGGACGCCACTTGGACACGGCGGACTGGTACGGGTTCTTGACGTCAATGATGTCAACGCTCACGATCTTCATGATGCACTTTCTCCATAAAGTTTTGTGCGGTCTGAGTGCCGCTGAATTTCTTTCGACCTCTTGATCTGGAAGGAGAGCGTCCGGCGGGCGGCGCCCTCCTCCGTTCATCTCAGCCACATCCCCGGCATTGAAAATTCCGCAGCAAAAGGATTGTTGGAATCCTTGTATGTCGGTATACCAGTTAGTCCATTAAGAGAGCAAGAGCGTTTTTCGAATACCTCAAAAGCGGTAAGAATTGGGCGACGATTTCGTTTTTCTCATTTTTCGCGCCGATTCGCTCTCTGCGGCATTTATGCTCATTAAGAGGTATTTTTGGAAAGGGAAACCGAATGGTTAAAGAGATTCGATTGATGAAATTGAATCTCATCTCAAGTTTTCTAACGTCAACTGCGGGAGAAAAGCGCTCTCGGCGGGTTCGTCGCCTTTTCAGAGCGTCGGACCCGCTTCAGCTTTATTATGACTTTCACCTAATCATAAATCGGTACTGATGTTTACAGCCAATTGACTCGGCGATTCAGCACGTCGGCAAACGCGCCGGCCACGTGCTGCAGAACCGGTTCGGTCAGACCCGCCATGGCGATCCTGCCGTTGTCAATACCGTAAACGGCGTGATGAACGCGCAGGCACTCCATCTCCTCGGGCGAAAAACCGGTAAAGGAAAAAATTCCGCGCTGCTTCAGGGCGAAACCAAGATCTACCCCGAAGGACTTTCCCGCCTCATAAAGTCCCTGCCGCATTGCCTGAACGCGCTTTCGCATTTCCGTGACCTCACCCATCCAGCGGATCCGAAGTTCCTCATCACCGAGCACTTCCGCCGCGATTTTCGCGCCGTGTGCGGGCGGGTTGGAGTAAAGCGCTCTTGCGGCCTGCTTGAGCACGGAAAGCACGGCCGTCGCCTCGCGCGAAACGGGTTCAACAACGTGCAGAGTTCCTACGCGTTCTCCATAAAGGCTGAGGCCCTTGGAGAGCGACACGGAGAGAAGGAAGGGCAAACCGCTCGATGCAAAGAGGCGTACAGGCGCTGCATCCTCCCAAAGTCCCTCGGCGAAACCTTGGTAGGCCATATCAAGAAACGCCAAGTGCCCGCAGGCGGCGACCGTTTCAAGGACAAGCTTCCATTCCTCAGGACTCAAGTCGAGTCCGGTGGGATTGTGTCAACAGACCTGCAGCAGAACAAGCGAAGGCTGCGGAAGGGCGCGCATGTCTTCGAGCATCCGCTCAAAGGAGAGACAGCTCTTCGCCTTGTCGTAATAGCTGTAATCCGATACCGTTAGCCCGCCGAGCCTAAAGAGTGCCCGATGATTGCCCCAAGTAAGGTTGGGCACTGACGCGTGACGGATTCCAAGCGCAGTTTTAGCGAAAAGCCCGCCGACATAAAGAGCGCCGGTTCCCCCGAGTGCCTGAATGGTCGAAACTCGATTCGTGGTGAGTACCTCGGACTTCGACCCGAAGGCGAGCTCTTCAAGAAGCCTGCAGTAAGGCCCGTACCCTTCGATCGGTAGATAGCTATGTACGGTCCCGCGATGGAGCAGTCTCGATTCTGCCTCTCTCACCGTCTGCTGCAGCGGAATGCAGCCATCCGCGCCAAGATAGTTGCCGACGGTCAGGTTTACCTTCTCTTTTCGTGGGTCCGCACGGAAACGATCGCTGATGCCGATGATAGGATCAGCAGGTGCAGGCGGGATCGCCTCGAATTTTTCAACGAGCATGGGAGCTGCTCCTTTCTAAATGAAGAAATGAACGCCGGACCCTGCTCTTCTCGAGCGGACGATCCGGCGTACGGGAAATCTCTTGAGTCGTCATGAGACTCAGAGCTCTGGACCCTCCATGAAGATCTCAAGCTGTTCGGCGTAGTTGAGCGTCTCCATCTTCGTATAGGTTCCCGATGCGATCCTCAGCAGATGATCGAGCAGCTCTTCGCCGACCACTTCGATGTCCCGGGCTTCAGTCATGATTGAGGACGAATCAAAGTCGAAGTTGTCCGGCGATTTTTGATACGCATTGGCATTGCCCGTAACATAGAGGAAGGGCGACACCACCGTCGGATTGATGGCTGGCATCATGGGGTGCATGGGCATAGCGCCGCCGCCCATCTGATAAATCACGATCGAAGCGCCGCATGCGGCAAAGCAGAGCGGGAGAGAGAGCGACGACATCCAGGAGTCGACGAACCAAAGCCCCGGGTGCGAAGGCCGTTCAGCGTAGTCGAGCACGCCCTGAATCTGTTCATGGCCGCTCTTGGAGATCGCGCCGAGAGACTTCTCCTCAAGGGTGGAAATACCTGCGGCAATGTTTGCCGGAATCGGATTGATCGCTCGGATGTCTTCACCCGTCGAAAGCGCCTTATCCTCCCAGCGCTTGGCTGCGGCGTAGATATCGCGCGCCACGGCTTCATTCACTGCGCGGGCAGCAACTTCATCCTCAGCGCCGATAATTTCAGTCGTCTCAGAGAAGAATGCTGTTCCCCCTGCCCTTACGACGCGATCAAACACCGCACCAACCGTGGGATTCCCGGCAATGCCGGAAGTGGCGTCTGAAGTGCCGCACTTGACGCCTAGCGTCAGAGCGGACAGCGGGCACACTGAGCGGCGGAAGTCCGTTGCAGCAAGTACAACCTCGCGCGTCTGACGGAGCGCTTCGCCGAGAAGCCCGTAGGAACCGCCAGCTTCATCAAGGCAGATGATGCGGTACGGTTTCCCGGAGGCTTTCGCCTCCACAGCGAACCGGTCGAGTCCCATATTGCGGTAGGCCGAACCCGAAGAGCGCTTCACGGCTAGGAGGACAATGCCGCCGACGTTGGCGTTTTGCATGAGTCCGATCATCGTGCGGGCGATCGTTTCACGGTCCTTCTTAGGGCGGCCGGTTTCAGCTGGTATCTCAAAATGTACCGTGCCGCGGGTCATCCGGGCGACGTTGGAAGCGATGAAGTTGAGCGAGCGCACAATCGGAAGCACCAGCACGACGTTGCGCACGCCTGCCTGCCCGTCGGGACGCATGAAGCCGAGGAAAGTCTTGTCCGTCATGATTCAACTCCACTATTACTGAGCAGCGCTGCGGTCGCCGCGGCGCGGCAGCCTTCAATGTTTTCAACGTGAACAATGCGTCCCGGCGCGATGTCTGTGATCGCGCGGCCGATCGGACGGCCGTACTTTATGATGAGATCCCCTTTTTGAATCGTCTTCACGGACACCTTGAAGCCGAAAGGAATCTCATTTTCGACAGTAACGGGGGAGCCGAAAGGCGCACCCTTCAGAATGAACTCGACCGAGGCTCCTGGACGCAGGGGCTCGAGGGCAGTAGCCACATTGTCTGCGGCGTCGAGCAGCAACGCTCTGGGCATGATGAAACTCCTCAGGGGAAGTGATTGATTGGCGCGGCGTCCCCTAGAGCACCGGACCCTCAAGGTACATTTCAAGCTGTTCGTCGTAGTCAAGCGTTTCCGCCTTGGTCATAGTGCCGGAAGCAATGTCGAGAAGAAGCTCAAGAAGCTTTTCGCCGACCTCTTCCACGGGTCGAGCTTCGGTCATGATCGCGGAGGCGTCAAAATCGAAATTTTCCGGAGACTTTTCATAGGTTCGCGGATTACCGGTCACGTAGACGAGCGGAGAAACGAGGCCAGGATTGATTACCGGCAGCATGGGGTGGGTCGGCATCGCGCCGCCGCCCATCTGAAAGATCACAAGCGCAGCGCCATTGGCGGCAAAGCTGAGCGGAAGCGAAAGGGACGCCATCCAGGCATCGACGAACCAGAGGCCGTGCGTCGGCGCATGCTCGCCGTACCGGAGGACGCCTTCAATCGGAAGATGACCGCTCTTCGAAATCGCTCCGAGAGACTTTTCCTCAAGCGAAGAAAGGCCGGCTGCCTGACTAGCGGGAATAAGATTGATCGCCCTTACGTCCTCGCCGGAGGCAAGCGCCTTCTCCTCCCACCTGCGGGCAGCAGCCCGGATCATCTTCGCGCCTTCTGGAGTGACGGCTCGAACGGCCAGATGATCCTCAGCGCCGATAATTTCTGTTGTTTCCGAAAAAAAGGCCGTCCCGCCCGCACTTACGATCCGGTCCACGGCGGCACCGACGCAGGGGTTGCCTGCGAGACCTGAAGTGGCATCAGTAATGCCGCATTTGACGCCGATGGAGAGCGCGCTCAGCGGACATTCCGTCCGCCTCGTCCGCGAAGCCTGCACAAGCACCTCTCGGGCAGCAAGAAGCGCGTCGCCGATCATGTGAGCGGCGCCTCCAGAGTTAGTCAGATATACGGCGCGCCATGGCTTCCCAAGCGCGTCCGCTTCTGAGAGGAACCGTTCGCTCTCCATATTTGGATATGAGGAATCCGTCCTCGAGGACTCTGCAAGGATCACGATGCCGCCTACATTGGGGTTCTTCATGAGTCCGATAAGCGTGCGGGCGATCGTCTCGCGATCCTTCTTTGGACGCCCCGTTTCGGCCGGCATATCGAATCGAAGCGTCCCGCGCGTCATGCGCTCGACCATTGACGCAATGAATTTGAGCGAGCGATGGATCGGCAGAATCAGCACGTAGTTGCGTACGCCCGCGCTGCCGTCCGACCGCATGTAGCCGAAAAAAGAATGCTCAGACATGGTGAGCCTCCTCTGCCGGCGCAGTTTTCTCACCCTCGATCGTTTTGTCTCCCCTGCCCCGGCAGCCTTCCATGTTCTGCACATGCACGAGTTCGCCCGCTTCAATCCGCGTCGTGGCTCGACCGATGACCTCGCCGTACTTGAGCACGTTTTCTCCCGGGTCGATCGGCCTCACGGCAACTTTGTAGGCAAACGGAATGAAGGCGCGGGCCGTGATCATATCGCCGCTTTCGCAGCCGCTCCTAATGACGTCAAACGGCATATTTGCCGGTATATCGCACATGGCGGTGGCGATATTGTCAAGCGGAGAGATCTGCAGTGCGCGGAACATGATCACGAATCCTGATAGAGAAGATCTGGGAGACGGACAGTCAAGGCATCAAAGGCTTAGAAGTCCAAGCCAAGCCCACCAGGGGATGCCGATGATGGCATAGACAGCGTAGCCGACAAGCGTGAAGAAGAGGCCGTTCGCCCACCAACGCTTCATCGGCACGTAGCCCTGACCGAAGAGCACCGGCCCCGCAGCATTGGCGTAATGCGTCACCAGCGCGCCCATCACGCCGACGTTCACGAAGACGAGGAACATCTCCCAATGCGGCAGACCTGCAGCAAGGCCGATAGCGTACTGCACGGGTACGACCGATGCCATGTACGCGCCACAGGACACAAAGAGATAACGGCAGAGGGTGCCCATCGCGCAGAGGAAGATCAGAATGCCGATCTGCGAGAACTGACTGAAGTCGACGTTGGCCTGAAGGAGACCCGCCATCCAGTCGAAGAACTTGAACTTGTTGAGAGCGCCGGCAAGACCGAGGATGCCGCCGTACCAGACAAGGGTAGACCAGACCTGACCGTTCGTCGCAATGCGCTTCCAGGACAGTACGCCCGAAAGAATGAAGGCGGCAATCAGGCCGAGCACGATGGCGGTCGAATTGATCTTCGTGTAGCTGCCGGTTGCCCAGCCGACAATCGCCATCAGGAAGAAGAACAGAAGGAACTTTTCATTCCTCGACATGGGCCCGAGTTCGGCCAAGCCCTTGGCGGCAAGCGCTTTATTGTCGATCACGCCGATTTCCGGCTTGTACACTTTATGAAGCAGCCAAGGGGCAAGGAGAATCATTGCGAGAGAAGGCACGCAGAAGGCCGTAGTCCACTGCAGCCAGGAGATCTCGAGACCGAGCATATCCTTCGTAAGCTGCCAGATAACAGTATTGGCGGCATAGGCCGTAAGGAACGTAATGCCCGTAATCATTGAGACGATATAAAGCAGCTGCATCAGATACGCGCCGATGCGGCGGGGATTTTCTTCAGCCGTAGACCCAAGCGCTTGAGAGATCGAGACGAAGATCGGTGCAATGATGCCGCCCGTGCGGGCTGCGTTCGAAGGCGTCACCGGTGCAATGATCGCGTCCGAAAAAGCAGCGGCATAACCAAGACCAAGCGACGTGCGGCCGAACTTGCCAATCATCCAATAGGCGATGCGGCGGCCGAGATTGGTATCCTGGAATGCCTGAGAGATGACAAAAGCGCCGACTACAAGCCAGGTCATCGTGAGAGAAAAACCCGAAAGCGCGACGCCGTGCCCGCGCATAATGACGGCATAAGCGCCGAGCGCAATCATCATTACAGCTGCTTCAGACATGGCCTGCAGCATGATGCCCAAAATAGCAAAGGCGTAGAACGGGAAAAGGCCCCACGCCTGAGGCGTCATGCCTTGCGGAGGATCCATAAATAGGAGGAGCAGCGGCGATGCTGCTGCAATCAGCTTTAAATAGTTTTTCATAATCATTTTTATCTTTTGTAGGTCAAAGTAATCTCATCGCACACGCTTCTCGAGCCTCTAGCAGGGCCCGGGAAGCGCCTTATGAATTTTTATTTGGCGTTTGCAATGCGGAAGATTTCCGCTCCGGCATCGGGGCCGGCAGATTCGAACGAGCGGCAGCAGGCGATGAACTCATCCTGAATCGCGCTCTTCAAAATGCCGTCGGTCATCATTCGGAATTTGTCGGCGAGCTGATCCCAGGAAACTTCGTTTTCCGGGTCGCCCGTCGGGGCCTGAATCTGAGCAGAAAGCTCCCGCCCCCTGCTCGTCACGGCTTCAATGCGGCAGGGCCAGTTCTTCGGCACGCAGGCATTGATCGCAGGGTCGTCGATCACCTCCGTCACCTGTTCAATGGCCTTAACGCGCGGGTCTTGAACCGCCTCTTCCGTGAAATCGGTTTCCCGCATGACTCCGCGGACGATCGCGGAGGCAACGCAGTAGGTGATCGAAAACTTCCCTTCGCGGCCAGTCTGCGGATCGGTCTTGCCGGCAATCGAAAGAGCCGTACTGTAGGTGTGGAGCTTGAGCTTCGTGATGGTTTCGCCGGGCTCGAGCTGCTTATGAAGCGCAATGCCTGCGTCAATCGCTGAATGCGTGTGCCGGCAGCACGGGTAAGGTTTGAAGGAAACCGCGCCAGCGCGCCAGTATTTGCCGAAATCTTCAAAAAATTCGATCTTCGGTTCCTGACGGGCAAAGCCCGCAAAGAACCCCTGCCCGCCTTCGAGCACGTGAGCCGGACCACTAAAGCCTGCGCGCGCAAGAAGCGCTGTGAAAACGCCGTTCCCTGCTGCATTTCCCGCGTGCATGAATTTGGTCATTGCTCCATCGGGATTGAACTGCCAGAGGCCCGCAGCGCAGGAGCCGGCATTGCCGATCGCCCAGAGCGTGCGTTCAGGGCTGAGCCCCAAAATTCGGGCCCCGGCGGCGGCTGCACCGAAAGGCCCCGTAGTTGCCGTGGTATGAAAGATTTTGTAGTGCGCCGGCGTAATCGCAGCTCCGATGCGCAGCATCACCTCGAAACCAGCCGTGACGGCAGTGAGAATATCCGCGCCGTTCTTAGCTTTCGCATCCGCCGAATCTCCGGTAAAGAGCGAAAGAGAAAGTGCTGCCGGAATCACGCATGTGGCCGGGTGCGAAATCGATGCGCGGTCCACATCGTCCATCTCATTGATGTGACCGTAATAGCCGTTCATGAAGGCTGCGGATCTGAAATCGGCTGCGTAGGGTTCCCCAAATACGCCTGCTTCGCGCGCCCAGCCGAGAAGCTGCTCGACCTCTCGGGCGGGCTTTGAGGCAGGATCTCTAGACCCCTTGATGGCGCAGCCGCACCAGTCGAGCAGATCACGCTTCATGCGGTCAACGACATCGAGCGGGATGTCGCTGAAGGAAAGATTGGCGCCAAAGTCGGCGCATGCGCGCGACGGTGAGAAGGCAGTCATTGAAGACCTCCTGACCAACCGGCACGTGCGTCAGCGAACTATTAACATAGGCACAAAATAGTTGACAAGCGGCTACGGTTATGTTATAATTGATAAATGAGTTACGAAGATAAAACCACCACAACCCTCGACGGCCGCAAGGCCCCTCCTGAAGCCCAGCTCGAGCTTCGCCGCCGCTGCATTGTTTACTTCCGTGATGGAGTA
>NZ_WEHX01000006.1 GCF_009183815.1 Sutterella seckii | reverse complement strand
TCAAAAACGAGATGCCGTATTGAGCACATCTTCGGCTACGTTGAAAGCACCATGAAGGGCTCTATTGTCCGTACCATCGGCATGACGCGCACGCACTTTCTGAGCTGGCTGACGGTGTTCTGCTACAACGTCGCACGACAGGAGACTTTGCAGCGCACGATGCCCATGACGACGTAGCGGCGACACGGCTGAGGCGTCCGAGATCGCTTCACACACCCCCCTTAACAACTGCCTCTACAGAAAAGCCTCAACATCGGATCGGTGCTGAGGCTCTCGGCGTTGTTTTGGGTACTGTCGGCGAAGTGGAAAAACTGGCTTTCCGAATTTATGGAAGCCCCTCATTTCAAACTCCAAATAGTCCCGACAAACCGCTCCCGGACGAGATCAGTCTGTCGTTTATAAGCGACTATCCGAGTCTAGTTTTTCTGAAACCTGCCGCCGCAGAAGATTTCACCCCTTGCTAACAGTTTGCTTTATTTTCATAGTGTTATGAGTGTTTACAGATAAAGCAACGTTGTCTACAGACAACTCTGGCGCTCAACCTGCCGCCCTCCTTCCATGCCCCGGCAAACGCAGAAAGCCCGGCCTCCTCTGCGCGCAAACGGCAGAGAAGTACCGGGCTTCAAAATGCTCAGATAGAACGGAACTCAGTGAATCAGTGATCCGACTTGATTCCGGCTCCGCAGAGCGTGATGAGGACATCGGTCGCCGGTCCGTAGAGCTCGCAATAGCGATCCCAGGCGGCGAAGTTGGCGGCCGTCGTGTGCTCGATGTAGTAGCCCTCGCGAGCCACCGCAGCGCGCGCGGCGAGGATCTTGTCCTCAGGCGCCGTCACAACCGTGATGTCGTGGCGCTTCATCATGTCGAGGATTTCATGGCCGCGAAGGGGCTTTCCGATCGCAATGCCCTCAGCAATCGTGGGCTTTACGTCGACCGAGACGGGATCATCCTTCCCTTCCTTTCTCGCCTGATAGAGCGGATCGCAGTATTCGCTCTGAAGCGCCACAATCTTCGGGAACCTCTGGATCGCGCCCGAGGCATGGAGGTGTTCAAGGGCCTTCACTGCACCGATGAAGAGCGTGCCGTTTCCGACCGGAAGCACCACGTGTTCAGGAATGCGTCCGAGCTGCTCGTAGACCTCGTAGATGTAGGCCTTCATGCCTTCATAGAAGAAGGGATTTACGACGTGATTGGCATAGTAGACGCCTTCGTCCTTCACGCGGGCGCGGCAGACGTCGGCGCAGTGGTCGCGAGACCCAGGAATCACATGGACTTTGGCGCCGTGCGATTCGATCATCGCGATCTTCTTGGGGCTCGTGCCTTCAGGCACGTAGATTTCGCACTTGATGCCGGCGCGGGCGCAGTAGGCGGCGACGGAATTCCCTGCGTTGCCGCTCGAATCCTGAACGCATTCAGCGACGCCGATCGACTTCATGTGGGAGACGAGGCCAGCAGCGCCGCGGTCCTTGAAGGACAAGGTCGGCATGGCATAGTCGACCTTCACGAACATGCCGGGCTTCATCTCCACGGTGGGCGTGAGGCCCTCGCCGAGCGAAACCCCGCGCCAGGCGTCGCCGTCAAGCGCCATGAATTCGCGGTAGCGGAAGATGCTCCATTCCTTCCTGTCGATTTTCGCGTCGTCCCACTTCGGGGGCGTGAAGTCGAGTTCGAAAAGTCCGCCGCAGGAGCATGTGGGCTCGCGGGTCGTCACCGGGGTTTTCCTGCCGCAGCAGGTACAGATGTAGTTGAGCATTCTTGAATTACTCCTCATTGAGCTCAGCAACCGCCTCAATTTCAACGAGGCATCCGAAATGAAGCGGCGTCGTCGAGACAACAACGCGGCCGGGTTTATGTTCTCCGAAGAAGTCGCGGTAGACCTCATTGATCGCGCCCCAGTATTCGTTCGAGGGCGTGTAGACGCGGCAGAAAACCACCTGATCGCGGCGGGCGCCGGCGGCCTTGAGAATCCGGTCGAGATTGTCGAGCGCAAGCGCCGCGTGCTCGCGGATGCCGCCCGTGCAGGGTTCGCGCGTGTCCGGGTTGATGGAAAGCTGTCCGGAGACATAAAGCATGCCGTGCGAGACGACGGCTGCGCTGTAGTAGCCGGGATTAGTTCCCTTGAAGCCAGGATCAATGAATTTCATTCTTCTCCCCTCCAGTATGGTGTTTTGCTGAATTTCGCCATGCGTCTGATCTGGTCGAGATCGCTGTAAATCGTTACCTTTGAGACGCCAAGCCGTTCGGCGGCGTGTTCGAGCGCTCCCTTCATGAGGAAGATGCCGCGGCTCTCCATGAAAGCAAGGAGCTTCACCCGGTCCTCACGCGTCCACGAAGCCTTTCTCCCGGGGCGCGAGGGCGGCGAATCGGACGGCGCTGCCTTCGCCTCATCCACCATGCGGTCGATGAGATCAAATACGGCGTCGGCAACGCTCTCGCCTGCCGCAAGGCCCTCTTCGCGGACATTCTTCTTCGCTCTACCGGCGGCCAGGGAGGATTCCCCGAACTGAGCCTTCATTTCCGGAGGAAGAAGCCAGTCGAGGCGTACGAGCTCCGCTGCATCGGCCGTCACGTCCTGATTGACGCAGAGGGCGCCCGCGAGCTTCCCCTCGGCCCCGCGGATCAGCATCGTAACGGAACGGATCAGCTTCTCGTTTCCGTCCTCGTCCTTATGCCTGAACCACCAGACCGGAAGCAGGTCGCCTTTTTCAGGGTGCTCGCCCCGAAGGAGCATCTCCTCGACGAGGTGCCTCACGCCCTGCCCGATCTTGCGATTCGTGACATGGCCGTTCACGACGTAGACCACGGAATGAAGGGGATCTGAAAGATCATGGAGCACGACCTCCGTCTGCGTGCCGCCCACAAGCGCCACCAGATCGGCAGTCATCCGCCAGGGGGCGAGTAAGGCCGGAACCGGCGTCGCATAGGAAGAGTTGTCGTGCTGAGGCATATCTGCTGCGTGCATCCCGAAGAGGGCTGAAAGGAACATCGAGCAGTATTCCATAATTTTTTATGGATTGCAACTCTATAAAATTAAACGGTTATTTCAGAAATTAGCAGGAGAACCACGCATTCATACTCGCAGAAACCTGCCTGGTGATAGAATTTTTTATACATCTCAACAGGAGTCTTCCGCAATGATCCCCAGCGACGCTCTTCCCATCGTTTCGCCCGAATCCCTCGGCAAATTCGCGCCCGACCCGGCTCAGTCTCTGATCGGGCTCTCCGTCAATGACCCTCGCGTCCCGACGCCGTCCTTCCTGATTGAGGACGAAAAGCTCGAAAAGAACCTTGAACGCGCGAGAGCCCGCGCCAGTGAGCTCGGCGTCGCTTTCCGTCCGCACCTCAAGACCCACAAGTCGATCGTGATTGCCCGGCGGCAGATGACGTCGCCCGAAGGCCCCGCCACCGTTTCCACGCTTTCGGAAGCGCGCTACTTTGCCGCGAACGGCGTCCGCGACCTGATCTACGCCGTCGGCATAGCGCCTCAGAAGCTCGCAGAGGTCGCGAGGATCCGGTCGCTGGGCGTTGATCTGAAGATCATCCTCGACAGCACGGAAGCCGCGAAAGCCGTTTCGGACTTCTGCCGGGAGCATCAGACGGAAATCCCGGTGCTCCTCGAAGTCGACGTGGACGGCCATCGCTCGGGGCTTCCTCCCGAGTGCGATGAGCTCATTGATGCCGCAAAAGCGCTTCAGGGAGGCGCGAAGCTTGCGGGCGTTCTCACCCACGCGGGCGACAGCTATGAATGCAAAACGATTGAAGCGATCGAGGCCGCAGCCGAAGGCGAACGCGCCGGCATCGTCAAGGCGGCCGGGCGCCTCAGGGCAGCCGGATTCGAGGTCCAGATCGTTTCCGTGGGATCGAGCCCCACGCTCATGTATTCAAAGAGCGAAGCGGGCGTCACGGAAATCCGCGCGGGCGTCTGCGCCCTTTTCGACCTCTTCATGACGAACCTCGGCGTCTGCGAATCAAAAGATATCGCGGGTTCGGTTCTCGCCACCGTCATCGGCAGACAAACGAAGAAGAATCAGCTGATCCTCGATTCCGGCTTCCTCGCCATGTCGCGCGACCGCGGCACTGCGCGCCAGAAGCGCGACTTCGGCTACGGACTCGTCTGCGATGCGCTCGGGACACCGCTTGATGGCGGCCGCATCATTCTCACCGGCACGAACCAGGAGCACGGCATCCTCACGCTCCCGGAGGATTCCGCCTGCAAGCTCGACGACTTCCCGCTCGGCACGCGGCTCCGGATCCTCCCCAATCACGCCTGCCCGACGGCAGCGCCCTATAAATACATGCTCCTCGTGAAGAACGGGCTCATCATCGACGTGCTCGAGCACGTCCGCGGCTGGGATTAACCCAGAACGCGAAAAAGCCCCGGGAGAACCGATCGGATCCGCCCGGGGCTTTTCTTTATTTCAGAATCGCGTCAATTCAATCAAGCGGCGGAAGCGCTGCCGCGAGACGGTCGAACTCGGCGAGCCACGTCTTCTTCCACTTTGCCTTTTCTTCGTCCGTCACCCAGGCGGCATCGATGGAGTTCTCCACCATGGCGCGGAGGTCGGCGAGCCCAAACCCGAGGAAATTGAACATCAGGTACCAGGATTCACTGATCCGGATGTGGTGCATGGTCGGGTCGTCGCTGTTGGGGAAGAGCCTGAGGCCCATTTCGTGCATGCGGCGGATCGGGTGCTTTTGAGCCCACTCCTCGTCCGTGAAGGTTCTGAGGTAGTAGGAATTGGTGGGCACCACGGCGAAAGGCATGCCGAGCGCCTTTGCGTGCGCGGCGAGCTCGGGGTTGTCGATGATCGTGTAGCCGTGATCGATCCGTTCGCACTTGAGAAGGTCGATTGCCGTTTCGACGTTTCGCCAGTGTTCGCCGAATTCGCCCGCGTGCGCCGTGATGTGAAAGCCTGCATCGCGCGCCATGAAGTAGGCCTTCCAGAAGTTCTCGGGCTCGTGGTTGGTTTCGCGGTAGTCGATCCCGAGACCGATCGATTCGGGTTCGCGGTGCGCGATCATTTCGCTGACGAGCTCAACGGCATCCTCAGGCGTCGCCTCGCGGTCGATCGAGGGCACGAGGCGCCCGATCACGCCGTAGCGGGCTTTGCCCTCGCGAAGACCCTCGCAGATGGCGCGCTGAGCGGCTTCAAAGGTCATGAAGTGCTTGAGGCCCGTCCAGTTCCAGAAGAATTCGATGTAGCGCACGCCCTGCTTCGAAACGCATTCCATATGCTCGACGGTAATGCGCTTCAGGTATTCGGGCTTCTTCAGAATGTGGGCTTCGAGCGCGCGGAAGATGCGGAGCACCCCGACGGGCTTTTCGCCGCGGGTATAGAAGCCTTCGATTTCCTCCATGGAAACCGGGGCGCCGGAGTCGCGCACGAGGTCGATGAAGGTTTCGCGGCTCGTCGTGCCGAGAAGATGGCAGTGGAGCTCCGCCTTCGGGAATTCGGAGAAGAAATTCATCCATTCGGCCGGAAGCTTCCGGCTGAAGGGGGAGTCAGGAACAAAACCGGGATTTGTGCTGCGCATGAGTGCCTCGGGACTTCTTTTGAATGCGATGGGGAAAACTTTCAGCCGGGCCCGCATCGGGAAAGCTTCAGGGGGCCGCGGGAAAACGGAGAGATTAGCGCACTTTTCCTGCAGAGCGCATCGGGTAGCGGTATATTCCCCGACTTCCCTTTTTTCCCCTCACGATTTCTCTCCCCAAATGCTTGCCGCACTGATATCCATCATTGTGCTCGTCCTTGCGGGCTGGGCCATTGCCAAGAACTACGACGCCAAGGTCGTGCTTTTCGCCGCCGGGCTGATCCTCATGTACGCCGCGCTCCTCCTCGGGCACGACGTGCTCGCCGCCAAGGCGTCCTCGGGCCTCTCCTGGGTTGATCCCTTCAAGGCGATCAAGGATCTCTTCGTTCGCCAGTATTCAAACGCGGGCCTCATCATCCTCACGCTCTTCGGTTTTGCCGCCTACATGTCCCACATCGGCGCCAATGCCATGGTGATCAAGGTGATGAGCCGGCCGCTCGCGCACGTCCACTCGCCCTACGTGCTCGTGCCGCTCGTCTTCTATCTCGGCACGCTCCTCTCGATCATCATCCCGAGCGCGTCGTCGCTTGCCGTGATCCTGATGGCAACGCTCTACCCGGTTCTGAAGGCGGCGAAGATGTCGCCTCTTACGGCTGCGGGCGTCATCGCCACGACGGCAACGATCGTGCCGACGCCCCTGGGCGGCGACAACGTGGTTGCGGCCCGCGTCCTCGGCTTCGAGCACGTGGTCGACTACGTCTTCTACCACCATGCGCCGATCTCGATCCCCGCGATCATCATCATGGGCATCGTGCACTACTTCTGGCAGCGCTGGGAAGACAAGAAGGACCTCGAGTCCGGAAAGGCGCTCGCCGGTTCGATCGACGAATCGAAGCTCGGGGAGGATGAAACCGACGCCCCCGTCTGGTATGCGATCTTCCCGGTTCTGCCCCTCATTCTCACGATCTTCTTCTGGGCCTTCTTCAAGTCGGTCAAGATCGGCCTCGTTGAAATCACGCTCTTCTCCTTCGTCTGCGCCTTCATTGCCGAACTCGCGCGCAAGAAGAACATGAAGGGCTCGATGAAGGACGTGAACCTCTTCTTCCGCGGCATGGGCGACGGCTTCTCTAAGGTCGTCGTGCTGATCGTCGCCGCCTCGACCATGGTGGCGGGCCTCTCCGCGATGGGCCTCATCAGCATGATTTCGTCCTCCGTCTCAGGCGTTGAAAACGCGGGCGCAGGCCTCATGCTCGCCTTCTCGGGCATTACGGCGCTCATCACCTTCATCAGCGGCTCCGGGAACGCCGTCTTCTACAGCTTCATCGAACTCATCCCGCAGCTCGCAGAGAAAGCCGGCATCGACCCCCTGATGGTGGCGCTCCCGATGCAGCACACCTCGAACCTCATCCGCGCGGTTTCGCCCGTGTCGGCCGTGGTGATCATCGTTTCGGCGGTGGTCAAGGTGAATCCCCTCATGGTCGTGAAGCGCACCGCAGTGCCGCTTCTCTCGGGCTTCGTCGCGGTCCTCATTATTTCGCTCATCCGCTACATGTAACGGAAGCCTCTTTTCCTCGCATAACGCACAGAAAGCCCGGGAGCCGCCGTCAAAGCGCCCGGGCTTTTTCGCATCCTTATGCCTCGTCTGCGCGAAGGCCTTTGATTCCGGTATCGAAGACCCGCACGCGGAAAATGTTGCCCTCAGGCGTGCTCTCAAGCTCCACCTTCCAGCCCGATCGCCGGGCCGCCTTCGCCACAATTGCGAGCCCGAGGCCGGTGCCGGGAGCCGCCGGGCTGTCGCCGCGCTCATAGGCTTCGAAAATCCGCTCCCGGTCTTCTGGCTTGATGGGAGGAGCGTTATCGGCAACGAGAAAGCCGTCCGAGGTTTCCCTGAGAAGAATCCGGCCCCGACTGGTATAAGACACAGCGTTCCGAAGAAGGTTCGCCGCAACGATCCCGAGCATGCCGGGCGAATAGGTTCCGGGACAGGTTTCGGAAAAATCGGCTTCGAAGGCAAGGCCCTTTGCTTCTGCAAGCGGCTTCCAGACATCGCACGCGTTGCGGAGAATGCCCCGCACCGCATCGGGGGGCTCGGTGCTCCTGCCCGACGACGCGCGGGCGAATTCGAGGAGCGTTTCCATGAGGGACTGCATTTCGCGCGAGGCGCGGTGAATCCGCTCCACCTGGCGGCGCTCTCTTTCGCCGAGCTTCCCGGCGGCGAGGAGTTCCGCGCTCGTTTCGATCACCGTGAGGGGCGTTCTGAGTTCGTGACTCGCATCCGCCGTAAAGGCGCGCTCGCGCTCGAGCGCATCGTTGAGGCGCCTGAGCGCCCGGCTGCAGATCGCCGCAAGCTCGCCCACCTCGTCGGGTGTCTGAAGCTCCTCCGGAATCGGCGTCCAGCTGCTGCTTATCGACGCGCGCTTCACTGCGTCGGAGAGCCTTTCAATCGGGCGCATGATGCGCCGCGAAAGCCACCAGCCGGCTAAAGCGCCGGCGAGCCCGGCGACGGCAAGGGAGAGCGCCGTGAAGAGGAGAATCTCCTTTTCGGCTTCCTCAAAGCGGCTCTGGTCGCGCACGATGAGGATCGTTCCCTCGGGCCTGTTTTCCCGCCAGACGAACCGCGCCGGGTCGTCCAGGATTTCCGTGAAGCCCTGCGGAACGCCCTTCAGCGCCTCCGGGATGGGCGGGAGCCGTTTGTCGTCGCCGAAAATCTCGGTTCCCGGCGGAACGTTCGGGGCATTTCCTTCTGCAAGCGTTTCCTCCGCAAAGCTCAGTTCATCCCGAAGCAGCCCTGCAACGAGGTGCTCCTCCGTGAAGGCGATTGCAAACCAGATGGCGCTCCCGTAGAGCGCCGCCGTCAGAAGAAGAAGCGCCGCGAAGGACAAAATGATGCGCTGCGAGAGCCCGCGCATGCGGCGCCTGAAAGTGGCGAATAAGCGCGCGATGGGCATGGTTTATTCGCTCCTTTCGTCTTTCGGCGCGGCAATGGACCAGCCGAAGCCGGGGTGCGTTCTGATCATCGGAGCGTCGAACCCCTTGTCGACCGCATTTCTGAGGAGATGCATGTTGGAGCGGAGGCTGTCCGACTTCGGCGCATCGTTCCCCCAGATCCGGTTTTCGAGCGCCTCGCGGCTCACGACGCCCGGGCTCGCGCGCATGAGCTCCCTGAGAATCCGCTGCCCCGTCGGGTTGACGCGAAGAAGGACCCCGTCACGCGTGACGGTGCCCGCCGCAAGGTCGAGTTCCAGCGGGCCGATCCTGATGGAATGGGCGCGGCCGCGGTTGGCGCGCCTCAGAAGCGCCTCGATGCGGGCCGAGAGTTCGAGAAGCGAAAAGGGCTTCACGAGATAGTCGTCCGCTCCGGAGGAAAGCCCGCGCACCCGGTCTTCCATGGCATCGCGGGCCGTAAGCATCAGAACGGGCGTCTCGTCCCCGGCTTCGCGAAGGCGCCTGAGGAACGTGACGCCGTCCGTGCCCGGAAGACCGATGTCGAGCACCAGAAGATCGGCTCCCTCCTGATTGAGAAGATGCGCGCACGCTTCCGCGTCCGCCGCGCCCGAAACCTCGTACCCACGCATTTCGAGCCAGTCGCGCAGGTTCGCGCGGATGTCCGGATTGTCGTCGACCACAAGAATCCTTTGCGCCATGACAGAACCTTCTCAAGTAAAAACAGCAATAAGAAGTGTATCGGGAAAGCCTTCCTCAACAAATCCTCACAAAGTGAGGCTCGAAACCATTGAGGCGGATCACGCGCTTTGACGCACTTTTGACGCGGCATCCGGATAATTGCAAGATTATTCGTATACATGGATTTTTCCTGAAATGCGCGTCAGAGACCTTCCCCCGCAGGCCGAAAGCCGCCCGCTTTCACCGCTCGAAATCCTCTTCTGGTTCCTCATTCCGGCAGGGCTCCTCATCTGGCTTTTCCTCAATCCGCCGCATGCGCTCGATCTTTCCCTCCAGCGCCTCATCTGGAAGAACTTCGATGGAGAGTGGTTCAATACCGATCAGACGGAATTCTGGCTCCACAAGCTCCCGAAGTTCGCGTCGATCGCCGCTTATGCGCTCCTTCTCCTCGCGCTGATCCGAAGCTTCGTCCGGGAACGGACCTCTCCATCCGCCGCAAACGCCTGGGACCGTCTCATGCGGGGACGGATTCTTTATGCGCTCCTCGCAGGGGCGCTCTGCGTGCTCGCCGTCTGGTGGCTCAAGAAAACAACGGGCGTGAGCTGCCCCTGGAGCATCGCGGAATTCGGTGGGAGCGCCGAAATCACGAACCCGACCCTCTCCCTCGGCTTCCGCCCGGGCGTCTGCTGGCCCTCGGGCGCGGCGGGAAGCGGCTTCTGTCTCCTCCCCGTTTTCTTCATGCTGCGCGGGTTCCCGAGGAAGCTTTCAGTCCTTGCCCTCGCGGCAGCGATCATCCTCGGACTCACGGCCGGAATCGGACGCATGCTCGCGGGCGCGCACTTTCTTTCGCACGTCGTCGACGCCTTTCTGATCGACTGGCTGATTTCAGCGGCGCTCTACGCCCTCTTTTTCTACCGCCGCGGGTTCGCGAGCGCCGTTCTCCGGGTCCTCCGGGGATCGGAACGAACGGGAAGCACGATCGGCGCGGGATTCACGGGGAAGGAATCATTCCGCCCCGGCTTTCCTCTTCTCCTCCTCGGACTCGGGCTTTGGTGGGCGTTCGTCTTTGATGCCCCGATGCTCATGAAGCTCCTCGCCCCGCAGGGCACGGCGACGCTCTCCTCCATCGCGCTCGCACTCTCATCCGGCATCGCCTTCGCATTCGTGGGCGCAGGGCTCGCGGCGCTCCTCTCGCTCCTCCCCCGGGCAATCTTCAGGACTCTCCTCGTTCTTCTCAACGTCCTCGGGGCCCTCTCCTTTGCCGCCGCATTCCTTTACGGCACGGCCATGACCCCGGACATGGTGAGGAACTTCCTCGCGACCGACCCGGCCGAATCGGCGGGATATCTGGGAGCGCGGCCGGTCTTCGTCTTCCTCTGGGTGCTGATTCCGCCCCTCTGGCTCTCTCTCAGGGGACAGGTGCCGCCTCTTCTCAGCCTAGGGTCCGGAAAACGAGCGCTTATGAAGCGCCTGGGGCTCCGCCTCGGCGGAGCGCTCCTCTGCGCTTTCGCCGGCGTTCTGGTCATTGCCCTCAACTTTCAGGCCTTCTCGAGCGCCATGAGAAACGACAAGACGCTCCGCTACCAGATCGCGCCCGTCAATGTCGTCTATTCAACGATCCGCACCTTTGCCGCGGACGAGTCTCCCGACGCGAAGCGCGTGCGTCTCGTGACCGACCCCAGTCCGAAGGCCACAGTGCAGGTTCGCCGGCCGACGCTCTTCGTCTTTGTCGTGGGCGAGACGGCGCGCGCCGCCAACTGGGGCTTGAACGGCTACGCCCGCGATACGACGCCGGAGCTCTCGAAAATCAAGCTCATCAACTTCCCGAAGGTCACGGCCTGCGGGACCTCGACCGACGTGTCGCTCCCCTGCATGATGAGCCGCATCGGGAGGAGCAGCTACGACCGCGACCGGATTCTTCACGAGGAGTCGCTCCCGAAGCTTCTCGAACGCGCCGGCATGAACGTGCTCTGGATCGACAATCAGTCGGGCTGCAAGGGGACCTGCGAGGGCGTTCCGACGCGCGAGGCCTCGTGTCCTGAGGGGAAGTGCAGGAACGACGACGTGCTCCTCAGAGAGCTCAGCCGCGAAATCCCGAAGCTCCCCGCCGACCGCCCGACGGTGCTCTTTCTCCATATGATCGGCTCCCACGGGCCCGCCTATTCAGAGCGTTCTCCGGAAGCCGTCAAGGCCTTCGAACCCGAATGCCGGAACGCCGACCTCGGGAGCTGCTCGCGCGAGGAAGTCGTCAATGCCTACGACAATTCGATCCGCGAAACCGACCGCGTGCTCGCGGGCCTCATCCGGCGCCTCGAAGCGAGCTCGCCCCGCATGGACTCGGCGCTCCTCTACGTGTCGGATCACGGGGAGTCGCTTGGCGAATCGGGGCTCTACCTCCACGGCGCCCCCTGGTGGATGGCGCCCTCGGACCAGACGCAGGTGCCGATGATTCTCTGGATGAACGACGGCTTTGCCCGGACCTTCGACCTCAATCCCCAGTACATTCTCGCGCGCTCGAAGGAAGCGCTTTCGCACGATAATCTCTGGTCGAGCGTCCTCGGGATCCTCGGCATCGAAAGCTCCACCCTGCGGCCCGAATACGACTTCTCGGGCAGAAGCCGGTAACGAAATGAGGGACGGCAAAGAGACGCTGCGGGCATCCCGGAGCGCCTCTTTGATTCTGAGGAATAGACAAAATCACACGCTTCAGGCGCGAAGATCCTTGTCCTCGGCAAGAATCCCGAACATCTTCTCAACGCGCCGGAACATTCTCCGGCAGTCTTCCGCCTGCGGATGAAGACGCCTGAAGAGAAGCTCGTAGCGGGCGTCGGCTTTGCCGAGAATCTCAAGCCGCTCCTTTGCGTCAAGCGTCACGGCTTCCGCTGCCGCACGATGGATTTCAAGGACGAGGTCGCCCACGGCCATGAGGAAGCTCTCGGGTTCAAGCACGGCCTTGGGATCTTCGGGGAGCGCCTCCGCGACCGTTCCCCAGTAGCGCAGATCCGGGTTTTTAAGGTCAATCAGCGTCTGCGCGGCAAGGGACACTGCCGTCACGAGATAGTCGGGCGCGGCCTCAAGGGCGTTCCCTTCCGCCCAGGCGTCCGAAATCCGGCGCTCGAGGTTGGCGCGGGCGATCAGGCGGAAAGCAAGGTCGAACTGTCCGGTGCGAAGCGCAAGGAGTCCCTCCGCAAGGGGAAGGAGCGCGCGCTGGCCGTGAGCATCCGACTGCCTCACTGCCGCCGCGATCCGCGGGAAATGGTTGAGCGCAATCTGCGCGAGCGCCATTGTCTGGCGCACAGGGGCGTCAATGTGCGAGAGCGCGGCGAAAAGCGCCCGGAGGAGATTCTTCGCGTAGAGCGGGTCGTCGAGCCGCTCGGCAGGGAGCGCCTCAAAGGCCGCCACCGCTGCCGGCCATCGCGGGAGTCCGTCGGCCGGAAGTTTTTCAAGAATTTCGAGGAGCCGCTCGTCGACCGGCTGCTCAGGCGAGGATTCCCTCGGCGCATCCGCCAAAGGCCCTTTCAGCTTCTCCTTCAGCCATTTGAACATGTCTTCTTTCCCCTGCCTTTAATAGTGCATTCTTAAAGCCCGCATTTGCCGGACAGATTCGATACTACCGCGGCGAGGAGGAGATTCGCCTCTGCAGATTTCCTGAGGAAGAACCTTTTTCAAGACCGCAAGGGAGGCCTCCCGCGATTCTTTTGTCATATTTCTTTATCCGGGATTCCGCCCGATCGGGCGGCAGATAAAATGTAGTGGACGATTCTCCGCGCCCGATCTGCGCGGACCTCAACGGCACCCGGGGACCATAAGCACATGCGCCGTGCACTTACCTTTCTTCTGATTCTCTGCACGCTCCTCTTCTGGAGCATGAGCCTCTGGACGCTTTCCGCCCGCGTCTCCGGCACGGACTTCCTCTGGTGCGCGCTTCCGGCAGCGGCGGGTCTTCTGATGATGATCGGACTCTTCGCCTCGGGAAGAATCTTCAATCCCGTCGACCGCGTCAGGCGCCTCTTTTCCGCGGTGCTCGCGACGACGCTTCTCGTCGTCATCGCCTGCGTCTACGCCGACGTACTCATGCTGAACGGCGTCATCTTCGAAAAGCTCCTCGGGATCTTCAATCTCGGGATCTTCATCGACAGCCGCCTCATTCTCACGCTCGCCTGCGCCGGCGCCTGGGTTCACCCCGTGCTCTTCATCGTCGCCGGGGTCGGGCTGCTCTGCCTCCCGCCCCCGTCGGACAACTTCTTTCGTCAATGATCCTCGTCGGCCGGAATGAAGGCCGACTTCGGATGCCCGCAGTCGGGGCACACGAATTCGTCGGGAAGGTCCCTGAAGGGCGTTCCCGGAAGAATATTCTCCTCGGGACAGCCTTCGGCCGGGTCGTAGACGTACCAGCAGACCTTGCACTGCATGCGGGCATCGGGCGGAACGCGCTCGGCGGCGAGCCGGTCGAGGAGCGCCTCGATCTCAGAGCCCTTCGTAAAGCGCCCGGAATTTTCCTCAGGCATGCGACGCCTCCCTTCTGCCGCCGATCGTGCCGCGCTCAAGGTCGTGGCGGATCCATTCAATGAGATCCGTGCACTTTCTCACCGCTTCCGGGAATTCCTCGGCCGACACCGGCACCTCGGGCGGCACGCGCGCGATCACGAAGGCGTCGAGAAGCGTTTTCCCGGAATTATTGATGATGCGGCTGCGCCAGAGGTTCTTCACCCGCGTGCGCGTGAAGCGAGAGTGCGCAAACCCCTGAAGCTCCACTTCAATGTCGCCCGTGCCGAGGGTCGAAAGGAGCGCCGTCATGTCGCCGGGCGACAAGGGCTGGCGCTGGAGCTCCACCATGAATGCGGGGTCGTCCGAAAGCTTTTCGATTCTGCCCGAGGCAGTTTCTTCCTTCAATTCGTGCCCGAGTTCCTCAAGGATCGCCGGGGCGGCAAAAACGTCGGCGCTCGGATTCACGAGCTTCGGGACTTCCGTTTCGCCCCGTTCCGAGACGACGAGCACCGTGCGGGGAAGGCGTCCCAATACGAAGGAGTTGGCGGCGTGGCCTTCGTCCCCCGCCTGAACGCGCCAGAGGCCGGGAACGCCAGTGTCGGCTGCGCGCGCTTCGCCGTTGAAGAGAAGGATCTTCACCTCGCCCTCGCCGATCGTGGGGAGGAGGAAGTCGAGATGCTTCGGGTCGAAGCCCGAAAAATCCCAGACGGCATGAAGGTCGGAGCCGTCTTCGGCGGCATTGCCCTTCGCCATGTCGTCCAGATGCTGCGAAAGCTTCCCGCGGACGTCGGCAAGGAAGTCGATGGTTGCGAGCGCCGCCCTGCGCTCCGTTTCCGGGTCGAGTTCCGGGGCGTTCTGCCACCGGCGCGCCACGTCGGCGGCGGAATAAGTCTGAAGGCTCATCTCTATCTTGTCCGAATAGGTTTTGAATTCTTCTGCGAAAATCGGTCAGCAGCAGGCGCTCTCTTCGGCCGCGTTCCTCGGGAGAATCGCGACGGAGCGCTTCGGCGCCTCGGTGCGCGCCGCAATCCCGGCGAGCTTCGCGAGGTACCCGTCCCAGGAGTCGAGCCCTTCGGCGGCGCCGAGATAGACATTGCCGCGAAAGAGCGCGAGCGCGGGAAGCTTTCTCACGCCCCAGCGGGCGGCGAGAGCCCTTCCTTCCGCGACATCCGTGCACCAGGCGCTTTGAACGATGCTCCCCATGCTGCGGCGGATTTCCGGACCGATCACGACGATGTCCATCGTTTCCTTCCGGGTATTCGGGTCATCGGCAAAAATCACGAATTTGAGCCCCGGCTCGGCAAGAAAGCCCTCGAGCGAGACTTCGGAGAGCGTTCTGAATCCCTCTTCCCCGCGCATGCGCTGAAAGAGCGGGTTCGTCTGCGGATCGATTTCCGCAATTCGCGTGAATTTGGACATGCTTGAAATTCTTTTCTTAATTGAGGATTGAAGCGATTGCGGGATCAGCTTCTTCCCGGAACCAGCCTGCGCAGATGTTCGGGGAGCTCGGGTTCGCGGTCGATCAAGTCGCCGAAGCCCGCGCGGATCGCCGCCTCGTCGGCTTCGCCCGCCATGGCGAGCGCCGTCGCCTTGAGCGCGGCTTCAATTTCAGAGGCTTCCGCCTCATCAATCGCCCGGATGGCGCGGTCCTGAAAGACGAGAAGCCAGTCGCCCGGCTTCGGCGGGTCGATCATGGAAATGTCGACGACGACTTCGCTTCCCTTTCGCTCGCACCGCGCCTTCATTTCCTCGAGCGCGACGATTTTCATGGGCAAAGCAATGCACATTTGAGGTGTTCTCCCGAAAACCGATCCTTATGAGGGGTCGGACGCATGACCCGCGGGACGAACCAGAAACCGCTCGTCCCCGGTCCGGCAGGCCTCGGCCTCGTCGGGGCGCCCGGACTCATAGGCGTCGATTGAAAGGCTCTGAAAGGAGAGCGGCGGCACGCGCTCGCCCGGCGTTCTCTCGACGGGCGGGAATCCCCACTCGGAAAGAATGCCGCGGGCGGCTTCAAGGGCCTCGGGAATGCGCGCCTTCACCGTTTCGGTGAGGCTTCCGCCGTAGTCGTCAAGGAGCTCCGGCTGAATGCCCACGACGGCGATGTCCTCGGGGCTCGAGCCCATGAGCGCCGCCGTCGCGAGGAGATCATTGAAGCCCGTCTGGTGGGGCGAGATCTTGGTTGAGCTCCAGATGCGGATGTCGTCCTTTCTCAGAACGCGAAGCGTCCCCGGAGCGGCCTTCAGATCGCAGCAGTCGAAAACGAGAATGCGCTTCGTCGAGCAGATCTCGTTCACGAGCCAGCCGCCGAGCGTTCCGCCGTCCATGACTTCCGCGCCCTCAGGCAGCCGGAAGCGGCTGTTGAAGGCCTCGGCCGCCCTGGGGCCGAACCCTTCGTCCGCCCAGAGGATGTTGCCGATGCCGAGGAGCAGCACGTCGCGGGCATAGCGCCCCGGCGAGAGTTCCTGTGTATTCATGAATTTCCTCCCTGAGAGTGTTCCAGCCGGCATCTTTCTCTTCAAGAAATTGGGGTGCGGATGCTGCCGGAGACTCTTCTTATGCTGATCTCAACTATATCGAGTGAGGCTCATAAGCCGCCATTCTCCGAAAGGCCCACCGTTAAGCCTCCGGAAGCACTCCCTATGGAATAATGCGCTCCGCTTTTGGGCATAGTCCGGCCGGTCATCAGAGCAGAGGCTCCGGGAATGAAAAGCAGTACTCCAAAAATATACAAAACTATCGGTAAAAGATTGGCTACTGTTTTTTCAAATTCCCTCTTCGGTCTCGGTCGACCCACTGCACTCTCACATTGTTTACCAGAAAAGTCAAGAGAAGTACGCGAATGATGATAAAGGATCGTCCTTCCCTGAGAAGAAACCCTGATTTTTGCCTGTTTATACCGAATCGAGTTGCAAAACGCTTGAAAGCGCCATACAGTGGAACTGAGCAATGGCAATCCGTCCTTAGAAGGAGGAACCACCATGCCGGGTAAGAAAACACAATCCGCACCAAGCCCCATCAAGCCGTGCAAACCCCTTGCCAAGAGAAAGGCCTCCAGTCATGACGGCTGGGGCGGCGTTCGTCAGGGCGCCGGCCGCAAACCGCTTGGCGAAAAGGCCCTCGACAAAATGGTCGTCATTCGCCTGACGGCTGAACAGAAGACTTTCTTCAGAACGCTCGGCGGAAGCGTCTGGCTGAGACAGGTCCTCGACCTCTGCATGCGCGAAAGCACGCCGGAGAAAATCCGGGACGCAGCCAACGAGTCGCCCTTCGGCGGCATTCCTGCAGAAAAATTCTTCGCTGAAAGGATCTAAAGCCAAAATCGCCAGCAGACGAGCCGGAAGATTCAAAACATCTTCCGGCTTTTTTCTCAGTGCTGAGGAAACGCTTTGAGGAAAGCGATTCCGCTCCGCATCAGCTGCCGCTAAACGGCCTGCCGGTTCAGTCGCCGCCCGCGTCCACTTCGAGCCACTTCTCGAAGCGCCGGGTCTCGGCGTTGAAAACAAGGACTGCCCGACGGAGCTCTCGCTTCACCGAATCCTCTCCGTACGGGCGGCTCAGCATCTCCTCTTTGCCTCTTTCGAGGAGCTTCTGGATCTCTTGCGGCTCGGCGGCGAATTTGAATTCAAAAATCCAGTACCGGTGTCCGGCGCGCACCTCGATGCCGTTTTGCCCGGGTGCAGTCCGGCTTTCAACGTCCGGCATTTGAGCCGCTCCCTTCAGAAAAAGCTCAATTGAGGCGCGGCAGGCGGCTTCCGTCGCAATCGGGAACTTCCGACTGTCGACGAATTGGAAGCCGTCATTGAATCGCCTTGCGATGTCGTCGAGCGTCCCGAATTCGATGAGTTCGGAGAGCATCGGAATGCCCGGAGGATCAAGAATTTCCCCGCCGAGAAGCTCATCCGAATAAAGCGCGGCCATCGAAAGCTCCACTTCCTTGTTCGGCCAGCCGAGCTTAATCCGGCCATCGCTCAGGTGAGACCGGATCGTCAGGTACCCGGTCTGGGTGAGGAGCGCTTCAATGCCGATCGTCTGCAAATCGCGCGCGGACGTAAGTTCCGAGAAGCGGATCTGATGCGTCTTATTGAAGAAGAAAGGATCCCCGGCATTGTGTTTTTTAAGGAAATTCAATAAAACCTTCGGCTTTCCGCCGCTCTCGAACCAGTAGTTGAGAAAGCCTTCTTCCGGGGCATTCAGAAAATTGAGAACCGGTCGCGGGCAAAAGACGCGACGCCGCGCCTCGCTCTCAAAAGAGTAGCCGCCGTAGCAGGTCCGCAATCGTTGCAGAAGCTCGTCCCGATTGATCCGGAGCTCCTTTTCCGCCCGGGTGAGATGGTCGTCAAAATAGAACGCAAGCTCCTCTTCCGTCAGGCCGAGAAGGCTGCTGTATTTGGGATCCCGGGTAATGTCCGTGATACCGCTGAGCGCCGGGAAAATGCCTGCATTCATGAATGAAGCAACCCCGGTCATGAAGAAAAACCGCAGACAATGTTCTGCGGACCGGAGTGCCGCATAGAAATCGTTCAAGTGCCGGCGTACAACCTCAAGAACCCGACCATCATCGAGATGCGCGGCGAGCGGCGCATCGCAGCCGTCAATCAGGAGCACCAGTGAATCGGGCGGCAGCATCATAAGCCATGACCGGAAGTGCTCGAAAAATGCAATCCTTTCCGGGACATTCCTGAACTCAAATCCCAGCGGCGCAAAAGCCGAGATCAGCACGCTCTGAAAGTTCCGGTCAAACTGAACAGAGTTCTCAAAGAGCCGCAGTCGGGAAAAGTCAAGCCGCACAACGTTGTACTGCCGATCCGTCCAGAGCTTTTCGATGGCGAGCCCGGAAAAATGCTCTAGCCCCTCGCTGAAAAGCGACTGAAATGCGGAAACGAGGAGCGATTTGCCGAAGCATCTCGGCCGTGCAAGATAAATCCAGGATCGTCCTGCCGCCAACGCGTGGATCAGATCCGTTTTATCGGCATAGATCATGCCGTTGCGCCGAAGCGCCGGGAAATCGCTTGTACAGAGCGGCAAGGGATGCATTCCGGTTTCCTCGCGCGACGTCAGCCCAGTCAAAGACCTGGCGACTATTTGGCCCTGGCGTAGGCAGCATGCGACGCCCGAACGGCCTTCACGAGCTCCGCTTCCATTTCGGCATAGCTCCTCTCCTTGCGGGGTTCGCCGCCGATGCTGTAGACCACGTCCTTCGGACCGTAGCGCGGATCCTCGCGCACGATTGTTTCGACCGTCATGCCCTTTCCGGCCATGTAGTCGGCTTCGGAAAGCGCCCGGAGGCCCGCGAAGAAGTGCGCCCTCGCGGCGATGTCCGAATTGCTCATGCAGGGAAAGACCTTGGTAAGACGGATGAGAGGCCATCCCCGGCTGTCGAGGAGCGGCTCCTCCGGCACTCCTTCTTCCTTCTTATTGTCTTTGACGTTCCCGGTCATGGCGCAGACGCTCCGCTCAATGGTTGCAATGCACCCGATTTTAGCGGATGCCGCATGACGCGCCCGAGCTCAAGCCCTCTCGACCGGGAAAGCCGGTCTCGAAGGCCGTCGCCTGAACTTCCCGCAGCTTGCCGCCGCCCACTTTGCACTGCTTTCCGCAGAAGGCAATGCCGTACGCATAATGCTTTTGCATTGCAGCCGGTGAATAACATTCCGACGACTCGACATCCTTGTCCGCCCGAGAGAAGCTCACCTGGCAGAGCGCTTTTGGCACAAATCTTGCTTCAGAGTTTTTGAGCGACGAAAGAAATTCTTCTTCCGTCCCATGGAGAAACACTCATGAAGCTTGTCACCATCATCATCAAGCCCTTCAAGCTCGACGACGTCCGGGAAGCCCTCTCCGACGCCGGCGTTCACGGCCTCACCGTCACGGAAGTGAAGGGCTTCGGCCGGCAGCGCGGCCACACGGAGCTCTACCGCGGCGCTGAATACGTCGTCGACTTTCTTCCCAAGACCCGCATCGACGTTGCGGTCACGGACGACATGCTCGACGACGTGATCGAAACGGTCATTGCCGCCGCCCGCACGGGCAAGGTCGGAGACGGAAAGATTTTCGTGACGCCCCTTGAACAGGTCGTCCGCATCCGCACCGGCGAAACGGGAGAAGCCGCCATCTGACGCCCCGGAAGCTTCAGAGCGGTTCTTAAACCCCCAGTATCAAAAAAACTCCCAAAGACGGAGTACAAAAAATGCACGCCTACATCAAATACATCCCTTTCGCGGGGCTCCTTGCACTCATGAGCGCCCCGGGATTCGCAGCTGACGCCCCGGCGCTCGACAAAGCCGACACCGCCTGGGTCATGGTCTCGGGGCTCCTCGTCCTCCTCATGACCATCCCGGGCATTGCGCTCTTTTATGCCGGCATGGTGAGAAAGAAGAACATTCTCTCGACGCTCGCGCAGTCGGTCGCGATCTGCGGCATCATCACGCTCCTCTGGTACTTCGTCGGCTATTCCCTCGCCTTCTCGGAAGGGAGCTCCTTTGTGGGCGGGCTTTCGAAGGCCTTCCTCTCGGGCATCGGCATCAATACGCTCTCGGGCACGATTCCGGAGCTCCTCTTCGTCTTCTTCCAGATGACCTTCGCGATCCTCACGCCCGCGCTCATCACGGGTTCGATCGCCGGCCGCATGAAGTTCTCCTCCCTCCTCATCTTCATGGCCGCCTGGAGCCTTCTCGTCTACGCACCCATCTGCCACTGGGTCTGGGCTTCGGACGGATTCTTCTTCAAAATGGGCGCGCTTGACTATGCGGGCGGCACCGTCGTCCACATCAACGCCGGCATTGCGGGCCTCGTTGCCTGCCTGATGGTCGGTCCCCGCCGCGGCTGGGGTCAGCAGCACCTTGCTCCCGCGAACCTCGCGCTCGCCGTCATCGGCGCCTCGCTCCTCTGGTTCGGCTGGATGGGCTTCAACGGCGGCTCGGGCCTTGCAGCCAATGAACGCGCCGTGATGGCGATCATCGTGACGCAGATCGCGGCCGCTGCCGGCGCCGTGGCCTGGATGTTCACGGAATGGAAGACCCGCGGCAAGCCCTCGCTCCTCGGCATGATTTCGGGCGCCGTCGCAGGCCTCGTTGCCATCACCCCGGGGTCGGGCTTCGTTGAGCCGGCTCCCGCACTCTTCATCGGCCTCCTTGCCGGCGTCGTCTGCTTCTTCATGGTTGCGGTCGTGAAGGCAAAGCTCGGCTACGACGATTCGCTCGACGCCTTCGGCGTTCACGGCGTGGGCGGGATCCTCGGCGCCATCCTCACGGGCTTCTTTGCCTCGAGCGCTGTTACGGGCTCTGAACTGCCCGCCATGTGGACCCAGGTCGGCATCCAGGCTCTCTCCGTCGTCGCGACCCTCGTCTACGGCGGCGTCATGAGCTTCGTGATCCTCTTCATCATCAAGAAGACCATGGGTCTGCGCGTTTCGACCGACGACGAGCTCTCGGGCCTCGACCTTGCCTCGCACGGCGAGCGCATTGAGTAGCGCCCTGATCTTTCGGTCAACCGCATAAAAAATCCCGGGTTCGGCAGGCGCCGGATCCGGGATTTTTGCTGAGCGCCTTCTCTGAAGGGAGAGAGCGCGGGGCCGCCGGGGCGGCCTTCAGGGAAAAGCCGGTCAGAAAAGCGGCTCGTTCATGTAGATTTTCTTCAGCATGTCGTCCGCATCCGGGCCGCGCACGCTGATGCCCGCATATTCGGCATCGTTCATGGAGGTGAAGGTCACCATGCGGAGCGCCGCCTTCTGCTGACGATCAATCCGGAAGTCGAACTGGATCACCGTGCCGTCGTCGAGCCTGCAGGAGAACTGCACGTCTCCGGCCTCAACCTCTTCCCAGAGACGGCTCTTCGGCGTGCAGGCGCCGTACTGCTCGAAGGCGGTTTCAAGCGGAATCGTCTCGTCGTACGGAAGAACGGTTTTTCTCACGAGCATCACGTTGGGGGTCTGCACGGGTGCGGGCGCCTCGATTTCAGCGGAGGAAGAGGAAAGAACCCCGGTTCCGGACGTGCCGGTCGTGCCGCAGCCGGCGAGCATGCCGGCAAGAATCAAAGCTGACGAAATTCCAAGAAGTCGAAGAGAAGTATCACGAGCCACGGTATTGCGCTTCCTTGAATGGATTAAGACGCCGCCCCGGAACGGCAGCCCCGGTCATTCCCGGGTTCCGGTCGTCTGAAGGCAGCGGATGTTTTCGTATCCCAATTCTAGGAATCGCGGCTTAAGGGAATTCTGAAGGAGAGAAGAGAAAAGCCGCTCACGGGCGCATGAGGTCGTACATCGGCGCGAGGACGCCCTCGACGGGCTTCCCCTCACGGTCGAGGAGCCTCACGCCATTCGGAATCGGAAGCGCATACCAGGGGCCCTCCCCGGGCGCCGCGGAATCAAAGCGGAGCTTTCCGCCCTCAAAGGACCACTTTCCGCCTTCATCGAAGGCGCCGTCCGTCCCAAGATAGTGCGAAACGCGCGTATAGGTGCCCGACGCCCTCAGATAGAGCGCCGTGCGGATTCCTTCGCAGTCCGCGCACGGAAGCATGCCTTCATAGACGCCCGCAACTTCAGATGCTGCTCCGGCCTGGGGCGAAGCCGCCTCTTTTGCACCGTTTGAAGGCGCAGTGCACCCGGAAAGCGAAAGCGCGAGCGCTGCGCAAATGGCGAAAGGACGGATCAATGAAAGCGGCATGACGGCATCCAGCGAAGGAAGAGAAATGTAAACGGCAGGACAATCCTTGCACGAAACCTATCCCCATCATAGGGAGAGCGATGGTTCGAAGCGGCGTCCAAAATGTAACGATTCCCGACGGCATACCCTGCATGAGAGCAAATAGTCTATTGTTTTTCTTGGAGTTAACGAAATCCCTGCTGTCTTCAGCGAAGGATCCTGCACATTGGCGAAAGAAGAATTAGTAAAACCACCTACGCATAAATACGATACGCAATCGCCCGACTTTCCCGTAGTATCTAGTTCGAGGTCAAAAGGAGCCTGATCTGCCTTGCGCGACAGATCCGACTCCGCAGGGAGAGCGCCGGGAAACCGGCGCTCTTTTTGCATCCGGCGCATCAATCGATAGAATCCACTGAAACGACACCGCTTCCATTGGATTCCACCATGACTGAAAAGCTACCCAAAGTCCGCCTCCTCACCTGCGGCGGCACGATTGTTTCCTCGGGCGAGAGCGCAAGCCAGATGACGGGCTACCGCCTCAAGGACTTCAGCGTTGATGCGCTTCTCGCGGCTGTTCCCGGCCTCGCCGATGTCGCCCGCATTGACGTCCGTGAAGTCGCCCGCATCGACTCCATGTCGATGACGAGCGCCGTCTGGAAGGATCTCGGCCGCGCCGTTGCGGAAGCCGACGCGGATCCGGAAATTGACGGCATCGTCGTCACGCACGGCACCGACACGATGGAGGAAACCGCCTGGTTCACGCACCTCACGATGAAGACCGCGAAGCCCGTCGTCTTCACGGGCGCCATGCGTCCTTCGACCGCGCTTTCCGCCGACGGCCCCCTCAACCTCTACAACGCCGTGCGCATCGCCGTCGACCCCGAAGCCCGCGGCCGCGGCGTGCTCGTTGCCCTCAACGACGTGATTTACGGCGCGCGCGCCGCCATGAAGGTGAACCCCACGAATGCCGCCGCCTTCGGCGGACTCGCAGAGGGTCCCTTCGGGATCGTCTCTGGCGACGCCGTCGTCTGGCTCGGCCGACCGGAGAAGCCTTTCGGCGCCGAGACGCCCTTCAGACTTGAAACCTACTCGCACCCGAAGCGCCTCCCGCGCGTCGACATCCTCTACTCGCACGCGGACGACGACGGCATGCTCGTGCGCGCCGCCGTTGAAGCGGGCGCCGAAGCCATCGTCCATGCCGGCACCGGAAACGGCTCCATTCATGCCGAAACCGAAAAGGCGCTCGCCGAAGCCGCCGAACGCGGCGTCTTCATCATCCGGGCAAGCCGGGTGCCGGGCGGATGCGTGACCCCGGGGCTTGCCGAGTGGCAGGAGCGCGGCTACATCCCCTCGGGGACGCTTTCGCCCCAGAAGGCGCGCATTCTCGCCATGCTCGCGCTCGTCACCTTCGGATGGAATCCGGAGAAGATGAAGGAAGCGTTCGAGCGCTTCTGATGAAGAGCCTCCGGAAATAAGAAAAACGCCGGCTGACGATCAAAAGTCAGTACCGGCGTTTTTGGTTTTCCGCGAAAAATCCCCTGCTCAGTCCTTGTAGAGCGAGCAGCAGTTCTCGGCAGCCATCACAAGGGGCTTCCCTTCGGCGTCGAGGAGATGGAGCTTGCCGTCTTTTCCGACCTCAAACTCGCGATTGACGACGCCGCCCGAATTCTTGAGAAGCACGCGGCCGTTCTTCACCTCGAAGAAGCCCGTTTCAATGCCGCGGTCCTTCTTGACGGAAAGCGCGTAGCAGCCGTAATGGTCGAGCGAAAGTTCCGCGTCCGCGGCTTCCTCTGCCTGAGAGAGGAGGACGCCCGACCAGTGCCCTTCAAGCCCCGTGTCCTTGTGCGCGGTCTCAGCGGCGCCCGCAGCAAGACTGACGGAAAAAAGAGCGGCGAAAAGGACTTTGGAGAAGGACATGGCAGAGGGCCTGGGGAAAACGGGGAATGAAATGAGGAACCCGTCGAACTTCCGCGGCTCAGCTGCGACCAAGCAAGCTCACTTGAAGCGGCGGGAAGCTTCGCAAAGTTCCTCCTGATGACTCATACCTTACGCCGCGCACCTCACGCGAACCTTAAGGACAGAATCGGAAACAATTGCTGATGCTTCGCGCCGCCTTTCTCCGGATCAGAGGAGCGCGATCACGGCGTCGACGTCCTCTTCGCGGGTCGCCCAGCTCGTGCAGAAACGGCAGAGAGTCTTCCCGTCGTCGCGGCGCTCCCAGATGGAGATGGCCGCCTTCTCGCCGATGTGCTTCAGATCCTCATCAGTGAGCCAGGCAAAGATCTGGTTCGTGCGGGAGTCGACATAGAGCTCGTAGCCCTTTTCAAGGAGCGCCGCGCGGATTTTCTGCGCGAGCTCGACGCCGTGGCGTCCGGCGTCGACGTAGGTAGTCCCGCTCATGAGCACCTCGAAATTGATGCCGAGGAGCCTCCCCTTGGCAAGCACCGCGCCCTGCTGCTTCTGGAGCGTGAAGAAATGCTTCATGAGGGCCGGATTCGTGACGACGAGCGCTTCGCCGATGAGGGCGCCGCACTTCGTGCCGCCGATGTAGAAGACGTCCGCGAGCCGCGCGATGTCGGAAAGCCCGGCGTCGTTCGCTTCAGAGGCGAGGCCGTAGGCCATGCGGGCGCCGTCGATGAAGAGCGGCAGCCCGTAGCGGCAGCAAACGGCTGAAATGTCTTCGAGCTCGGCAAGGCTGTATAGCGTGCCGAATTCCGTCGGCTGCGAGATGTAGACCATCCCGGGCTGCACGACATGGTCCTTGCTCGTATCGCGAAGGAACGCCTCCATCCACTTTTCGATCGACGCGGCGGAAATCTTTCCGTCCTTCTGCGGGAGCGTGATCACCTTGTGGCCGCGCGCTTCCACTGCGCCCGCCTCATGAACGGCAATATGCCCGCTCTCGGCGGAGAGAACCCCTTCGTAGCCGGCAAGAATCGCGTGAATCGCGATGGAATTGGTCTGCGTGCCACCTTCGAGGAAGAAGACGCGGGCCTCCGGCGCCCGGCAGGCCTCACGGATGAGGCGGCGGGCATTTTCGGAAAACTCATCCTCGCCGTAGCCCGGCGCCGGAACAAGATTGGTTTCCTGAAGACGTTCAAGAATCGCCGGAAGGCAGCCTTCCTGGTAGTCGCAAGCAAGACGGATCATTGCCGAAATTTCCAATTGAATAAAAGCGGGAAGCGCCGCAGGAGAAGCGGCGCACCGATGGACAACGATTATAGGAACACCACTTTCATCATTCAGTGCGTTTTGCTCACATTTAATAACCCGGAAAAGTCGCGTAAACGCGTTCCCGAAAGAAAAATGCGGTCTCCAGTAAAGGGAAGCCCGGCAGCGGAAGCGTCCGCGGCCGGGCTTGTCTGTCGGTGAGGCTTCCTGAAGTTCCCCGAAGGGAAAGCTCGTCAGGCCCCCTTTCCTCGTGCGGATTACCAGATCACCGGATCAAAGTAGCCCGCAAAGAGAACGGAGGCGCGAAGCGCGAGCGCGCCGATGATCGAGCAGAGGCCTCCGAGCATCACCATCGAGCGGTGCTCCTTCATGAAGGTGCAAAGGATCGGCATCACGATGCCGAGGCCGATGGCGCCCGCCCAGAAGATGAGGGAAGCCCCGCCCATGAGGAGGCTTTCCGCACCCGCAGCGGCGCCGGGCGTACCCGTCCAGGCCGACTGGATGAAGGCGAAGATCACGAAGGCTTCGCCCAGGTGCACGCCCCAGGCGGTGCCGCCGAGCCAGCCGGGATGCCCCGTCTCGAGCTTTCCGCCCGCGGCGAGGAGCTCAGCAAGACCCACGGCGCAGCCGAGGCCCGAGAAGATCCAGAGGACCGGGAGCACGGCGGTATTCCAGAGCGGAACGCCCGCGGCCTGGGTGAGAAGGAACCCGGAATAGGCCGTGGCCGCAACGCCCAGAATGCCGTTGCACCAGCGCACCATCACGCCTTCAGCGATGTCGGCGAGGAAGCGGCTGCCGCCCTCCTTCGAGCCCAGCCAGATCATGAGGCCTTCAGCGACCACGGCGATGCAGAGCACTGCGAGGAGGCAGATGCCGATGAACATCCAGCTCGTGAAGTTGAAGGACCAGTTGACGAGCGCGTGAAAGGCCGCAAACGGGAGGTTGAGAAGGCGCCCCAGGTGCGAAAGCACGAGCAGCGTGCCCGCGATCGCGGCAATGCCGGAGATCACGAAGACGCGGCGGCTCTTGAGCCAGATGTTCAAAAAGAGCGCCATGCCCGAAAGGCCGACGAACCAGAGGAAGAACGCAATCGTCCACGCCCAGTGGCTCGTGGCGGCCTGAGCGGTAAGTTCCATGTATTCAGGAGTCATTTCTGCACCACGACGAAGTAGTTGGGCTTAGTGCCTTTCTGCGGGAGAAGGCGTTCAGTGCGCGAGCGGGCGATGCGCTGCGAGACGGCGGATTCCGGATCCTGGATGTTGCCGAAGGCGCGCGCCGAAACCGGGCAGGCGGCGACGCATGCCGGGTCCTGACCCTGGGCGACGAGCTTTTCGCAGCCTTCGCCCATGCACTTGACGGGAAGCCCCGTCTTCGGATGGAGCCAGCGCACGTCGTACGGGCACGCCGTAACGCAGTAGCCGCACCCCACGCAGCGCTCGGGATCGGTCTTCACCTGGCCCGTGAGCGGATCGTGGTAGTTGGCGCCGAAGGGGCAGACGCCGATGCAGGGCGCGTCGTCGCACTGCTGGCACTGCACGAGGATCTGCTGCGGACGACGGAGCGTCTCGAGCTTCACGACGCGAATGTTCGAGGGAAGAGACTTCCAGCCCGTATTCTCGTCGTTGAGCATGTCCGGATAGTTCGTCTGAGCGCAGGCCACGATGCAGGCCGAGCACCCGACGCACTGCGTCGCATCAAAGAGATGCGCAAGCTTTTTGCTGTATTGAGTCATTGCCTGATGCCTCCCTCTTAGATGCGTTCGACGCGGACGGTGGAGTTGTTGGCGAGCGAACCCGTCACCGGTTCGCGGTAGCCCGTGCAGAACCAGTGCGAGTTGATGCCTTCGCGCGTCCACTCATAGGCGCCGAGGTTTCTCTTCGTTCTCACGCCGCCGGCGAAGCCGTGGGCAAAGAGCGAGCCCGCAACGACGCGGTTGGTGACCGTCACCTTCGTGCGGCCCCTGACGCCCGTGTCGAGACTCGTGAGCTCCACGGTGTCGCCCGTGCGGATGCCGAGGCGTTCGGCGTCGACGGGGTTCATCCAGACCGTGCGGTCGCCGAGGAACTTCGTCGGCCACGTCCACATGGAGACGCCCGAATTCGAAGCGCTGTCCTTGCCCGAGACGAGATAGAACTCGTTCGAGCGCGGTCTCGGGATGGTGTAGGCCGGAGGCATCACCCAGTCGGAAAGTCCCGAAGCGCCCTTCTTTTCGTATTTGCCGGCAAAGAGGAAGGAGATGATTTCGCCCTTGCCCGTGGGGGTGCCGAAGGGCTTCTTCTGCGGATAGACGCCGAACTTCTTCGCCGAGACCTGCGACCAGCCGCGGGCCTTCACGTCCGCATCGATGCGGTCGCCTTCGCCCGCCTTGTCGCTGTTCTTCTTCGCGATGAACTTCGCCCAGGCGCCGTCCATCATGCCGCGGTACCACTTCTTGAATTCCTCGCGGGTCTTCATCTCGTGGTCGTAGCCGAGGCGCTCCTTCGCGCGCTCGGGGAATGCGCGGCGCAGGATTTCGCAGAACTGCCAGATCTCGTCGCGCGCGTCGCACCCTTCAGGAGGTTCGATCCCGGCGTTCGAGAACTGGACGTTGCCGTTCAGAGCCCACTTGACGCCGCCGTATTCGTAGGCTTCGAGGAAGAAGGTCGAGGGGAGCACGTAGTCGGCGTAGTCGATCACCTCGTGCGGGAAGATGTCCTGCACGACCATGAGGTCGAGCGCCTTGAAGGCCCTCGCCATCCTGTCCGAATTCGCCTCGCGGTGGAACATGGTCGAACCCGTGATGAAGGCGGCGCGGATCGGATAGGGCTTTCCTTCCTCAATCGCGCTGAAGATGGCCGAATAGGTGCCGGAGCCTTCCGGATAGAGGACCTTGTCGAGGGCCTTCCCTTCGGCGTTCTTCCAGGATTCGCCGTGCGGGCCCTTGCCCTTTCCGCCCGACTGCGAGGCGCCCGGCCCCTTGAAGCCGCCGCCCTGGGTGACGACGAAGCCGCCCGGCTGATCAATCTGCCCCGTGAAGAGGTTGATCATGCTCATGAGCGCATAGGCGTGGGTGTCGTTGCCGTTTCTCGAGGCGTACCAGCCGTCGTCGCAGACGCCGCCTTCGGTGAAGAAGGCGCGCGCAATGCGAACGATCGTTTCGGACGGAATCCCCGTCGTAAGCGACGCCTTCTCGGGCGTCCAGGCAATCGCGGTCTTCGAGAACCGCACGAAGGCCGTTTCAACCGCGAGGTCCCTGCCGTCGACCGTGCGGACGGTGCCCGCATAGTCGAGATCCGGGTCGACGCCTTCGGGTTCGTCGAAGCCCGTGACGGCGCCCTTCTGGTCGCGCGCGAGCCCCATCGCCGCAAAGGCTGAGGAAGCGCGGTTCATGACGACGAAGGAGTCCTTCGAAGCGCCTTCGATCAGTTCGTTCGCGGCGATCGGACGGTGCGTGCCGACCTCAATGAGGTAGGGCGCATTCGTATAGCGGCGCAGGAACTCGAAGTCGACGAGCTTTTCCGTGATGCCGACGCCGATCATCGAGAGGAGGAACGCGGAGTCCGTGCCCGGGCGGATGGGAACCCATTCAGCGCCCGAGGACATGGCGTTTTCAGGCATGCGCGGGTCGACGAAGATCACCTTCGCGCCCTTTTCGCGCGCGCGGCCGAAGACCGCAGTCACGCCCATGGCGCAGTTGAGCGAGCGCCCCACGCAGAGAAGCAGACGGCAGCGTTCGTAGTCGGGCTCGACCTTGCCCGCGCCGTCGAAGCCCTTGCCGAAGACCATGCGGCGGCCGGCAACGGAAGCGGAATTGCAGGTGGAGGAATGACTGATCACGTTGGGCGTGCCGAGAGGGGCCGCAAGCCACTGCTGAAGGCCCGAGAAATTGTGCGACGTCATCGAGATCGCGCGTTCGCCGTGCTCCTCGACGATCTTCTTCACGCGCTCGGCAATTTCAGTGAGCGCCTGATCCCAGGAGATCTCCTCGAACTTCCCTTCGCCGCGCTCGCCCGTGCGCTTCATGGGCTTTCTCAGGCGCTGCGGGTGGTTCCACACCCACATCGCCTGCGCGCCGCGGGCGCAGCAGCCGCGCTGGGGATGCGTGGGGTTCGGCATGATCTTCACGGTCGCCTGGGAACGGGCTCGCCCTTCTTGTGAAGCGCGAGCAGGCCGCAGTAGCCGCCGCACACCATGCAGGCGGTCGGGTGCGCTTCCCAGCCTTCGGCCTTCAACGCCTCGACTTCCTTCGCGATGGCTTCGTCGGCAGCCGTCCAGACAGCCGCACCGATCGTTCCCGTGCCTGCAGCCGCGCCGACCGCACCGGCGGCGCCGATGAAGCTGCGGCGGGAGAGACCGGGACCGCGGGCCGCGGAGGGCTCAACGTTCTTCGTCATAAGAATCTCCTCTTGAGGAGAGATTGCCGCCAGATAAATAAAGAAAGCAGAAGCCGTCCTGAACGCACGGATCACGGGGGGAAGTCTTCAGAAGGAAGCTTTCCCGGAAGCGCGCTCAGGACTTTAAATGAGAATCTGCGGGGGTCCTGGCAGACATCTGTCCAATCAATTTTTTTTTCAGGGTCGCGGCCTTAATGCTTAATGAATTCGTATAGTTGCCGCTGACGGCAAAGATAAAGACCCCCGCCCTCTTCTCTTACAGGGTAAGCCCTCGGTTTTTCGAATTCGTTATTCATTCAATGAATAGCGTAATGCCTTCAGTTTTCCTGAACTTTTGAAGTACATCGAACACTTAGAATTTATCTGACCCGAGGCTTAAAACGTGAGATGGGGCTAATCCACTACCTCGTAAAGAGTAGTCCCTATTAAAGACAGATTACCGTTAGCAATAAACTACCGGAAGCCTATTCCTGCGCAGACTCCCTGCCTTCTCCTAAAATAGCGGGATTATTTTTTCGACCTGCTGAACAGGAAGGCTCAGGCCTCCGGTTCCGCAGCATGAGACTTTCCCAACAAAACATCTGAAGGCATACCTACATGTCCGCCATCATTCTCGGCCATAAGCACCCCGATACCGACAGCATTGTTTCCGCCATTGCCTGCGCGGATCTCTATAAGAAGCGCGGCCTCGACGTCGTCCCGGCCGCTCAGGGGACGCCGGCTCCTGAAACGGCCTTCGTTCTCGAACGCTTCGGCCTCAAGGCTCCTGAAGTCGTCACGTCGGTTGCCGGCCGCGAGGTCTACATCGTCGACTATTCCGACCTCAATCAGGCGCCGGACGATTTTGCCGAATGCACGCTGAAGGGCATCGTCGACCACCACAAGCTCGGCGACATGACCTCCACGGCTCCGCTCGAATGCGTGATCATGCCGGTCGGCTGCACGAACACCATCCTCAAGCGCATGTACGATTATCTCGGCTTCGTTCCGCCGAAGGAAATCGCCGGCGCCATGCTCTGCGCGATCCTCTCCGACACCGTGATCTTCAAGTCCCCGACCTGCACGGAAGCCGACCGCGCCGCCGCGCGCGAGCTCGCCCTCATCGCGGGCGTTGATGACATGAAGGCCCTCGGCATGGAGCTCTTCACCGCCAAGTCCGCCGTCAAGGGCGTCGCCGCCCGCGACCTCATCATGCGCGACTTCAAGGACTTCAACATGTCGGGCAACAAGGTCGGCATCGGCCAGCTCGAACTCGTCGACCTCGCGCTCCTCGAGGACCGCATCCCCGAGCTTCTCGAGGAACTCGGCCGCATGAAGGCCGAAGGCCGCCACACCGCCATGCTGCTCCTCACGGACATCATGAAGGAAGGGTCGCTCCTTCTCATGGCTTCCGACGATCCCGCGAAGATCGCCTCCGCCTGGAAGAAGACCCTCGGCAGCGACAATCTCTGGCTCGAAGGCGTCATGTCCCGCAAGAAGCAGGTCGTGCCCTTCCTTGAAGCCGTCTTCAAGGCCTGATTGAGCAATGCCGTCCTTTGACGGCTGAGCTCTGAAGGCGCTAAGCCGAAACCCGCACTTTCTTTGATGGAAGCGCGGGTTTTTTGCGCTTCCAGCGTTCTGAGTACGCCTTTCGAAGCAGAATGGCCTTGCGTAAACAGAATGCCTTCTCCGAAGCATCTCTCAGACGCCGAACCCAATCACACTTTTCCCAAAAGGAATTCCCTCATGAATCCGATATTCCCGTGGCTCGGCATAGCCGTGCTCATCCTCTGCGGATGGGCAATCGTCAGGAAGTACCAGGTCAACATGGTGCTGCTTCTCGGCGGCCTTCTTCTCAACGCGCTCGCGATCTGGGGCGGCGCCCAGGTCTTCCCGGCCAAATTCAACGCCACCGGCATCCTGGGATTCGACCTCGTCGAGTTCCTGCGCACGATCTCGGTTTCCCAGGTGAGCGGCGTAGGCTTCCTCATCCTGATTTCCGGGGGCTTTGCCGCATACATGCAGGCAATCGGCGCATCGGACCGCTTCGTCACGGTCTGCGCGAAGCCTCTTTCCTTCATTAAGAATCCGTATCTCATCCTCGCCGCCGTCTTCATCGTCGGGCACTGTCTCGGTCTCGTCATCACGTCCGCGGCGGGCCTTGCGATGCTGATGGTGGTCACCGTCTACCCGCTCATCATCCGCGTCGGCTGCTCGCCGCTCGCCGCGGCCGCCGTCGTCGCGAGCGTGCTCGCGATCGGCTACGCACCGGCTTCGGGGACGGCCAACCTCGCCTCCCAAATCGTGCACCTTGATCCGATCGAATACCTCGTGCGCTACCAGCTCCCGATGGCGGTGCCGGTCGTGATCGCCATGGCCGTGGCGCACGTCTTCACCCAGTACTGGTTCGACCGGCGCGAGGGCAAGGGCGAGGTTGCCGACCTCGCCGAGCTTGAATCGAAGCGCCAGAATCTTGAAAAGACGCCGGCCTTCTATGCGCTCATGCCGCTCTTCCCGATCGCGCTTCTCCTCGTCTTCAACAAGTTCGTCTGGGGCACCGGCATGAACGTCGCCACCGCGATGTTCATCGCCTGGATTCTCGCCTTCGTAATCGACCTGATCGTACGGCGAAACGTGAAGGAATCCTTCGACCTTTCGTTCGCCATGTTCAAAGGCATGGGCTCGATTCTCACCTCGACCGTGGGCCTCATCTTCGTTGCCGCCTTCTTCGCGAAGGGCCTGCAGAACATCGGCATCGTCGACCTCCTCATGAGCGGCGCGCAGTCGATCGGCCTCGGCTACACCGGAACAAGCGTCGTCCTCTCGGCGATCATCGGCGTCGTTACGGTCCTCACGGGCTCGGGCGTCGCGGCCTTCACGAGCCTCGGGCACCTCGTGCCGGATGCGGCCCAGGCCTTCAACCAGAACGGCATCGCCATGATGTTGATGATGCACACCGCCTCCGAAATGCTCCGCGCCATGAGCCCGGTTGCGGGCGTCATCATCATCGTTGCGGGTTTCGCCAAGGTGAATCCGCTCACCATGGTGAAGCGCACGATCATCCCGTGCCTCACGGGCTACGTCGTCATGCTCATCACCGTGAATCTGATCGTTTGACCGAGCTGGGAACCCATGCCGCGGTCTCCGCACGAGCGCGGCATGACAGATCCTGAGAAAAAAGAAAACGCCCGCGGAAGCGAACAACTTCCGGCGGGCGTTTTCTTTGTCAGTCAAAAGCGGGAAAGCACTTTATTCGGCAGCCTTTCCATTGGCCTTCAGAAGGTCGCGGATTTCGGCGAGGAGCTTCAGCTCCTCGGCGTTGACGGGCGCGGGAGCAAGAGCCGGAGCGGGCTTTTCGGCCGCAGCCTTCTTCGCCGCCTCTTCGGCCGCCTTCTTTTCCTCCGCATCCTTGTCGGCAAGGAGGCGCGCGGCTTCAGCCGCGATGCGGGCGCGGGCCGTCACGACGATCTTGATGAGCCAGAAGACGGAGAAGGCAAGGAGAAGGAACTGGACCACGGCCGTGAGGAAGGCGCCGTAGCCGAAAACGGTGGCGCCTGCCTTGACGAGCGCCTCATACGTGTGAGGACCCGTATAGCCCGCGGGAGCATCCTTCAGAACGATGAAGAGGTTCGTGAAGTCCGGGCGCCCGACGATGACGCCGAGGATCGGATTGATGATGTCCTTCACGAGACTGTCGACGATCTTAGAAAAAGCAGCGCCGATGATCACGGCGACGGCCAGGTCAAGGACATTCCCTTTCGAAATGAATGCCTGAAATTCCTGAAAGAACTTGCGCATTTCTTTATTCACCTTTGGGTGCGTTTATGGTTTTTAAAGTGTGTTCGTTCATTCCGCCGGACGCGCAGTCCTTAGAGCCCGCGGCTCCGGCGAATTGCCGACTCCGTATTTTCCTTGAATTCGCGCGCGTCTGCGCGGGAAACGCGCAGCGACTCGCGGATTTTCTGCGCCGTCCTTCGCGCCGTCACGGGGTCGAGGCCGCCCGAAGCAGCGCTTTCGAGGAAGGTCCGGCGCGTGAGATCCGCGTCCGCAACATAGAAAATCGAGAGCGCCCAGGCGAGCCCCATGGAAACGTAGTAGGCCTTTCCGGCCCAGCGGAGCACATTTTTGTCGAGCGCGAGGCTGAGGGCGCGGGGAAGCGTCGACTCGTCGAGAAAATTGGTGAGGAGCAGCACGAGCCCCGTACGGACGCGCCAGAGTTCATCCGATTCAATGAGTTCGCGGATGAAGCAGAAGGCATCGTCGGGCGACTTTCTGAGGCACTTCATCGATCCCGCAAAAAGGTCGCAGAGCGCCCAGTTCGTGATGAAGGACTGATACTGCCTGGCATATTGAAGCCGCTCACCAAGGGGAAAACGCTTCTCGAGCGCGATCACGAGCCCAGTCGTCTTGAGTACTTCATGCGCTCGAACCTTCCCCGGGACGAGCGCTTCCGCGAGGAATTCCCTCGAACGGCCGCTCCGGATGATTCTCTGCGCCGCGGCCCGCACGGCCGCCATCGGTACGCCGATGCGGTAAGGCACGCCCGGGAGCATGACGCCCTTGGTGTCGTACATCCGGAAGTCCGCGGCGTGAATGAGTTCCATGTGGAGCTCGTCAAGGAGCGTCATAAAAAGTGCCTCTCAAAAAGGAATGCGCGAAGTTCGGAAAAGGATAGCGGAAGCGCCTCGCTCAGCGAATGAAAGAGGCCTCCCCATTGAAATCCCGAATGCGCCTCCCCTTTCGCATGCCGCTACAATGCTCTTCGAAAACAATTCCAACGCGCCCGTTGAAGCCGGGATTTTTCTGAATCTCCCGCCGGCGCTCCACCACTGCCACCGAAGTTCATCATCATGCAAAGCGAAACGCCCACCCCGGCAGCTGATCCTGCCCTGATTCAGAAGAAGAACCCCGGCATCGTCGCCTACATCGCCTTCGCGCTCGCCGTCGCGTTCTTTTCAGGCCTTCTCATTACCGACAAGTGGTGGGGCATCTTCGACTACACCGTGCTCCTCGGCGACTTCGGCTCCGTCGTCGCCAAGGTAACCGACAAGGGCGGGGAAATCTCGACCGTCATGTCGAACTTCCGCGGCAAGGGCGGCTCGGGCGCCATCGACGGCTTCATGTTTGCGCTCGCGCTTGTTCCGACCATCATGCTCGCCACGGCCATGATCGCGGTCTTCGAATACTACGGCGCCCTCAATGCCGCGGAACGCCTCCTCAACCCGATTCTGCGTCCGCTCCTCGGTCTCCCCGGCTGCTGCTCGCTCTCGATCATCGCCTCCCTCCAGTCGACCGACGCCGGCGCCGTCCTCACCCGCACGCTCAAGGAATCGGGCGACATCACCGAACGCGAAACGCTCATCTTTGCGGCCTTCCAGATGACCGCGGGCGCTGCAATCGGAAACTTCCTCTCGAGCGGCATCGTCTTCTTCTCGCTTCGCGGCGCAGACGGCTCTCTCGTTGTTCCGACGACGATCGGCACCTGCCTCGGGATCATTCTCCTCGGCAAGGTCCTTTCCGCCAACCTCACGCGCCTCGTCTTCATCCGCGAGGACAAGAAGGCTCACGCCTAAGCGTCTGCTTGAGACCTTCCGCAGCCAAAAGCCGGCCTTCCTCGGAAAGCCGGCTTTTTTGCGCCCGATGGAAGCGGATGCCTTACGGCGGCCGTTAAAATTAAAGAATTGCCGCAAAGAAAAGAGGAATACCCGCATGCGCAACCTCCCCTACCACCTTCTCGCGCTTTTCGTCGTGATCTGCTGGGGTCTCGCCTTCGTAAGCACCAAGGTGCTCTACGCCTACGGCATGGGCCCCTGGGCAGTCGTTGCGCTTCGCGCGGTGCTCGCCTACGGGCTTCTCATCTTCATCGCGCCGAAGGACCTTTACGCCGGGACCTTCCGGAACGAAGTCACCGTGGCGCTTCTCGGCTTTGCGAGCGTGCCGCTCTCCTACGGGCTCCAGAATCAGGCGCTCGTGACGGGCCAGGCGTCCACCGTCGCCGTGCTCGTCGCCATGGGACCGGTCCTCACTGGGCTTCTCGCAATGGCGGCGCTCCGCACCTGGAAGATGCACTGGATGACGATGCTCGGCCTCGTTGCCGCAGTCACGGGCGCGCTTCTTCTCTATTTCGACGTTGCCGTCATGCAGGAGCTCCCGAGCAGAGGCTTCATGCTCGGCATCGCCGCCGCGGCCGCCTATGCGCTCTACGCGCTTCTTCTGCGCGCGCTCGGCGACCTCTCGCCTCTCTTCGTGCTCCGCAAAGCCACCGGCTACGGCGTCATCGGCACCATTCCCTTCTTTCTTGCCGAAGGCCCCACGGAAGCCGTGCTCCTCACGGATCCGGTGGTCGTCGCGAACTTCCTCTTCCTCGCACTCGTGGTTTCAGCGATCGGCTGGGTGCTCTGGCAGACTGCGGAACGCCATGTCGGGGCTCCCGCAGCGCGCATCTACACCTTCATCTGGCCGCTCGCAGCCGTCCTCGGGGGCATCTTCATACTCGACGAAACCTGGAGCTACATCGGCTTCATGGGCGCCGGCATGATTCTCTGCGGCGTCATCAGCGCGCAGACGGGACTCGCCAAAGTAGCGCTTGAGATGGCGAAGCGCTATTGAAGACGAAGAACTAAAACATCGAGAAAAAGGCCTTCCCGGTTCATGCCGGAAAGGCCTTTTTGCTGGAACCCTAAGGCGTCAGAGCATCAGGAGCGGACCGACACCTGCTCGTGCGCATGACCGCCCTTCGCGATCAGATCAACCATGGCGAGCGCATAATCGGCATAGCTCACCACGCTCTCGCCCGCGGCGTTGACCGAGAACGCGTCGCTCCCGAGCACGTATTTTCCCGTTGCGGGCGCATCCGGGAGGAACGCGGCTGCCGGGCTCACATAGGTCCACAAAACGTCGGAGCGAGCCTTCACGGCTGCAACCTGACGACGCTGGGCGTCGGCGAGCGGGAAGTATTCCTTCGGGAAGGACGGCTCATCAACGACCTGACGGGTGTGCTCAGGGTCGAGCCAGAGGCTCCCGGCGCCGCCCACGATGTAGAGGCGCTTTTCAGTGCAGGAGAGAAGATCGCAGAGATGTTCCGCCGTAGTGATGTGAAGCGGAATCGTCTCCGCGGTCCAGAAGCCGAGAGCGTCCACGACGACGTCAAAAGGCTTCAGATCTTCCTTCGTAAGCGCCATAACGTCCTTCTCAATGACGGAACCGGCACCAGATTCATTCGCATGGCGGACGACCGCCGTGACATCGTATCCGCGGCGAAGCGCTTCAGTGACAATAAGGCGGCCGGACTTGCCGTTCGCGCCGACAACTGCAATCTTCAACATGTTTTGTTTCCTTTGTATGTAGTTCGATATCGAACTGTTGGCAAGGTTAATCCTTAATTTTCGAATCGTCAATATTGTTCGATATCGAACTTGTAACGAGAGATGTCGCCCTCTGGATGAAAGGCCATCAGAAGAAAAGAGAGCATGCCTGCCAATACGCCAATACCAAAACCGGACCTGAAGGCTGAAACCTCACAGCGTCGTAATGATCGGACCGGTATTTCCTGCTGATCCTTCAGAGGCTCAAGGATGTAAGAAAAAAACGGAGCCGCATTGAAGTGGAGCGTGCTGGCGTAATTCAGAGGCTGAAGAAAGGCTGGACAAAGAATCATCGGGACATTCAGTGCTGAAGGAAAGAAGAATCCCGGTACCGACGACAGGGATGATTCGCATCCAGGCTGCACGATGATTCACTCAATTGAAACAGAAGCGTGGTTCTCTGCAAATGATGAGAATTTGAATAAGGAAATCGTAACAGGTCAGTCTGTCATCAATGATCAATTTCCAGAGAATACGCAGATCAATTTCAACTGCAAGGACAAGATAATTTTCGAATGACAGGATGGAAAATTCAGTCGAACATAATCGGAATCACAGACGATTCCCATGGAAATGAAAAAATAATGAATTTTAGTGCTTATTCATCTTGATTTAATTTCAGTGCCTCTCTATATGATTCGACATTGATTTCAACGAATGAAATTCATCAACAGTGCGGACTAGTTTTTCATCGATCACATTCTGATTCTTCATCAGTTAATCATGAATTCTCTCCATCAGAAATGATGCGAATTCAATTTCACTTCCGTTATCAAATCAACCCGACATTGTTTCCTCCCTTGCATCTTCAGCAATGAACCTCATTCCATCCGGAAGCTTGATTCAGAGCGTTGGATTGATGGTCCGTTGCTCCGAAGACGACGCACAAACCCGGGGAGGGGAGGTTCCTGAATCAAAGGAAGCGTCAATTTATTGGATGCGCCACTCTGACCGCATTCCTGGCTGCTGGTGCAAGGCCGACCGTAGTCGTTCCCGTCAAATTTCTTAATCTTTAAGATGTTGTATCTGCATTGTTATACTTGATAATACTTCGTATGTTGCGTTTTATAGAATTAAAAGCGGCAACAGAAAAGCAGTCTGGAAGCCTGAAAATTGACATTTTCAGGTGTTTTATCCATTACTTGCCCACTTCATGCTTGAAGTTTATAATTCGCATAATTATGTGAATTCAACCTCATAACACATCTTAAAGTACATGTCATGAGACCATCGATTGCTGTTGAGGACGCCGTCCAGACACTCGGCGCCAATATCCGGAATGCTCGCCTCCGCCGCCGGCTCCCTCAGTCTGTCGTTGCAGAACGCGCCGGAGTTTCACTCAATACCCTTTCCAAAGTGGAGAACGGCGACTGCGGCGTTTCGATCGGAAACATTGCCTCCATACTGAACGCCGTCGGCCTTCTCCCCCTCCTCTCTTCTCTTGCATCCTCTGAGAATGATGATGCGGGTCTCCTGATGGAAGAGAAGAATCTTCCCCGGAGAATCCGTCAGAAAAAGAAGCCTTCCCTCTCCTCCTGATTTCATTCAGCGACGGAAGAAAATCAGAATTAATTCTTCTCTCTTCACGACTTTCATTCCTTTTCCACTATGAAGCAGATCGAATTCAGGCGCTGGGAAGTCCGTTCCTCGGCCTCCTCCGGAGCGCTTTTGATCGGAGAACTTTTCTTCCCTCTGAATAAGGAAAGAAATGAACTGGAATCAGATTCCAATGAATCTGATAATGGATCATTAAAAAGAGAAAAGAAGAAAAAAGCCGTCAGGAGCAGCAGAGAGAGAATTGCATCTCCATCAGGAATCAATCAGCCGCTTCTTCCGAGATTCCGCTATTCGTCTGAATGGATTGAATCGGGCTTCGCATTGGGCGCTGACCTTCCGCTTGAAAATGGAATAAAGCTCCCTTCCCGCGGAAAGAAGCTATTCGGGTTTCTCGCTGATCGTGCGCTGTCGCCCCAATCCGGATCCATCTTTCAATCCGCACGAGCGGCCGGATCAAAAGTAATGGACGGGTCAGAGGCATTCCGCAATGCGGGCGATATGGAAATGCTCTCGCTCCTTCTCCCGCATCGGGATGCGCACGCGGGAGGAGCCGAATTCTATACTGACGGCGTTCAGGCAGGGAGCGCCTCCCGAATTCCGAATGAGTCCTCGAGTCTTGAAAGCATTCTCTATGCGCTTCATGCAGAAGAACGAGGCAGAGCCAATCTGAAGGCCCTCATTGATCTCTCATCCGCCACTGCCCTCCCCGGCCGTCATACGGCGCAGGTCGTAGTCTCCGGGAATGACGAAAAGGCGCTCACGCTCAGGCGCTATTCCGATCTGATCGATGCGCCCCTCTGGCGTGAGGTCTTCATGCGGCTCGCCCGGGACTGCGGCATTGAATGCGTTGAAACGAGGCTCGCCGACACCATGGGAGCACGCGCCCTCTTTGCCGACCGCGCCGACCGTAATGAAGGCAGAAAGCGCTTTACGCTCTCAGCGCGCACCCTGTCGCCAGAAAGATCCGTGTCCTATCTCGGGATTGCCGACATTCTCAACCGGGAGGGAGCGGCGCCGAAGCTTGATCTGCCGCAGGTCTGGCGGCGCATGGTCTTCTCGCTTCTCACGGGCGCAGAGGACAGAGGCGAAAAATGGCTCTTCTACCGTACGGATTTAGGCTGGCGTCTTGCGAAAACGCATGGATTTTCGCCTGCCTCGGGAGCCGCGCGCATGATGACCGTTGACGGGCGGCGGCCTCTCGCGTCGCTCGATGATGCGATCCGCCTTGCGCCCTACTTTGCCATGACGCTTGCCGACGCCAAGGCGGGCGCCCAGGAAATGCGCCGGGTGCTCTCCTTCTGGGAAGACCGGGCGCTCGAGCTCGGCGCCGATGCAGCGGAAGCCGAAATGCTGGCTCCGGGCTTTGAAGCCTATTGAGGCCAGTTAACGCCTGGCGAGCCCAGACCCCGAAAAGCAGGCGCCCGGAATCCTCGTTAAGGAACTCCGGGCGCTTCTTTAATGGAGAGCGATCAGACAGTTATTCGTCATCGCGCTTCGCCGCGCGGAAGTCGAGCTCCATGTCGTACCAGACGGCGCCGCCGTGGACGGACTTCGAAATGCCGCAGTTGACGAATCCGAAGCCTGAATAGAAGTCAATGAGGTGCTTCTTGCAGGTGAGGATCACGCCGTCGCGCCCTTCCTGACGGGCCTTTTCAATAAAGGCGCGCATCAATGCGGAGGCATAGCCCTGATGCTGCTCCTCGGGGATGACGGCAAGGCCGAAGATCGACTGCCAGTGGCCGTCGGGGTTATGCATCTTCGCGTCGGCGAACATCTCGTCGCAGATCGTGCGGTTGTCCGTCACCATGCCGTCGATCAGGCCGACGGGACGATCGTCCTTCATCAGAATGAGAAAGCAGTCGGAAAAAGCGTTGAGACGCTCGACGAAGCGCTCTCTGCTCGCCCTTTCCGCAGGCGGAAAGCACTTCGCTTCGATCTCAGTAACGATGTCGACATCGGCCGGCGAAGCCGCACGGATGGAAAGCATGTAAACCCCTCTGTAAACCCGACGTCTTCCTGGAGTCCCGGAAACCAATGCCCGGGGATGAAGGAAGCGCGTGAGGCATCATCTTAACGTAGCCTTATCCCCCGATGCCGATCCGCAGAGCTTCTATTTGGCTTTTTCACCACGTATCGGCTGCTTTTTCGAACGTCCCTTCAGTTTGACCGGCCGCACTCCTCTCCCCGAAGCGGGCTATTCCGGGGAAGCCCGCTAAAATTTCCCTGAGCCTCTTTTTTCCTCTCTCCGGTTCCAACCATGAAAGCCCTGCGAATTGCCTTTGTCCTCGTTCTCATTGCTCTCCTTGCGGGAACCGCCTGGTGGCTGAGGAACCATGAGGACAAGGCCCCGCTCACGCGCGCCTGGGGGAACGTCGATACGCGTCAGATTTCGCTCGCCTTCGAGGCATCAGGCCGCATTCTGAAGCTTGGCCCTCAGGAGGGAGCTCCGGTGAAGGCGGGAGAGATCATCGGGAAGCTCGATACGGAAGCCCTCAGAATTGAGCGCGATCGGGCTCAGGCAGAGCTTGAGCGCGCCGAGGCGCAGGCCTCTCTCTCTCGCGAAGGATATCGCGCCGAGGATATCGAGGCGCAGCGCGCGCAGACGCTTGCCCTTCAATCCCGTCTCGAGCTCGCCCGCCGCACCTACGTACGCCAGAAGGAACTCGCCCGGGCGAACGTCTCGAGCCGGCAGAACCTCGATGATGCTGAGATGTCGCTCGAAGCCGCCCGCCGCGAACTGAAGGCTTCCGAAGCGCAGCTCCATGCGCTTGAATCCGGACTTCGCCCGCAGGAAGTCGCTTCTGCGGAAGCTGCAGCCAAATCTGCGCAGGCGGCCGTCGCCTCGCTCGACTATCAGATCGAGAAGGCTTCCATCCTCAAAGCTCCTGCGGACGGCATCATCCGCACGCGTCTGGCCGAACCCGGCGACATGGCGTCTCCCTCGAGAACGATCTATCAGCTCTCCATCGTCTCGCCCAAGTGGATCCGGACGTACGTGACTGAAAATCAGCTCGGCCTCGTGAAGGAAGGCGCCGAGGCCCTCATTTCCACCGACACGATCGGGTCCCTCAATGCGCGCGTGAGCTGGATCTCGAGCACCGCGGAGTTCACGCCCAAGACGGTGCAGACGGCGGAACTGCGCACCGCGCTCGTTTACGAAGTCCGCCTTGAAGCGGCTGATCCGGAAAACCGCCTGCGCCTCGGCCAGCCCGTCACCGTCGACTTCATTCCCGGGAAATGAAGCAGAGGATGACTGACGCCCGTTCACTTCCCGTCGAAATCAGGAACCTCAGAAAAACCTTCCGGGGTCCTGACGGGAAGCCTTTTGCCGCCGTCGACAATCTCTCGGTCGTATTGCCTGAGCCCGGCGCCATCGTGAGCCTCATCGGCCCGGACGGCGCGGGGAAGACGACGCTTCTGAGGCTCCTTGCCGGGATCCTCACGCCGGACGACGGCGAAATCTCGCTCTTCGGCAAAAAGCCCGACACCGATGATCCGGACTTCGTCGCCATGCTCGGCTTCATGCCGCAGCGCTTCGGCCTCTATGAAGAGCTTTCCGTCTGGGAAAACTTCCGGATCTTCGGCGCCCTGAGAGGCATCCGCGAGAAAGCGCTCGAAGCGCGGTTTCGGGACCTCATGACGCTCTCGGGCCTGAGGGGCTTCGAATCCCGCGAGGCCGGGAAGCTCTCGGGCGGCATGAAGCAGAAGCTCGGGCTCTCCTGCTCGCTCCTCGCGGAACCTAAACTACTCCTTCTTGACGAGCCGACCGTGGGCGTTGATCCGCTCTCGCGCCGCGAGCTCTGGCGCATTCTCCGGGACATGCGGGACCGCACCGGAATGACGGTGCTCGTCTCCACGGCGTATCTCGACGAGGCGGAGGCCGCCGACCGGACGATCCTTATTTCGTCGGGGCGCCTCATTGCGGAGGGCGACCCGAAGGCGCTCGCGCGGGAAACTCAGGGCCGGACCTGGCTCGCAAGGGCCCGAGACGAACGCAGAACACTTCCGCTCGCACGAACGCTCATGCGCGAAGTCCGGGCTGCGGACCCCAGGGCCCCCTGGCTTGATGCCGTTCCGCACGGCGACGCCGTCAACCTGCTTGCTCCGGAAGACGCTGTTGATGCGCCCCGGGAACTCCCGGACGGCGCAGCGCTCTCTTCCAGAACGCCCGCCCTCGAAGACGCCTACTGCGCTCTCACCTTTCCGCTTGCCGCCAAAACCGACGCGCTCCGGATTCTCCCGCCCGCCTATTCGGTTGAGGAGCCGGACGCGGTGGTCGCGAGAAACATCTCCCGCCGGTTCGGGAGCTTCACGGCGGTCGAGGACACGAGCTTTTCCGTGAAGAAGGGCGAGATCTTCGGACTCCTTGGTCCCAATGGGGCCGGGAAGACCACGACCTTCCGCATGCTCTGCGGGCTTCTGCCGGCTTCGGGCGGCACGATTTCCGTCACGGGCTCCGACCTGAGGACGGCAAGGAGCGCTGCGCGCGCCAAGGTGGGCTACGTCGCGCAGAAGTTTTCGCTCTACGCGCAGCTCTCCGCCCGGCAGAATCTTGAATATTTCGGCGCCTGCTTCGGCGTCGCCGGCCGGCAGCTTGAAGACCGGATAGAGGAGCTCACGACGGGGAGCGACCTCGGAGAGCGGCTCGAATCCATCACTCGGGAGCTCCCACTGGGCGCCAAGCGCGAGCTTGCGCTTGCCTGCGCTCTGATTCACAGGCCGGCCATACTTTTCCTCGATGAGGCAACGTCAGGCGCCGACATCGCCGCCCGGCGCGCCTTCTGGCGGCGGATCGTCGGCCTCGCGGAAGCGGGCACCACCGTCATCGTCACGACGCACTTCCTTGAAGAAGCCGAATACTGCGACCGCTTCCTCATTCAGGATGCGGGCCGGGTGCTTACGCTCGGAACCCCCTCGGAAGTCCGGAAGGAAACCGGGGCATCGAGCATTGAGGAGGCCTTCATCTCCATCGTGACCCGGGCGCGCAGGAACCGCGAAGAAGCGGAGAATCAGTCATGACGCAGATGCAAGGCTTTTCTCCGGTGCGGTTCATGACGCTTCTCTTGAAGGAATTCCAGCAGATGGTCTGCGATCCGGCGACCATCTTCCTCGGCACCATCCTCCCCGTCATTCTGATTCTTCTTTTCGGCTGGGGCCTCTCGATGGACCTCACCCGGGTCCCCGCGGCCGTCGTCGAAAGCGAAGCGACGCCCCTCGCACGGGCGCTCACCCAGGAATTCGTCGGGAGCCGCTACTTCGACATCACGACGCTTAGAAACAGAACGGAAGCCGAGGCGCTTCTTTCCGCCCGCCGGATCGAGGCGATCATCGACATCCCGCAGGGCTTTGAACGCGACGCGTCGCGCGGCGAAGCCGTGATCGGCCTCACGATCCACGGCGTTGATGCGAGCGCCGCAACGATCATCCGCACCTATGCGAAAGCTGCGGTTGCGCTTCTTCAGGAAAAGATCGCTCTCCGCGAGGACGGCGCCGCCATGACGGGCGTGAGCGGCGCGGGCAGTACGGGCGGCGTCATGATGCTTTCGCGCTCCTGGTTCAACGAAGCCAATACCTCCGCCTGGTACCTCGTTCCCGGACTCTCCATCGTCGTCCTCACGCTTTCAGCGAGCTTCCTCGGAAGCATCGTCATCGCCCGCGAGTGGGAGCGGGGAACGATGGAGACGCTCGCGATCACCCCCGCGACTTCGCTTGAGATCGTGCTCTCGAAGTTCCTCGCGAACTACGCCCTGATTGCCGTCGGAAGCCTCCTCACCTTCCTCACGGCCGTCTTCATTTTCGACGCTCCGGTGCGCGGAAGCCTCTTTCTTCTCGCGCTCACGATGCTCTTTTATACCGCCTGGGCCGTAAGCTTCGGACTTTTCCTCTCCGCCTTTCTGAAGAGCCAGTTCGTCGCGATCCAGCTCGCCGTAATCGGAAGCTACCTCCCGTCCCTCATTCTCTCCGGGTACCTCTTCGACCTTCGCAGCGTCCCCGCCTTTATTTCGGCGGTCGGCCACATGATGCCCCCCACCTACGCGATCGAGTCCGTGAAGATTCTCTATCTCTCGGGAGGTCCGGAGCACATCGTGCTCTCAAACCTCGCCGTCCTCGCCGCCTGGGTGGTCCTCTTCCTTGCCCTCGCGCTCGCTGCGACCAGGAAGCGCCTTGACTGACGGATGGAGAAGCCCGAAATGTTCAGCACTTCCTTCCTCGCCGGGCTCAGAGCCTCTCTTCTGAGGCTCCGCGCGCTCGCGCGCAAGGAGCTCATCACGCTCCTGCGCGACCCCGGCATGCGCCGGATCCTCGTCGTTCCCATCATCGCGCAGTCGATTCTCTTCGGCTACGGCGCGACCTTCAATCTCGAGGAAGCTCCCTACGTCATTTACGACGCGTCGCAAAGCCCGGCGAGCGAACGCGTGATCCGGAAAATCGAAGCGAACCGCATCTTCGTGCGCGCGGGATCCCCGCAGTCCTACGAGGCTTTCGAGCAGGCCGTGAACGACGGCGACGCACTGATCGGCCTCTATTTCCCCGATGACTTCGCAAAGAAGCTTGCCCGGGGCGAACCCGCGGAAATCTTCGTCGCCGCCGACGCGAGAAACACCACCACCGCCAATGTGGCGACGGGCTACGTCTCGGCGATCATCGAATCCATCGCCCGCGAGGACGGCACCGCGGGCCCCATCGAGGTGCGCGAGCGCTACCGCTACAACGAAAACGGCATCACCCGCTACAACATCATGACGGGCCTCATCCTCGGTCTTGCCATGATTCAGGTGATGCTCCTCGCCGGGCTCGCGATCTCGCGCGAGCGCGAGGAAGGGGCCTTCGACATGATGCTGATGACGCCGCTCTCGCCCGTGGAAATCTTTATCGGCAAGGCCGCCGCCCCCATTCTCATCGGGATCTTCCAGAGCTTTCTGATTTTCGCCGTCTGCCGCTGGTGGTTCGACATTCCCTTTGCCGGGTCGCTTCCGCTCCTCTTCTTCGTGGTGGCGCTCTTCTCAACGAGCATTGTGGGGCTCGCGCTTGCGATCTCCGCCTGGGCGAAGACCCTTCAGCAGTCGGTGGTCCTCTCCTTCATTCTGCTTCTTCCCTCGCTCGTCCTCTCGGGCCTCATGACGCCGGTGGCGGCCATGCCTGAATGGATGCAGACCATCACCATCCTCAACCCCGTCCGCTACGGGATCCTCACGATCCGCATGATCTACTTTGAGAATGCAGGATTGAGCGACATCCTCCCCTACCTCTGGCCGCTCGCCGTGATTTCGGCCGTGACGATTCCGGGCGCGGCCTGGCTCTTCCGGAACAAAGTCGTCTAAGGTTTTTCGGCCCGCAAGAGAAAGCCGCAGCGCCCGTTGCGAGATTGCGGGGCTGCGGCTTTTCTTTTTTTCTTATCGTCCCGGGAAGCCGGAAAGGTTTTCCGGGACGATGTCGGTCTTCAGACGTTTTCAGGCTGAAAAGGCTGCGGAGGAAGCTCCCGCTTTTTCAACCCTCACTGCGCACACCTTGTATTCCGGCGTGGAGCAGATGTTGTCGAGCGCGGCCTTCGTGAGCCAGTTGCAGTTGCCGTCCTGGAAGTGGAAGGGCATCCAGGTCTCGCCCGCATTGGTCTTCCCGGAGACGTGCGCCACCGATTCGATCCTGCCGCGGCGGGAGCTCACGACGACGCGGTCGCCGTCGGCGATGCCGAGGTTCGCCGCATCCTTCGTGTTGATCTCGATGAAGGAGTGGCCGGAGATCTCGTTGATGCCCTCGGTCTTGTCCGTCATCGCGCAGGCGTTGTAGTGGTAGAGGACGCGCCCCGTCGTCAGCATGAGCGGATAGTCGGCGTCGGGGAGTTCGCTCGATTCGCGGTAGGCCGCGGTCGAATAACGGCCAAGCCCGCGCGTGAACTTCCCGACATGGAGGATGGGCGTTCCCGGATGGTCCTTCCCGGTGCAGGGCCACTGAAGACCCTGACCGTTCACCTCGGGGCTGTCGAGACGCGCGTGGCTGATGCCCGCGAAGGACGGCGTCACCGAGGCGATTTCGTCCATGATCTCTGCCGGCGTCAGACGCGGCTGCGGATACCCCATGCGGTTCATGATGTCCGTGAAGATGTCCGTGTCGGCCCGGGTGCCTTCGATCGTCACCGCACGGCGGATTCGCTGCACGCGGCGTTCGGTGTTGCTGAAGGTGCCCTCTTTTTCCGCGTAGCTTCTGCCAGGCAGAACGACGTCGGCGTACTTCGCCGTTTCCGTGAGGAAGAGGTCGTCCACCACGAGGAAGTCGAGGTTCTTAAGCGCCTTGATGACGTGATGCGTGTCGGGATCCGTGCGCACCGGATCCTCGCCGAAGATGAAGAGGCCCTTCACGGCGCCTTCGATCATCTTCGGGTAGCAGTCCGTGGCGTAGAGGCCCTTGAAGCGCGGGAGCTCCGTGCCCCAGGCCTTTTCGAACTTCTCGACGATGCCGGGCTGAGCAATCTTCTGGTAGCCCGTCAGGTCGCCCGGGGACGCACCCATGTCGCAGGCGCCCTGAACGTTGTTCTGGCCGCGAAGCGGGTTGATGCCGCAGCCGGGACGCCCGTACTTCCCCGTCACCATGGCCATGTTGGAGAGCGCCATCACGCCTTCGGTGCCGGACGAATGTTCGGTGACGCCCAAGCAGTAGACGATCGCCGCGCGCTTCGCTTCGCCGTACATGCGCGCCGCCGCGATCAGGTCGCGGGGGTCGATGCGGCAGATTTCAGCGACGCGCTCGGGCGTATAGGCCTCGACCATTGCCTTGAGGTCTTCAAACCCTTCCGTGCGCGTGCGGATGAATTCCTGATCAATGAGTCCGTCATGAATGAGCTGACGAACGATGCCGTTCGCGAAGGCGACGTTCGTGCCCGGACGGAGCTTCAGGTGAATCTGCGCGGCCTGAGCGAGTCCGATGTCGCGGGGATCAACCACGATGAGCTTCAGGCCCCGTCGGATCGCAGCGCGAAGCTGCATGCCGATCACCGGATGCGCTTCCTCGGGGTTCGAGCCCACAAGCACCACGACCTCGGCGTTTTCGCAGATGTCCGAAATCGGATTCGTCATGGCGCCCGAGCCGAGCGTTCTCTGAAGACCCGCCACGGAGGGACCGTGGCAGACGCGCGCGCAGTTGTCGACGTTGTTGGTTTTGAAGACCGTGCGCGCCATCTTCTGGAGCATGTAGATGTCTTCGTTCGCGGACCGCGCGCAGGCAAAGGCGGCGAGCGCTTCGCCTCCGAACTTGTCGCGGAGTTCCGTGAACTTCTTCGCGACGAGATCAAGCGCCTCGTCCCAGGAAGCGGGTTCGAGCTCGCCCGTGACGGAGGAGCGGATGAGGGGCGTCGTCAGACGGCGGTCCGACTGCACGAAGTCGAAGCTCGCCGAGCGGCCCTTCACGCAGAGGAGTCCGTGATTCGAGGGGCCGTCCGCGGCTTCCGTATCGACGATGCGGCCGTCCTTCACGATCAGGTCGTACTGGCAGCCCGTCGCGCAGTGCGGACACGTCGTGCGGACCTTCTTGATTTCCCACGAGCGGTAGGCGCGGCGGCGCTTCATCGTGATGGCGCCCGTCGGGCAGGCCGCGGCGCAGGTGCCGCAGGATTCGCAGTTCGTGCTCTTCCAGTCCCTGCCGAAGGGCGCGAGGATCGTCGTGCGAAGGCCCGCCTTGCCGGAGACCAGCGTGTGGTTCCCGGCAGCGTTGTTGCACGCGCCCACGCAGCGCTGGCAGCGGATGCAGAGCGACGGATTGAAGGCGATGAAGGGGTTGCTGTCGAGGATCTCGCCCGATGCCGGCGTAATTTTGAAGGGCGACGTTTCGACGCCGAGTTCGCGGCAGCGGTGCTGAAGCTCGCAGCTTCCGTTCTTCGTGCAGCTGAAGCAGTACTGCGTGCTGTTCAAGCCGTGCTCGGCGATGATGAGCTGAAGCGCCGTGCGGCGGGCCCGGTCGATCGCTTCAGAACGGGTCTTCACGACCATGCCGGGGTGCGCGAGCGTATTGCAGGAGGAGACGAGCCCGCTCACGCCTTCGACCTCCACCACGCAGAGGCGGCAGGAGCCGATATTGCTCACGTTCTTCAGGTAGCAGAGGGTCGGGATGTGAATGCCGGCGGAACGCGCCGCATCAAGGAGCGTTGCGCCCTCTTCGACCGCGATCGTGCGGCCGTCCATCGTAATGTCAAACATACTGAATCCTCCCGCCCACGGCAGCACCCGCGCCGAAGCAGTCGCAGCGCAGGCAGCGGCTGCATTCCTGAACGGCTTCTTCCCTGCTCATCCCGAGCTCGACGTCCTTGAAGTCGCGCTTGCGGAACTTCACCGGACGCTCATTGATGTTGACGCGCCCCATCGGGGTGCGGTTGTTGGCCTTCGGAGCCGGCGCCGTGACGCCGCAGTCGAGAATGTGGTGGTAGCCGAGCATCTCGTCGATGTTGCGCGCAGCGGCCTTGCCGGCGCCCACGGCGCGAATGACGGTCGTCGGTCCGCTCTGGCAGTCTCCGCCCGCATAAACGTTCGGGAGACCCGGAACCTGCAGGAACTCGTCCGTGACGAAGGCGCCCCACTTGACGGGCATGCCGAAATCCTCAAAGGGCTTCGTGACGACGTCCTGACCGACGGCGGCGATGATGAGGTCGGCTTCGAGTCGTTCCGTTTCCTTGTCGGCTTTGGCGACCCCCGGACGACCGCGCGAGTAGGCGCCGATCTTCTGGGGCTGCATGATGAGCGCCCTGCAGCATCCGTTTTCGTCGGCTTCGACGGAAACCGGGGCCTCGAGCGTCAGCATTTCGACGCCTTCGGCGATCGCCGCGTGGATTTCTTCCTTCAATGCCGTCATGTCGTCGATGCGGCGGCGGTAGACGAGATTCACTTCGTCCGCGCCCGCGCGCACGGCCGTGCGCACGCAGTCCATCGCGACGTTGCCGCCGCCGATCACGGCGATCTTCTTTCCGCGATAGTCGGGATAGGCGTCGTCGCCGATCGCGCGGAGCATTTCAACCGCCGAGATGACGCCCTTCGAATCCATGCCGGGGAGCTTCAGGCCCTTCGCCGCATGCGCGCCGATCGCCACATAGACCGCGTCGCATTCCTTCGAGAGGGTCTTCATCTCCTCCGTGCCGATCGAGGCGTTCGTGACGACTTCAATGTCGCCCGCAGAAAGAATGGCGCGGATGTCTTCATCGAGGCGCTCGCGCGGGAAGCGGTAGGCGGGGATGCCGTAGCGCATCATGCCGCCCAACTTGTCGCGGGCTTCAAAGACCTTCACCTTGTGGCCCATGAGGGCGAGATAGTAAGCGCAGGTGAGCCCGGAGGGGCCGGCGCCGATCACGGCGATGGTGCGGCCCGTGGGAGGCAGAGCCTTCGGGACCGGAACCGTGTCGGCAGCCGCGCCGTCGACCGCATACTTCTTGATGCCGCGGATGTTGATGGGCGCATCAATGAGGGTCCTCCGGCAGCGCTTTTCGCAGGGGTGTTCGCAGACGAACCCGCAGGCCGTCGGGAACGGATTGTCCTTGCGGATCAGGGCGACGGCTTCGGCAAACAGACCTTCGCCCGCGAGCGCAATGTAGCCCGGCACATCCACGTGCGCGGGGCAGAAGGTTTCGCAGGGAACGGACTGGGAAATCCCCTTCTGGCACGCATGCGCCTCAATGTGGCTTTTGAATTCGTCGGAGAAGCGCTCGATGCCGTCGAGCACCGCCTGAGCGGCGTCCCAGCCGATCGCGCAGTCGGAACCGTCGCGGATCACTTCGGCGAGAGACTTAAGCGCCTCGAGGTCGTCGGGCTCCGCCTTGCAGGAGGCGATGCGGCGAAGGATTTCCGCAAGCTGCGGCAATCCGTCGCGGCAGGGCACGCACTTGCCGCAGGTCTGAAGGAGCGATGCGTCGAGTTGACTTAGGAGCAGCGTTATGGCGCACTGCCCCGGAGGCGTGGCTTCAATGCGGCGCATGAAGCCCTGCATGGTCTCCTCATTGCGCGCATCAGTCACGGCTGGCGGACGGACGGATAGACGTGTCATTTTCTTTTTCTTGGCGTTTTGCTCTCCGCATGCGGGCTGAGGACTTCTCTCACGAAGTCATCGCCAGTACGGGAAGCATTGGTGGGTCTTGTTTATTAGTGTTATCCCTAGCTATTTCTTGTCCGTTGATTCTAGCGTTTTCCCTTCCTCTCCTGAAGAGGTATTGAAGATTCAACGCGCGATCATTTGAAAAAATTCACTAGCGCCGGATATGAATTTACATTTCGCAAGTACCCGAATTCTGTTTACAGACTTCGCCTGCGCCTCAGGGATCCGCAGAGTTTTAAGCGGCCTCCGGAACCTGAGGTTTATGCATCTTTGCGTCATGTATAGACGCTTAATAACCGTACCGTAATTGGCGAAGCCAACCGGGCGGATAGTTCCCGCCTTATCGAGGAGTTAGAGATTTCGAAATAACTTGAGCAGGCATTGGGATCATACGGATCTGCCCGGCTCGACCACCTGCCCGAGACCCGCCGCATTGGATGACCATCATGGTCTGTTCGGCGATTACGGAAGCGTCAAGCCAACAAGCAAAGAACGAGAAAGTGCTATCCGTGAGAGTCCACGAAAGTGAAGCAGTGACATTACATTTTCTTACATTTAAGGAACGTAAAATAACTATAAATATCAACTCATTCACGTTTGCGACATAGTTTTAGATCTGCTTTTCCACAATTGCGCCATACTTTCAGCGGCCATTTTCCACAATTGCGCACGCATTTCTCATCAGGCAAGGAGAAACCGCACCTCTGCACCGCCTTCAACGGACGCAGCCGCTGAACTCAAACCCGGTGAAGCCTCGTCAGCCTTCACGAATTTCCGCGGCCTTGCGGGCGAAACCGGCCATGCGCTCAATCATCTGCGGCATTTCGCGCTCACGCGAAATGAGATAGATCCCGTGCCGGAAGCCTGATTCCGGAAGCGCCTCGACATGCACGCGACTCCTTGCCTCCGGATGCCGGAGGAAGACGGAGGAAGCGACTATGCCCTGTAATGCACGGCGCAGGTGCTTTTCAAAACATCCAACGCACCAATGCTAGTATTTTGATATCCATAAAGTTCAAGCTTCCTGAAGCTTCTGCCCATGCGCAATCTCCCGCTCGGCATCTCCGATTTTTCGACCATCCGCAATCCCTCCCGCAACTTCATTTATATCGACAAGACTGCGCAGATTGCGGAGATGGTGCGGATGTTTCCTGCGGTCTTCATCGCCCGTCCGCGCCGTTTCGGGAAGTCCCTCCTCGCCTCAACGCTTCGCGATCTTTTCGGCAAGGGCATTGAAGGCTTTGAAGGTCTGGACATTGCCAAGACCTGGACAGACACCACGTATAAAGTCGTGAGTCTGGATTTCTCTGCCTTCAGGGATGTCGGGACGCTGGAGGATTTTTTACTCGCGTTCGATCTGCACCTTCAGGGACGTCTGCGCGCCGCAGGAATCGAAACCTCGCCTGATGTGTCGCGCTTCCCGCTTCAGCGCTGGGAGACAGCGCTATTGTCGCTGCCGAACAGCTCGCTCGTGCTGCTCATCGACGAATACGATGCGCCGCTCACCGAATGTCTACATTTGCCGGAACGGTTCGAGCAGTATCGCAGAGTCATCGCATCCTTCTTTGCAAGAACAAAGTCGCTCTCCGGGGCCCTCCGGTTCTTATGCGTCACCGGTGTCATGAAGTTCAAGCAAAACGTGCTGACTCCGAGCTTCAATGCCTTGACGGATCTGTCGATGATGCCTCAGTACGGCTCTCTGCTCGGATTCACGGAAGACGAACTTCGAACCAATTTTTCAACCTGGCTCGAGCGGGCATCGGACCTCTGCGGCATGTCACACGACCAACTCATTAGTCGAATGCGCCGCGAGTACGGCGGCTTTTGCTTCGACCAAAATGCTTCGACGGATGTCTTCGCGCCCTGGTCGGTTTTGCAGTTCCTAGCGTGTCCGCAACCCGACTTTCAGCACTATGGGCTCAATCCCGGCGGCACGACTGCGATTGTTCGCAACTTCCTAAAAGTTCGGGGCCTGCTTGATCCTGCTCATTACGATGAACCGTTTTTAGAGGACCTGACAGTCATCGCCAGCGACGATCCTATTCTGGAGCTCCAGCCAACCTCTGTCCTTGTGCATACGGGCTATCTGACCATTAAGAAGGCAACCGGCGACGGTGCCGTCATGCTCGGCTATCCGAACGAAGAGGTGCGGGAGGCGATGGGGAATCTTTGCTCGCTTCATCGCTGAACTCAACTCGCAGGATTAAGGCCAACATCTCTCCCGCGCGGACTCCCGCTGATTTTCTGCCTTCAGCGGGAGTCTCTTCATTATTGAGACACGAGCTTCAGTCCGATCAGGGAAGCAATCAGTGTAAAGAGGAAAAAGAGTCTCAAAGGCGCCGCTGGCTCTTTGAAAACCAGGATGCCGACAAGAACGGTTCCCACGGCACCGATGCCCGTCCAGACGGCATAAGCAGTGCCGAGCGGGAGCGTCTGCGAAGCTTTTGCGAGGAGTCCCATGCTGAGCGCCGCCGAAATGAGAAATCCGCCGGCCCAGAGGCAGAATTCAAAGCCCTCCGCGCCCCGGGTCTTCCCGAGGCAAAACGTCATGCCGACCTCAAAGGCGCCGGCAAAAAGCAAAAGGAGCCAATCCATACGTCCGGACGACATCAGGCCTTTTCGGCGATCAGAATCTTTTCCACTTTCCGGATCCCTGCTTTTTCGCGCCAGCCCGCGATCCACCCGTCAAGAAGCACGGTGTCGTCCATATCGGCTTCAAGCCGCCAGGCGCCGTCGGGCAATTTCTGAAGCTTCTGCGTCGTATTATTAACAAAGGTATTTAATAGTTGACGGATGGTGCTGTGTGGCGCTTGGGGTCAGGCCGCCTGTGCATAGAGGGTACTCTCATTCGTAAAACAGGCGCGAATAGGGGTCTTCTGACTTTTGAAGGTGGAGGTGATCTCCTTTGCGTGCTCGAGCGTTTCTTCGTGATTCTTCGGCCCCTTCACCCGCAGACTCGTTTTGAGCTGACGATTCAGAAACTCATCGGGGTTCAG
>NZ_WEHX01000069.1 GCF_009183815.1 Sutterella seckii | reverse complement strand
TGAAAACCGCCGGATGCCGAACGGCATGTCCGAAAGGGCCCGATCACGGGGCCATGCGGTGTGGGAGGGGGTACCCTGCAAGGGGGCCCTCTACCCGATATTGCCCGCTCTATTTGGAGCTGCGCCGGCGAAGCGCTGAGAATGACCCGCAATGCACGCAGATGAGCGCACGATGCCGTACGGAAGAGGCTCCTGGCGTTCGCCACCTTCGCGCATCATGAACCGCCCGGAAACAGTTTTTCGCAATGTCGGCGAGAAAAGCCCGCACCCGGGATGAGGCGGCTCTCGGTTCGGTGATACAGTAAAAAATCCAGAAATGAGAAGTCAATGCCTTTGCGTCGCAAAGGCAGAAAAGAAGGAGAGACTATGCCCGTTCTGAAGATCAAAACCAAAATCAAGCTGAGCAAAGCTGCGCTGAAGGCGCTTACGGATGCGCTCGCGCAGACGGGACTTTCGCCCGAGGAAGCCGTGCAGCGCGTGATCGCCGAAGCCGTGAAGCAGCTCACGGCCGTCAAGGCTCCTGAGCCGGCTAAGGAGGCTCCCGCGAAGAAGCCCGCAGCCCGCAAGGCGCAGCCGAAGGCTGCCGCCAAGCCCGCAGAAAAGCCTGCCGCCAAGGCAGCGGCGAAGCCTCTTGAAAAGCCCGCAGTCAAGACCGCGGAGAAGCCGGCAGCCAAACCCGCCGCCAAGGCACCCGCCAAGCCTGCAGCAGAAAAGCCTGAAGCCAAGGCGCCTGCGGCCGCACCTGCTCCGGCAAGGAAAGCGGCTCCCAAGGCTCCCGTGAAGGCCTGAGCGGCAGTCTGATCGCTCGGCCGCGCCGCCTCCGGGCGAGCGGACCGGCAGAAGCAAAAAGCGTCGGTTGACATTTCCGGCGCTTTTTGCTTTTGGAAAAGACTCTGCGGGCAGCACGCCGGGAAGCTGCGGAATACGGCCCGCTAAAATAAGCGGAATCCTTCTCTTCTCCCGATATTGCCGAGGGATCCTGCCGTGATTCGCCTTCGTTCACTCGCTTTGACAGTTCTTCTGTCCCTTGCGCTTTCAGCCGGGGCGGCGGACTTCAGCTACCGGCTTTCGGGGCTTGAGGGCGAACTTGAGGAGAATGTCCGGGCGCAGCTCGAGTCGCTCGGGCTTGACGGCATCACCGTGGAAGGCCGCTACCGGGCCCGGGTGAGAACCGGCGTGAGGGACGGCCTGAGGGCGCTCGGCTACTATGCCCCGAAACTTACCTTCAAGTGGGATCCGAGACCGAAGGAGGGATCGAAGGATCCGCGCATTCTCCGGCTGACGGTTGATCCGGGCGAGCCCGTGAGGATTGAAGGCGCCGAGCTCCTCCTTGAGGGGGATGCGGCGAACGACCGCGCGTTCGAGCGCATCAGGGACAAGCTCCCTAAAAAGGGAGACGTGCTCAACCACGGCGAATACGAGAGCTTCAAGAAGGAAGTGCAGAGTCTTGCCACGCGGAAGGGCTACTTTCAGGGGCGCTTTACGCGCAATGAACTTGCCGTGGCGCCGGACCTCCATCAGGCCTGGTGGCGCCTCACCTTCAGTTCCGGTCCGCGCTGGAAGTTCGGCGAGGTGCATTTCTCGGGCTCGCAGATCGACGACGAGATTCTGCAGAACCTCATTCCTTTTGAGAAAGGCGATCCCTATACCTCAGAAGGGCTTGCCAACCTCAACGAACGCCTTGCCGATACCGGCTGGTTCAATTACGCCGTTGTCGCGCCCGACTTCAGAAATGCAACGCCCGATAAGGAGCTTCCCTTTGAAGGGTCGCTCACGCCGCGAAAAGGCAATATCGTCGAAGTGGGCGTCGGCTATTCGACCGACGTCGGACCTCGCTTCACGGGCGAATGGACCAAGCCCTGGGTGAATTCGAAGGGACACAGTCTGGCGCTCTCGAGCGCCGTTTCCGCCCGCGAGCAGGAATTCGACTTCAGCTACAAGATGCCCCGGCGCGAGAATCCGCTTGAGGAGTACTACCTCGTGCAGGGCGGCCTCAAGCATACGGACCTCAACGACACCAAGTCGACCCAGACGACGCTTGTCGGATCGCGCTACTGGAATTTTGAAAACGGCTGGCAGCGGGCATTCAACATGCGCTGGATGCTCGACAACTTCACGCAGGGCATGAGCTCGACGAAGACCATGCTCTTCTATCCGGGCGTCTCCTTCAGCCGCACGCGCTCGCGGGGCGGCGCCATGCCGACGTGGGGGGATTCGCAGCGCTATTCCTTCGACCTTTCGCGCAAATTCTGGGGGTCGGACATCGACTTCTGGGCCTTTAATGCGCAGGGCGCGATGATCCGCACGCTCGCCATGCGCCATCGCTTCATCGGACGCTACGCCTTCGGCTGGATTCAGACGGACGACTTCGACGACGTGCCGCCGGACCTGCGCTTCTTTGCGGGCGGCGACAGAAGCGTTCGCGGCTACGACTACAAGTCGATCTCGCCCAAGGACGAGTCGGGAGACCTCCGGGGTGCAAAGCGCCTTTTCACCTCGAGCATCGAATACCAGTGGAATTTCCACGGCGCCTGGTGGGGCGCGGCATTTGTGGATGCCGGCGAAGCGGTGGATAAATTTACTTCCACGTCCTTCAAGGTGGGCGCGGGTCTCGGCATTCGCTGGCAGTCGCCCGTGGGGCCGGTGAAGCTCGACATTGCCCGCCCGATCGGAGACCCGGACCACAAGGGGTTTGCTTTCTATATCGGCCTCGGCCCGGAGCTCTAAGATGGCCAGATCCGCCCGTATTTTTCTGCGCCTCGCGGGAATTCTTCTCGCACTCCTTCTTCTTCTTGCCGGCGCGCTCATTTTCCTTGCAACGACGTCGACGGGGCTTTCACTCACGGCGAAGGCGCTTGACCGCTGGGTGCCGGGGCTTTCGATTGAAAAGTCCGACGGCGACTGGCGGCATCTGACGCTCACCGGGATCGGCTGGACTTCTCCCGGCGTGGACGTGAAGGTCGAAAAGCTCGTGATTGAGCTCGACTGGTACCGTCTTTTCGATAAGGAGCTCAAGCTCGGGCGCCTTGAGATCGAAAGGCCGGCGGCTGTCGTCGAGACCGCGAAGCTCCCTCAGGAGAAAGCGGCTCCCGAAGAATCTGCGCCCTTTGAGCTGCCGGACCTGAAGCTTCCGATCGGCATCACGCTCGAGGGCATTGCGGCAAGAGACGCAAAAGCAGTGATCAACGGCGAGACGATTGAGCTGAAGTCGCTCGATGCCGGGCTTGATCTTCACGACGGAATCCTCAAGCTCTCAAAATTCTCTCTCGCCGGCCTTTCCTCGGAGCTCGGCAGGATTCCCGCCGGGGCCGCTCAATTTGATGCGGCCGCACGCATGGCCCGCGAAGGCGTCGTCATAGAAGAAGCGGCGCTCTCCGAAGGGCATGCAGATCTCTCAAATCTCTCTTCGCCTCCGGGCGCTTCGGAAGCGGCTCAGCCCGCAGGGGAAGCGTCGACTTCGGCATCGGTCCCTGCACCGGCCTCTGCCCCTCAGGCGCCGTCTCATCAAACCTATCTCGAGCGCGTGAAGGGAATTTTTGCCGACCCCTTCATCAAAACGCTTCCGGTCGTCAGGCTCCCCTTTGATGCGGAACTGCGCTCTCTTAAGGCGAGCGGCATTCGCCTCGAGGGCATCCCCGGGACGGAGGAACTTCCGGGCTTCTCGCCCCTCGAGATCCGCACGATTGACGCGAAGGCTTCCATGAAGGCGTCGCATGTTGAGATTGAGCGCTTCCAGCTGGAATCTTCGGCTGCGGATCTCGCGCTTTCGGGAAGCACGGATCTCGACGGCGCCTGGCCCGTCAATCTCTCTCTGGAGGCCCGTGCGGATGCCGCGCCCTGGGGGAGGCTCGCCGGCCTCCGGTTTGATTCTCCTGAGGCTGAGCTCAAAACGACGCTTGTCGGAGAAATTGCCGGGGAGCTCCGTCTCGAAGCAATGACGAAGGGCCCCGCCGCCATGACGCTCAAGGCTGCGGCCAACCCGGGTGAGGCCGATCTTCCCTTCAGCCTGTCTCTCGCCTCGGATGAACTCAGATCGCCCGAAATTCTCGCTGCCTCCGGCGGGAAGGCAGAGAAAACGGGCAGCGATCCTGCAGCTCAAGACTCGGGAACGCTGCCCGCCGCATCGGAAAAGTCTCCGCTCAGCGAGGAAGCTTCGCCGCGTCCGGGCATCGCCGGGACGTTCGCCAAAAGCCGCTACATCGTGAGGAATCTTGCGCTTGAGGCCGCCGGCCGCCCTTCCGCATGGAAGCTTGCGCTCAAGGGACATCCCGTCATTGAGGCGCCGGACGCGCTCCTCGGGGAAGAGACCCGCTTTGAGGGAACTCTGGATGCGGATGCCTCGGGCGACCTCTCCGGGATCCGGCTTTCGAAGTTCGATCTCGCGACGCCGCTCGGCGAGCTGAATCTCAGCGGCGAAGCGGCCTGGAATGAGGATCTCGCCTGGAAAACCGCGCTCAGGGTTTCGGGCGTTGATTTCGAACCCTGGATCAAAAAGCTTCCGCTCAGACTCGGCGCCGACTTCTCAGGCGAAGGGCTCCTGCGCACGGACGGCACCTACCGCGTGGATTCGGCGAAACTGAAGCTCGACGGCACCATTCAGAAGGCGCCTGTGAGGCTCGCGACGGAAATTTCAGGAACGAGCGAACTCTCCTGGAAGGTTTCCGACTTCGACTTCCTCCTCGGCAGAAACACGCTGCGCTTTGCGGGCGAGGTCGAGCACATGCGGGGGATCACGCTTGACCTCAGCATTGATGCGCCGGGGCTCCTCAATACGATTCCGGGGCTGAGCGGGCGCGCCAACGGAACAGTGAAGCTTGCCGGCAGCCTCGCGCACCCGATCGCTCAGGCGAATGTCCGCGCGAGCGGGCTCGGCTGGGAGAATCTCTTTTCGCTGGGCGGCCTCAATCTCTTCGTCGACATGAGGAATTCGCCCTTTAAGGGCGCGGCGCCGCAGAAGGGCGGGGCAAAGGATGGAGAGCCGCTCCCGCCTCCCGCGCCGCCCGCAAATCTTCCTCCGCCTCCTGCCGCCAATGCGTCTCTCGAAGAGAAGATGGCCTTCATCTTCAATTCCCTCGCAGGCGGGGAAATTCAGGGGAGCGCCAGCCTGAAGCTCGCGGACCTTGCCGCTTCCAGCGTCGCTCTGGATTCGGCCGAAGCGTCGCTCAAGGGTACCGAGGGGAGCCACGTCATCACGCTGGCTCTTTCCGGCGACCCCGTATCGGGATCAATCCGGGCTGCCGGGAAATTCTCGCGCGATACGCTCTCCTGGACGGGGTCTTTGACTGAGGCCCGCGTGGAGACGCCGGCAGGCACCTGGTCGAACAGGAATGCCGCGCCCCTGAGCTGGGATCCGAAGACGGCGCAGCTCGCCGTGGGAACCCACTGCTGGATGCATGAGGATGCAGAGGTGTGCCTCCCGAAGCCCATGGTTCTCGGACGAGCGGGAGAAGCGCACCTCGCTTTGAAGAGCCTCAACATGGAGGTCCTCAAGCCCTATCTGAGAAAGAAGAGCGACCGCATCGCCGGGAGCTTTACCGGGAGCGCGGATTTCCGCTGGGATCTCGCCAAAAATCCGATGCCTTCCGGCCAGGTGACCCTTAACGGCGACGGGCTGAGCTACTCCACGCGCTGGCAGGGCGTGAGATTCCCGGTGACGCTTGAGAAGCTCCGCGCGCATGCGCTCATTACGGGGAAGCGCGTTGCGCTCGCCTGGGAGGTGAAGCCCGAGGGGAACGGCTCGAGCTTTGGCGAACTCGCGGTGATCGATCCGGAGAAGGAGCGCCGGCTCGACGGCCGGATTATTGTTGAGGGCATCACGCCTTCCTTCATTCAGCCCTTCCTCTCAAGAGGCGAGCGCGCGGAAGGCGCCGTCAATGCCCGGCTCCGGGCGGCGGGCACGCTGTCCCGTCCGGAGCTTTACGGTCGCGCGGGCGCAGAAAATGTCGTGGTCGACGCCGACTTCATTCCCATTGAAATGGAGCCCTCGAACGTCGAAATTGAGTTCAACGGACGTACGTCTACGCTCTCCGGGGAAATCCGGACGAAGACGGAAAGCGTGATCCTTTCCGGAAACGCGTCCTGGGAGAGTCTTGAGCGCTGGAAGGCGGATGCGAGAGTGCGCACCGAGGGGTTCCATCTTTCCCTCCCGCCCATGATTCAGGTGGACGTCAAGGGCGACGTGACGGCCGAGGCGACGAATGCCTCCGCCTCTCTCAAGGGGCGCATTGAAATCCCCAAATCGATGATTGAAGTGAAGACGCTTCCCTCGACGGCAATTGCCGTCTCTGAGGATCAGGTGCTTCTTGACAGCAATCTTCAGCCCAGAACCGTGCGAACGGACGGCATGCCGATTTCGGGCGACGTCACGGTGGTGCTCGGGCCTGAGGTGCGGATTGCGGCCTATGGGCTCCGCGCGGGGCTCTCGGGCGAGGTTCGGTTCGTCATGGCGGGGGGCAGAATGGGGCTTCTCGGCCAGATCAACGTGCCGATGGGGCGCTTCCGCGCCTACGGACAGGATCTCGTGATTCAGAGCGGACAGATCCTTTTCTCCGGCCCCATGACCAACCCCACGCTGCGTCTTGAAGCCATCAGGAATCCAGAAAACACAGCGGACGGCGTGACGGCAGGCATCCGGGTGACGGGCACCGCCGAGTCGCCGCAGGTGACGCTCTTCTCCACGCCGCAGCTTTCCGAACAGGAGACGCTCTCCTACCTGATTCGCGGCGAAGGCCTGGGGTCCGAGGAAGGAAGCAGCGCCTCCATGATGACGAGCATGCTGATCGGCGTCGGCACCTCGCAGGGAAGCGGCATTCTCTCCGAAGTAGGGGACGCCGTCGGGCTGAGAGGGCTCGGCGTCGATACGACGGGTACGGGCGACTCGCAGCAGGTGGTGGTGTCGGCTTACGTGCTCCCGGGGCTCCAGGTGAAGTACGGCGTCGGGATCTTTGATTCGCTCGCGACCCTCACGCTTCGCTACCGGCTGATGCCGAGGCTTTACCTCGAAGCCGTTTCCGGGGTGGAGCAGGCGCTTGATCTCCTTTATCGATTCGAATTCTGATCGATCGGGGAACGGAAGCTTCAGAGCAGAAAAATGCCGTCCGGGAAACGCTTCCCCGGACGGCATTTGAGACGGATCGTCGATGAGGCGGCTTACTTCGCGTCCGCTGCCTTCAGGTTTTCGATTTCCGCGCGCATGCGGTCGAGCTCGAGCTGAGCGCGTTCGCGCGCAAGTTCCGATCTTGCCTTGCTGTCGGCCACGGTGCCGTCGACCTGAGCGCGGCGCTCGGCAACGTCAAGCTGCTTGAGCTCAAGTTCGAGTTCGCGCACCTTGTCCTGATAGGCGTCAAGCTTTGCCTGACGCGCGGACTTGGCTTTCTGCGCGGCGACGCGCGCTTTGGCAGCCTGGGCATCCTGAGCGGCCTTCACGCGGGCGGCCTCAGCCTGAGCGGCGGCGCGGGCCGCTTCCTTCTGACGGGCTTCTTCCTGCATGACGCGGGCAGCGGCGTCCACGCTCTGCGTGTTGTAGTCGATGAGGTCCTGGCTCATGCGCTGGGTTCCCGGAGGAAGCGTCGACGTCTGAGTGGACGGGGTGGTGCAGCCGGCAGCCGCCAGGGCGCAGAGCACCGAAGCGGCAATGACGGCGGAATTTCTGAACTTCATGATTCTTGTACCTCAGGATCGCGCATTACTTGCGGGGGCACCCGTAGGGGTTGTTGGGCTGAATGCGGGCTTCGCTCGGCGTGGGCGCGACGAGAATCGCCGTGCCGGTCTTGAATTCGCAGGGCTGGCCGACCTGGGAGGTCTGGAGCACCCGGCCGCCGGCCGTCTTGTAGATGATCTGGACGCCGTCGGTATAGGTCGTGCTGTCGCCGCCCACTGCGCCGCCGGCGAGGCCGCCAACGGCGCCGCCCGCAAGGCCGCCCATCACGCGGGCGGAGGTGGAGTGGTTGTTGTGGTTGCCGATCGCGGCGCCTGCGATGGCGCCGAGAATGGCGCCCGCAATCTGGGCCGTCTCGCGGTTGCTGCTGTTGGGGACTGCCACGCGCGCGGCGTTGATGGCGATGATTTCAACCGTATTGACTTCCTGAACGCGGTTCACCTGATTGGCCGTGTAGGTATCGGCACGGTAGTAGGTGCCGTCGCTCGCGCAGCCGCCAAGAAGGAAAACGGCTGAGAGGGCGGCAGCTGCGGCGATCTTTGTGTTCTTTTTCATGGTTTTCATCCTTTGGGTGCGGCTGGCTTTCGACTCGAAATGGTTTTTCCGAAACGACTGGGAGGAAGCCCGGAGCCCCGCAGATTCCGGATCATGCAGCCGTCCCGGCCGCAGGATCTTTTCTATAAGAGAGATTTCTAAGTGCAACATTAGCGCAGGAGTCGCTGAACAAGTGTTCATGAATTTGTGCATTCGTAACGAATCTCGTCCGGCGCATGCGACAGGAATCTGTCGTCCGGGGAATAGCGATCCGATCCGTTATTCGTGCGATGCGGCCTAAAATCCAGAGATCACTCTCTTCTATCCTTGTCTTTCCCCGCCATGGCTCGTCTTATCTCAGCTGCCGCAGGAGGCTTCCTCCTCGCGGCCTTCCTCTCGGTTACCTTCGTCATGCGGGGGCCCGTTACGGCAGTGGGCCCGCTCGCGCACGAGATCTGCGAGGCCATGCAGGTGGGCTGGGACGCCTACGGCACGCTCTCCGCGCTTCCGATTGCGGCCTTCGGGGTCTTTTCCTTTGCTGCACCGGCGCTCGTGCGCCGGTTCGGGCTCTGGGGCGGGATTGCTGCGGCGATTGCGGTTCTCTTTGCGGGCGCCGTTCTTCGAATGATGACCAATTGGTCCGTGCTTCTTGCCGCCACGCTTTTGGTCGGCGCGGGCATTGCCATCCTAAACGTGCTGATGCCCGTCGTCGTGAAGACTGTCTGGGCGCAGAAGAGCGGTCCGATGATGGGGCTTTACACGGGCGTCATCGGCTCTTCGGGCGCCGTGGGGGGACTCCTCGCCGCGCCGCTTCTCACGCTTTCGGGGTCGCTTGCAGTCCCCTTCGGCTTCTGGGCGCTGGCGTCCGGCGTCGCGCTTCTTTGCTGGAGTCTCGCCAGGCGGCAGCCGGGCGCTGAGGCGATGGCGACGGCCGGTTCTTCTCGCAATGAAGATAAGAAATCCGCTTTCAGCGCCATGCTTTCCGATCCGCTTGCCTGGGCGCTCACGGCGGTGATGGGATTGCAGTCCCTCACGATCTATACGGCGGCTGCCTGGATGCCGCCCTTCTGGCAGAGCCTCGGGATGAGCGCCCCGGAAACGGGGTTCTGGATTTTCGTCTATCTCCTCTCGGGTCTCCCGGCTTCCGTCTTTACGCCGCGCTTCATGAAGCTTGTCGGCAATGACGCCGTCTCCGGGATCATTCTTTCCGTCGTTTATCTCGCCGGGCTTCTCGGCTGGATTGCGGGCGGCGTCTGGCTTTTCCCGGCTTCGGTCGCTGCCGGCGCCTCGCAGGGCGCGATGCTCTCCGTGGCATTTCTTCTCATGGCGCAGAAGTCGAGCGACATGCGCCGAATGCTCGGCATCTCGAGCATGGCGCAGGGGATCGGGTACCTCGGCGCCGGATGCGGCCCCTGGATCTTCGCCATGCTCTACGAGCAGACGGGGGCCTGGACTCTGCCCTTCGTCTTTTTCGGTGCGGTCCTTGCGCTCTGGGGGCTCGCCGTCGTCGCTTCGAGCTTCAGAGAGAGGCTTAATTGAAACCGCATGCGGTGCTGATTTTCCGGCGGCCAGGTTTTTCCCCGATCGGCGCCCGAACGTAAAGAAAAGGAAATCCTTTGAGGATTCGGGCAGAATTCGGCCTCAATAAGCGAAAACGATAGGTTGCTTCGCGAAGCTTCCCTCGTAAAATCGCGCCCGCCCGTAAAAATTCCTGAAACTTTTCCTCCCGAAAGGAGATTTCCCTATGGCCACCTGGTCCATGTGCGTAGCGCTCGTCGTTACCGTCGGCGCCGTTGGCGCTGATTAAGCGCTACGAGACGCGCCTTGTTCTTCTTACAGCCGGCCTCCTGATGGCGGTTCTTTCGCTCGAACCGATGATCGCCTTCAAGCAGTTCGACAAGTCGATGACGAACGGCTCGCTCATCATCGCAATCTGCTCGGCAATGGGCTTTGCTTCCGTCGTCGCGCTCACGAAGTGCGACGTGCATCTCGTTGCGCTTCTCACGAAGCCCCTTCGCAAGCTCGGGCTCCTGCTGCTGCCCGCCTGCATGCTGGTGGTCTCTTTCATTTCGATCGCGATCCCCTCGACCTCGGGCCTCGTCGCCTCGGTCGGTCCGACGGTGATCCCGCTCCTCATCCGCGCGGGCTTCCATCCGGCCATGGCCGCCGCCGCCGTGGTGGGCTCCATCACGATGGCGTACCTGTCGCCGGGCGTCGCGCACAATGCCTTCGTTTCGAAGCTTGCGGACATTCCGATCATTGAGTTCATCTGCCGCTTCATGCCGATCACCGTGGGCGCCGCGCTCGGCGCCATCGTCCTGATGGTCGTCGTCTGCCTCGTCTACCGCGACTTCCGCCGCGAGGGCTTCCATGAAGCTGAAGGCACGGGCGCCGCCGGCGGCAAGAAGGTTGATCTTCCCGAGAAGCCCAACATTCTCTTCGCCATCGCCCCGATGCTTCCCGTCGTCATTCTCGTCTGCGCCAACATCTGGGCGCCTCAGATGAAGATGTCCGTTGCGACGGCCATGCTGATCGGCGCGATCTACGCGATCGCCGTCACCCGCACCAACCCCGCCGACGTCACGAAGAAGTTCTTTGACGGCATGGGTTCGGGCTACGCCAAGATCATCGGCATCATCATCGCGGCCGGCGTTTTCGCTGCCGGCCTGCGCGCCTGCGGCGTGATCGACGCCTTCGTCAACTACCTCACGCATGCGAACGAAATCGCCAAGCTGGGCGCCGCTGCCGGCCCCTACCTGATGGCGCTCGTCACGGGTTCGGGCGACGCTGCGGCCTTCGCCTTCAATGAAGCCGTTACTCCGCACGCCGCGAGCTTCGGCATGACGATCGACGGTCTGGGCTACCTCGCCGCCATTTCCGGCAACTTCGGCCGCCTCTCGTCGCCCCTTGCCGGCGGCATGATCATCGCGGCCGGCATCGCCGGCGTGTCGCCCTTCGCGATCGTGAAGCGCACCGCTCCGGTGATGTTCATTCTTCTCGTTGCCGTCTACATCCTCAGCTGATGAACGGCTGAAAAGCAAACTGACCGCTTCCCGGATTTCCGGGAACGCGGACTCAGAAACAAGAGGTCCGGGATGTCGAAAGTCCCGGGCCTTTTGTTTTGGCGATCTGTAAACAGATGATTCAAGGGTAAACCCGATAAGTTCTTTGCAATATCCGGATTGATGCAGAAGTCAAGGCGTGCTTTGAGTTTTGATTAAATTCAGATAACGCAATCAAAAATCCAAAAATATCAAATGATATAAATAAATCAAAAATAGAATCTGCATTTGCCTGAATGCAGTTTGAATCGTACTATTTCGGGTCAGACGCAGAAGATTCCGTTCTTTCTGCGCTGCTCGCTTCCGGGGCTGAGTGCTTCTCTCGATCTAAGCAGCCCCGAAGTGCTTTTCCATAAAACTTCATTCCTACAAGAACCAAGGATTTCAGGCAATGAACGGTCTAACCATCATGCTGATCGCTCTCGTCGCTCTGGCAGCGGGCTATTTTGGATACGCCCGCTGGCTCGAGAAGACCTGGGGAATCGATCCCAACCGGCCCACACCGGCCGTGGAAAACAAGGGCGGCGACTATGCGCCTGCCAACAAATGGACGGTGTTCGCGCACCAGTTCACCTCGATTACGGGCGCAGGCCCTGTGACGGGCCCGATTATTGCGGCCATGTTCGGCTGGCTCCCGGCGCTTCTCTGGATGATCATCGGCGGCATCTTCTTCGGCGCCGTTCAGGACTTCACCGCGCTCTACGCCTCCGTCAAGAACGGCGGCCGCTCGATCGGCATGATCATTGAGGACTACGTCGGCCGCACGGGCCGTCAGCTCTTCCTCCTCTTCTGCTGGCTCTTCACGCTCCTCGTGATCGCGGCTTTCTGCGACATGGTGGCCAATACCTTCAACGGTTTTGCGAAGGACGGCACTGAGCTCATGCCGGGTGCGGCTGCGGGCTCGATTTCGCTCATCTACATGGTGGGCGCCGTTCTCTTCGGCCTCTACCTCAAGTACATGCGCCCGACTGCCGGCGTCCAGCTCATTGTCGGCATCGTGCTGATGGTTGCGATGGTGGCTCTCGGCATCTGCTTCCCGGTCTACCTCGACTCCGTGTCCTGGCGCTATGTGGTCTTCGCGTACCTCTTTGCCGCTTCCGTGATGCCGATGTGGCTCCTCAAGCAGCCCCGCGACTATCTCTCGATGTTCCTTCTGATCGGCATGATCGTCTGCGGCGTTCTCGGCGTCTTCGTCAAGAACCCGACCCTCAACATGCCTGCCTTCGTCGGCTGGGAAGTGAAGAACCTCGACCTCTTCCCGATTCTTTTCGTCACGATCGCCTGCGGCGCCGTTTCGGGCTTCCACTCGCTTGTGAGCTCGGGCACGTCTTCCAAGATGGTCGCCAACGAAAAGGACATGCGCCTCGTGGGCTACGGCTCCATGTGCGTTGAAGTGGTCCTCGGCGTCGTCGCGCTCGTCGTCGTCTGCGCTGCGGCCCAGGGCGGCGTTCTCCCTGCGGGCACGCCCTTCCAGACCTTCTCGCACTCGGTTGCCGGGTTCCTCACTGAACTCTTCGGTGTTCCGACCGACATCGCCGCCTGCATCCTGACGATGTGCGTTTCCGCTCTCGCGCTCACCTCCGTCGACGCCGTGGCCCGCATCGGCCGCATGTCGCTCCAGGAACTCTTCACGCCGCGTCCCGGCGAGAAGAAGGGCCCGATCCAGGCGCTCTTCACGAACACGGTCTTCTCGACGGTTCTCACGCTCCTTCTCGGCTATGCGATCTGCATGGCGGGCTACATGTCCGTCTGGCCGCTCTTCGGCTCCGCCAACCAGCTCCTCTCGGCGCTCGTTCTTACCGGCCTTGCCGTCTTCCTGAAGGCTACCGGCCGCAAGGGCTGGATGCTCTACGGCCCGATGACGGTAATGTTCGTCGTGACGATGACGGCCCTTGTTCAGGCCGTGCTCAAGATCTTCGGCCAGATGGCGGACGGCACGTTCGTCTTCATGGTGGGCGGTCTGCAGCTCATCATCGCCGTGGCGCTCATCATTCTTGCGCTCCTCGTGGTCTACCACTGCGTGCTGCGTCTGCGCGAGCCTGCTGATGCCTCGAAGCTTCAGAAGGCCTGAGTCGAAGACTTTTCCCGCACGTGATTCCGGCTGAGGCTGGCTTTTCAGGTCGGTCTCGCCGGAAGAGCTGAGAAAGCGAAGCAAAAAGGAAAACGCTCCGTTCCCGTCCGGGTCCGGAGCGTTTTCCTTTTGTCGTGTGCCCGGCATGGGCGATTTCTATAGGGTGAAAGTCCCGATGAGCAGGAGGTAGTGCCAAGCTCACAGCCAGAGGCAAGGGTGTCCGTCGT
>NZ_WEHX01000068.1 GCF_009183815.1 Sutterella seckii | reverse complement strand
CGCCTGTTTTACGAATGAGAGTACCCTCTATGCACAGGCGGCCTGACCCCAAGCGCCACACAGCACCATCCGTCAACTATTAAATACCTTTGTTAATAAGATGATTGTTTGGGATTTGCGATGAAGAGGAGAGGCTCCTATGGATGAACCTCACATGACATCCGAGCAGATCTGGTTTCTGGCAGCGATCTGGGAAACGCGTTCGCTTGCGCTTGCTGCAAAGCGCCTCGGCATCAGCGTTGCAACAGCCACCAGGCTTCTGCGCTCGGTTCGTTCGCTTCTTCAGGATCCGCTCTTCGTTCGCGGCAAAGGCGGTTTTGTGCCGACCAACCGCATGACGAGACTGATGCCCGCCATCGAAGACGCGCAAAATGCACTGAGGGAGCTCGCGCGCACGGGAGAGTTTGATCCCGCTTCAGTCCGGGGGACTCTGCGTCTCGCGGGCGTCGACAATGCCGTGCTTACTTTTCTGCGTCCAGTCTTCCAGAGACTCCTTTCTGCGGCGCCAGAACTGAGAATTTCCTTCTCGACGATTCCGGCGGATTGGGAGAATGCTCTTGAGGAAGGCACGCTCGATATGCTTTTCTACGCGCCTCCCATGAAGATGCTCCGCAGGGGATTCCGATCAGCAGAACTCAATAAAACCGGTCACGTTCTCGTGGTCCGCAAGTCGCATCCGATTATTGCAGAGCTGGAAAATTCATCGCCGGGCGACCGGGCTTCGGCGCTCCTTGATAACTATCGGGAAATTGAAATCACGTACGGCCCGGGAAGCCGCAGGCAGGCCGGAGAGACTTCTGCGCCTGTTGAATCGGACAAGTCGATAGCGCTCCAGTGCGACTATTTTCTCCCGAGCGTTTTCCTGCTTCTCGAGTCGGATTGCTATGCGCGCATGCCGCTCAATACTGCGCGCTATCTCAGCCGCTATCTGCCGATCGCGCTTCTGCCGCCCGAAATCAGACGCCTTCCGGTCTGGTCCGGGCGCATGATCTGGCATGAGCGGACGGATGTTGATCCGCTTCTCCTTTGGGTGCGCCGTCTCTTCATGAATGAATTCCGCTCCAAAAGGGAGCTGGCTGGCCTCTGAGGCGGATGAATCTCACGTGTTGGGAGAATATTGAATTCAACCGCCTCGAGGCGTCAGAGCATTGAGCCTCCGGTCATTCCTTCCGAGGCAGCGACTTCGTAAAAATCCAGCCGCAAAGAAGTCCCGCGAGCGAGAGGCTTGACGCCATGAGGCAGACTTCCTGGTAGGAGAAGCCCGTCTTCAGCAGAAAATTCATCGCAACCGGACCGGCAAAGCCCGCAATCGAAAAGCCGCAGAACATGATGCCGTAGTTGACGGAATTGCTCCTCGCGCCGAATTCCTCAGCGGTAAAGCCCGGGTAGATCCCCATGAAGGCGCCGAAGGCGATGCCGACGAGGAGAATGCCGCTCCAGAACCAGAGCGCAGTCACGCCGTCGGAAGCCGAGAGAAGCGCGCACCCGAGAAGCGTGAGGACAAGCGCCCCCATGAGCGAGGAGAGACGCCCGAAGCGGTCCGAGGCTGCGCCCGCGAGGATGCGGCCGAAAACGTTGGCGAGAGCGAGAATCGAAACGGCGCCCGAGGCTGCTGCGGCGTCGAGCCCTGCGAGTTCCCTCGCCGCGCTCCAGCAGTGCGAAATGATCATCATCCCGGGGATGGCGCCGCAGAGAAGGAGAAGCACCATCGGCGGAAAGCGCTTCGCGCGAAGCATGCCGCGCCAGCTGACTTCCTCGCGGGCGGGCTTCACGGGAGCGGCTGCGCGCGAACGAAACTTCTCTTCAAATCCTTCGGGGCACTTCTGCATGAAGAGTCCGCCCGAGACGATCACCACCGCAAAGACGCTCCCAAGCGTCATGAGCGCGTATTGAATGCCTTCAGCGGAAATGAGCGCAAGGGCGACCGGCGGGAGAATGACGGAACTGAGCCCATAGAGCGCCGTGGTGAGTCCCCCCGCAAGTCCCCGGTGGTCGGGGAAGAACTTGAGTGTCGTGTTGATCGTCGAGCCGTAGACGAGCCCGAGCCCGAGACCGAATCCGAGGCCGTAGCCCAGAATGAGTGCGAGAGGCGTCTCTGCGCCTGCAGCAAGAAAGAAGCCGAGTCCGATGAGGAGCCCGCCCGAGGCGATGACCCACCGGGGTCCGAAGCGATCGTTCACGGCGCCCCCGAGAATCATCGGAATGGGACCGACCGCGTTGGCAAGACTGAAGGCCGCGGCGAGACTTCCTGCCGTGAGGGCCTCTCCCGTGAGGATCGAAAGGCGCTCGGCAAGGGGCGGCGCAAAGACGGACCACGCGTAGATCGATCCGGCGCAGAGGTTGATCGTGCAGGCGACGATGAGGAGGATCCAGCGTTTCTTCATGAGGTTCATGGAGGGGGCTCTTATGAGGGCGGCGAATCAGAGGGCGGCGAGCGCGGCCTCAAGACGGGCTTCGCTCTTCCGGGCTTCGGCAATCGCGGTTTCGGTGCGGGCTGAAATGTCGCGGATGCGGTTTTCCGCGCGGATGAAGCCCTTTTCAATTTCCGAGGGCGAGGCGCTTCCCGGAGTGGCGCGGTGGGCGAGGATGACCTTAGGATCGAGCGCTGCGGCAAGGTCTTCGGCCGAAAGCGGGAAAGTTGCCGGGAGATCGCTCTTCTCTTCGTTCGCGCGGAAGGTTCCCCAGATCGATTCAAACGCGTCGCGCGAGGCGGTCGCGGGCGTGAGCCCCGTCTTTTTGGCTTCGGTCACGAAGGCGCTCGCAAAGCCGTGCGCGCGGCGGAAGTCGAGGCCGCCCCTGCGCACGAGCTGATCGGCTATTTCCTGCGTAGAGGTCCAGTCGGCGTTCAGCTCCTCGAGCGCGCGCTCATGGTTGACGCGAAGCGACCGGATGATGCCGGCGAGCGTTCGCAGCACCACTGCCGCGTCTTCAAGGAGCGCCGCCATGGAGCGCGCGTCCCGGGCGTCGGGCATCCCGAGCGGAAGGTTCATGAGGCGCATCATGACGCCCTGGGCTTCGCCGATTACGAGTCCCGCGTCGCGCCGGCAGTCGTTCACAATGCCGGGGTTGCGCTTCTGCGGCATGGCGCTCGAGCGATAGATGCCGTTGGCGCTTTCAATGAGAATCCAGGGACGGGGATTTGAATACTGGGGCATGAAGTCCGCGATGAAGGACGAGACGTGGATCATGAGCGAAGCGGCGATCTGGCTTGCTTCAAGCGGAAGGTCGTTTCCGGCGCACTGACCGGCATCGAAGGCGTTTGCGGCGACGGCGGAAAAGCCGAGGAGCTCCGCGATTCTTTCTGCCGGGAGGGGCCATCCGGTGCCATTCAGCACGCACGATCCCATGGGCGAGCGGTCGAAGCGCCCGCGGCACTCAAAAATGCGCTCTGCGTCGCGCCCGAACACTTCAGACTGCGCGAGGAGATAGTGGCTCCAGTAGGTGGGCTGCGCCTGAACGCCGTTCGTATAGGCCGGAACGACGGCATCCTTTTCCCGGCGGGCGGCATCAAGAAGCGCGTCGAGCACTTCCCGCACGGCGTCGCCGAGCCAGAGAAGATGCTCGAGATTAAGCGCGGCATTGGCCGTCGCGAGAATGTCCTGGCTCGAGCGGCCGACGTGGAGCACGCTCGCTTCCATGCCGCAGCGCTTTAGAAGCTTCGGTTCAAACGTGATGTAGAGCTCGTCGCGGACCGCATCCTTTTCGCCCGCTTCCCGCTCCATGTCGTCAAGCCCCGCACGGATCCGGCGCGCAAGCGCCCGGTCGAGAAGCCCTGCCTCCGCATTGGCGGCGAGCGAGGCGCGGTTGATCCGAAGAAGCCAGTATTCGGTGTCGTGATCGGGGAGGTTGGCTCCGGCGCTTCCCTTTGGGCTCGGCACCCGGCCCATGTGCATTCCCAGCATTCTTCGTCTCCTGAGGTTGGTATTCGATAATGTATCGCTGATTCTCCGGGCGAGACGGCAGTGCGGGTTCAATCGGTCGCCGCGCCCGGAATTCAGGGTTCTGAAAGAAGACCTTCGGGCTTACCAGCGGTGCATGAGGCCGAGGATCACTTCATGCGCGGTGATGTTGTCCTTCTGCCAGTCGGCGTCCTGCATGAAGAAGCCCGTGATGCCGTAGACCGAGGTGCGCTTCGAGAGCGGGTAGACGTAGCCGAGACCGGCATTGACGCGGCTGAATTCATTCTTTTCGTCCACGTTCTGGTTTTCGCCGAAGCCGTAGCCGACCGACGCCTTGATGGTGCCGCCCGCAGCCGGAACGTCGACGCCCGTCGAGAAGGCCCAGGCTTCAAAGCCCTTCGTAAGCTTCTGCCCCTGAGCGAGAGGCGCGAATTCCTTCGTGGAGTAGCCGCCGATGTAGGGCGTGTTCTTCAGGTACTGCAGGGTGCCGTAGACCTTCACCGGGTCAAGGTTCACGTGGCCGCCGAGGAGCGCCTTCCAGACATCCTTGTCGGTGCGGGTGTTGGTCGCGCCCGTCTTGATCCAGTCGACCGCGCCCGCGAGGTAGAACCTGTCGCCCGTCCAGGTGAAACCTGCTGCGGACCAGCGGTCGGCGTCGTGCGTGCCTTCGGTGGCGTTGTTGGCGTTTCCGAAGGAGTGCTGCAGGTGGAACCTGACGCCCTGCATGACGGGTGAAATGTAGTTCACCATGTTGTTCCAGCGGGCCTGGGCAAGGGTGCCCGAGAACTTCCAGCCGCCCGTCATGTTGCCCCAGCCGGCGCCGAAGGGATTGACGCGGCTGTTGAAGATGCCCGTGGTGCCCGAGCCCGTCGTGAGCGCCGGCATGCGGCCGAACTTGAGTTCGCCGAAGCGGTTCGATTTGAGGCCGAGCGAGGCTTCGCGCTCGAAAATCTGATTGCCGCTTCCGTAGATCGTGCCGTCGTCGGGAAGGAAGCCGCTCTCAAGATGGAAGACCACGGAGAGGTCGTCGTTCAGCTTTTCGCTTCCCTTCATTCCCCAGGTGGAGACGTTCCCCGTCCCGAGGGCGACGTTGGAGCGCGTGGCTTCGTCGGCGACGAGGCCCTTGTCGTTGAGAACATTGGCTGCGCTCTGGCCGGCAGGCGACGCCATGCCGCGGTTGAGCTCCTCGTGCACGTAGGCGACGCCTTGGTCGAAGAAGCCGAAGAGCTGAAGGTCGGCGGCCTGAACGGCGGGGAGAGCAAGAAAGAGTGCGGTGGCGGCAAGCGCCGGACGAAGGGTCTTATGCATGATTGTTTTTCCTTTTTTGGGTTGAAGATTCAGGGGTTGATGAATCCGATGGTCTGAATGGATTTCCCGTAATGCGCGGGCCTTCTCCTCAGGCGGTCTTTTTTCCGAACGAGCGGTTGAGTGCGGGGATGCCGCCCGGAAGAACCTGCGCCGAGAGGCCGCGCTTTCTTACGGCTTCCTCGCCTTCGGCCGTGCAGAGGACCGTGCCGCCGGAACCAACAACCTCGCCCGAGGCGAGGATCTGCCGTCCGCCCGAGAAGGTGTGCACCGCCCTGCGCGCGGCCGGGTCGTAGATCGTGATGTCGGCGTCGGCGCCTGGCGCAATGAAGCCCTTCGCAGCGATCCCGAGCATGCGGGCCGGGATGAAGGACGTTTTGGCGGCGAATTCAACGGCCGTGAGCGCGGAGATGTCGACGAGCGAGAGGCCGTATTCCACGATCACGTTTCTCGGGATGGCGCCCCCGTCCGTGCTGACGGCGTCGACGAGGAATTCGCCGTTCGAGCGCTTTTCGGTCGCGAAGAAGACGCGCGAGACGGCCGGATTCACGTGGTCGAAGGAACCGTCTACCGGTCCCGGGGCGGACTGAAGCCAGTCCGTCCCGGTCTTTCCCGAGAGGAGTTCGAGGATCCCGTTCACGGGGCGGATGACGGAGAGTTCGCCCGATTGAACGGCGGAAAGCATTCCGTCGAGGGTTTCGGGGAGTCCGAGGCGTTTGAGGTTCATGCGCACGATGGCCGAACGGGGAACGCCCTTTTCATCGAGACCCAGGGGACAGCCGTTTCTTGCCGAGAGGTAGCTCTCCGTCACGATTTCCGGATGCGCCTCGAGGAGCTCCGCCGCCCGGGCGCATTCGCGCGCTGCCGGGAGAACGCCTCCGCGGCAGTAGGCGTTCAGGTGGGCAAGGTGGAAGGCGCGGCCCTCGGCGAGTTCGATCGCTTCCTCGAGCCCCCGGAGGTTTGATCCGGCCGCGGTGGAGCCGGCATGCCAGGCCATGTAGACGCCGCGGTCGTGAGCGGCGGCAAGGTAGGCCCGCGACGCTTCCGGCGTGAGCGGAAAGTGCCCGCCCAGGAGCTTTACGCCGAAAGCGCCGGATGCGAGCGACCGGTCGATGAAGCCGTTGATCTCGTCAATTCCGGGGTTTGCGCCCGAAACGTTCTGACCGGGAAGAATGGCATTGAGCACGGCGACCGTCAGGCCGCAGCCCGAGTCCGCCATGTCGTCGAGCACCTTTTCCACGGGGCCGGCCATTTCAATGGCGGCGGTGACGCCCGCCTTCACGGCCATGCGCTGTCCGAGGGGGCTCGGCGCCAGGTGCAGGTGCGTGTCGATGATGCCGGGCTGAAGGATGAGCCCGGAGGCGTCGAGCGTACAGAGGGCGCCGGAATCCGCAATGGAGGGCGCGACTTCGGCGATGAGGCCGTCGCGGATGCCGACATCCTTTTCGCCGACCGATCCGGAAAGCGGATCGACAACCGTGGCGCCGCGAATGACGAGATCAAACATAGCTGTTCCTTTATGGGTGTGGACGCGTGAGGAAAGGAGATGAGGGAGCGCGTCAGACCACAATGAGGGCGGAGAGGATGACGGCGACCACCATGCCGGGAACCAGGCGCTTTGCAACGCTCATCGGATCGGCGGCAGCCATGCCGGCCACGATGATGATGGCGCCCGCGAGGGGGCTCGCCGTGCGGCCGAACTGACCGGCGAGAATGGCGAGCAGGCCGAGGGAATGGGGTTCCATGCCGAAGCTCGCGGCCGACGGGGTGACTGCCTGATTGAAGGCCCAGATCGCGGCTTCGCCGGAACCCGTGCCGAGCGCCATCAGGAAGGGACCGATTGCGGCGCCCCAGCGGGCGAGTTCGTTCGAGTGCTTGAGGGCATCAATGAAGGCCGCTACCGCGCCCGAGGCCTGAAGGCCCGTCGAGAAGACGCCGGCGGCGACGATGAGGCCGATCACCTGGGCGTAGCCCGTGCCCATGCCCTTGAAGAAGGCCTTGGAGAGTTCGCCCGGGTTCATGAGGGTGACGAGAGCAATGTAGGCAATGCCGCAGATCATGGCGACCACGACGTCGACGCCCGCTTTCGGGAACCAGACGGCGGCGGCGATGAGGATGACGAGCGGAACAAGGGGAGCGAAGGCCTTGAGAATGTTCACCTTGACGGCGGGCGCTGCATCGGCGCTTTCGATGCCGGCCGCGGCGGCTTCAGCCCCGGCCTTGTGGTCGCGCCAGTGGAAGACGGCAAGCGCGGAGTTGACGAGGGTCGCCGCGACGACGAGGCCGACGATGTAGGGGAGCGCCCAGCCGATGAAGGCCATGAGATCCATCTTCGCCATTTCGGCGACGTAGATGTCGTGCGCGCAGCCGGGGTTGAGGAGGAGGCCGCACATCGTGCCGCCGCCCACAGCGGCAGCCGCGGCAGCCGGCCGGATCCCGGCGCGGATGAGGAGCGGAATGAAGGTGGCGCCGGCGGTGGCGGCAGTGCCCGCAGCCGACATGATCGCAATGTTGATGCCGAAGGTAATGAGCGTTGCGGCCGGGATGAGGAGGCCGCCCAGCTTCTTCAGAGGCGCCGACATGAGCGCCACGAGGTGTTCGTCGCATTTCGCGGCCGTTACCGCCGCGGCAAAGCCCATTGCCGCGCAGATGGCCGGCACGAGCGTGACGTTCGTCATGCCCTTCACGAAGGCCTGGAAGGCCTTCATCGGTTCGCCGGCGGCAAAGCAGAGCACGAGACCGGCAATAATGAGGACAAGCCTCGTTTCAAGGCGCTTGACGAGCGCCCAGACCGTGAAAACGATCACGGCAAGCGCGAGCCAGATAAGCCAGGTCATGATTGGGAATCTCCTTGAGGGGTTGAGTGCGGGACCGGGAAAGTGGTCTTTGGTTGGGTCCGGCACCAATTCTCGAAAATTCCGTCGTTGTTGTGAATGCAATGAGTGATATATAAATATTGCGTAAAGCGCAATTAAAGCGGTGGAAAAGCTGAAGAAAGATCCCTGAAACCCTGCTTATCGGGAAATCAATAAGCAATGAAGCGCACTTAAATATTGCGCGGCATGCAATACTTGAGGGAAAGTCCCAAGCTGCTGCCGGAGGTGCAAGGTGAGTCGTCTCAACGATCTCGATGCGTGGAAGGTTTTCTGTGAAATCGTGTCTGCGGGCGGCATCAACGCCGCCTGCGACAAGTTCGGCGTGGAGCCGAGCACCGTAAGCCGGACGCTGAAGGCGCTCGAGACGGAAATCGGGTCGCCGCTTTTCTCCCGTGGTTCGCGCCCAGCGGCCCTCACGGAGCTCGGGCGCCGGGCTTACGCGAAGGTTGCTCCGATTCTTTCAGCCCAGGATGCCTTTGTTGCCGAGCTCAAAGGCGACCGCGACCGGTTGGCGGGCGTCATCCGCGTGGCGTCGCACGCCGGCATCGGACCGAATGAAATCATTCCTAAGCTCGTCGAATTTCAGATGACGTATCCGGAAATTCAGCTCGAGCTCTATGAACTTTCGGCGCCCATTCCCGCTGGCTTTACGTCGCCCGAGGGCGAGGCGATTGATGTGATCGTGGGCTACGGTCCCGAGAAGATTCCGGCGAATGTGGTGAGGCGCCATTGCGGCGTCATGCCCTTCATCGCATGCGCCTCGCCCCTCTACGTCCGCCGTCACGGGATGCCGCTCGAGCCGAAGGATCTGCGCCTTCATACCGGGATTCTCGTCAACAGTCCAACGAGAAATTCAACCACGTCCCTGCGGCGAGGAGACCGGGAGGAAAAGCTCCACTGGAAGCAGCGGATGGTGGTGCACAACCTCATGTCCGCACAGCGGGCCGCAGCCATGGGCGGCGGAATCGTGCCGGATCTGCCGCTCTACCACTGCGCGTTGCTCCTCAAGTCGAAGCTTCTCATTCAGGTGCTCCCCGGCTGGCAGAGAGAGCCGCTCGACTGCTATGTCTTTGCCTCAGAAGAAGCCTGGGAGCGGCGCCGCGTGCAGGTCTTTGTGGAATGGATGGCGGAGCGCGAGCGCGAAACGCTCAATGAGCTGAGAGAAAAGCATTCAGAGTTTTACTGAAGGAAGCAACGCGGGCCGCCGCGCCCCGTACTCTGCCCGGCTCAGAAGAGAAAAAGAAACGCCGGCCCGAAGACCGGCGTTCCCGAACACCCCGCTTTCGCGGGGAAACTAGAAATATCAGGACGATACCTAATAATCTAGTGAAACACCCCTGCAAACGAGCAGGGAAATCAATACTTTAAAGCAAAAAACAGGCCCCCGAAGGAGCCTGTCTGCAAATGAGCTGTCAGCTTGAAGTCAAGCTATCAGCAGATTTCGCGGATCCAGCCCTTCGGAGCTTCAATGGCGCCGTCCTGGATGCCCGTGAGGGTCGTGCGCAGCTTCGTGCACACTTCGCCCATCTTGTCCATGCCGGACGGAATCATGATGTCGCCTTCGTGGGTGTGGATGAGGCCCACCGGGGCGAGCACCGCGGCCGTGCCGCAGAGGCAGCATTCCTTGAAGTTCTTGATCTCGTCGAAGCGAACCTGGCGTTCGACAACCTTGAGGCCGAGGTAGTGTTCGCCGACGTAGACGAGGGAGCGGCGGGTGATCGACGGAAGAATCGAGTTCGACTTCGGAACGACGAGCGTGTTGTCCTGATCAACGAAGAGGATGTTGGCGCCGCCGGTTTCCTCAACGTAGGTGCGGGTCTGCGGATCGAGGTAGAGGTTCTCGGCGTAGCCGTTGCGGTGAGCTTCCATCGTCGGATGGAGGGACATCGCGTAGTTGAGGCCGGCCTTGATGTCGCCCGTGCCGTGCGGAGCCGCGCGGTCGAAGTCGGAAACGCAGAGCTTCAGGGGCTTAACGGCGCCCTTGAAGTATGCGCCCACCGGCATCACGAAGACGCGGTAGAGGTAGGAGGGAGCCGGAGCAACGCCGATCTGCGGGCCCGAGCCGATCATGAAGGGACGGATGTAGAGCGAGCAGCCGGTGCCGTAGGGCGGAACCCACTGGGCATTGGCGCGGACGACTTCGTCGATCGACTTGAGGAAGAGCTCCTTCGGAAGGGGCGGCATCTCAAGGCGCTGGGCGGAGTTGTACATGCGCTCGGCATTCATGTCCGGACGGAAGGTAACGATCTTGCCTTCCTTCGTGCGGTAGGCCTTCAGGCCTTCAAAGCAGCTCTGGGAGTACTGGAAAACGCAGGCGGATTCGTAAAGGTGAAGCTTCGGATCCTCAACGAGGCCGTCTTCGGTCCAGCTGCCGTTTTCCCAGGTAGCCTGCCAGCGATATTCAGTGGCGGTGTAGCCGAAGCCGAGCTTCGACCAGTCGATGTCTTTTTTGGGTTCCATTTTATTTTTCATCCACTTTTTGCTGAGCTCCCGGCATCGCTAGTGAAGCCTGAAGCTCCGAAAGAAACTTGTTCCCCGGAAAGCCTTCGGGCTTCCGGGCAGGAAAAATCCTAACACCCTGATTCGAGCGGGAAAGCGCCGATCCTAGGCGTTTCCGCTTAGCCGATTGGATTCAGAACGAATTCACTGGAAAATATTGCGTTTATCCGTTTTATTCTGATGCTTATCCATGTATTTCAATGGATTCACTTGAGATCCCTCTGAAAATTGCACGTTGAAACGGTGTTTGAAAACAGTATTTCAGGTTCTTTGCTCGGAAGTATTCAGTTCGACATCGTACATTTAAAGGTATGCGCTATGGGTGTTTATACCCATATCAGTGATTCGCTCTTGGAAAAAGGAGATTTTCAAGATGAATCGCATGTTTACCCTTGGTGTTCTGGCAGTTCTTTCCGCTTCCGTTTATGCCGCAGGCGGCAGCATGAACGGCATGGCCGGCATGGATCATTCCGGTCATATGGCAATGACGCAGGGCGAAAGCACTCAAACGGCTCAGCATGCCGTGGCTGCGAAGGGCGTCGTGAAGTCGGTCGACCTGAAGTCGGGGAAGGTGACGATCAGCCATGAACCGATTCCGGAACTCAAGTGGCCTGCGATGACGATGCGCTTTACCTTCCGCGATCCGAAGCTTGTCGAAGGCGTCAGGGCGGGCGACAAGGTGAGTTTCACCTTCGTCCAGGAGGGAACGCTTTCCGTTCTTCAGACGCTCTCGCACTGAAAGAGCCTCCTTCATCCCGGAGCTGCGTTCTTCCGCTCCGGTCGTCCATAGAGAAAAAAGAAGGCCGCCATGTCTGAAGCCCCGCAGAAATTCCGCATTCTCCCCGTTGTTCTCGCGCTCATTGCCGGTCTCGCCCTGGGCGGCGCCGGCGTCATGCTCTACATGAAGCATGAGAACGCCGGGACGCCCCAAACGGAAGCGCCGCTTCCCGTCGCCTCCGGGAAAAAGGCGCCTCAAGGCGTGGAGCTTGTCGAGCCCGATGCGGACGGCCGCCCCGTGCTTTATTGGTACGACCCGATGAAGCCCGATGCACATTTCCCGAAGCCCGGCCCCTCGCTCTTCATGGACATGGACCTGGTGCCGAAATATGCCGATGAAGGGGCGGAGACGGCTGCGGGCGATGCACCCTCCGTGTCCGTATCGCCGGCCGTAGAGCAGTCGCTCGGACTCCGGACGATGCGGGCAGAAGAGGGAGAACTCCGGAAAGATGCAAGGCTCGCCGCGGAGGTGGTCCTGAACGAACACGACTATGCCGTCGTTCAGGCGCACTCCGGGGGCTTCGTTGAATCGGTGTCGCCTCTTGCCGTGGGGGACCCCGTGAAGGCGGGCGAGATCCTTGCAAAGCTCACGATTCCGGGGTGGACCGAAGCGCAGACGGAATACCTCGTTCAGCGGGAAACCAAGGCGCCTCAGGGGGCAATTGAAGGGACGCTGAGGCGCCTGAAGCTCCTCGGCATGCCGCAGAAGGATATTGACGACCTCATCCGCACGCGCCGCGTGAAGACCGTCTTCACGATTGAGGCGCCGATCAGCGGCGTCGTGACGGCGATTTCCATGCGTGCCGGCATGAACGTCAATGCCTCTCAGACGGTTGCGGAAATTGAGGGCATCGACCCCGTCTGGGTCGTCGCCTCCATACCGGAAGCCTATGCGCGGGATGTCGCGAAGGAAGGGACAAAATTCAGCCTCACGTCGGACGCCTTCCCGGGCGAATCCTGGAAGGTGCGCTCCGAGGCGCTTCTCCCCGGAGCGGACGCGGCGACGAGGACGCTCAGGCTCCGCCTTCAGGTTGCGAACCCAGGCGGGACGCTGCGCCCGGGCATGACTGCCGTCCTTCATATTGACGCGCCAGGCGAAAAAGGCGTTCTCATTCCGCGGGAAGCCGTCATCGACGACGGCCGCTGTCTCGGGAGTGAATGCCGGCGACGAAATCGTGCTTTCCTCCATCTATCTCATTGATTCGGAAGCGTCGATCTCCGGAGCGCTCGAGCGCCTCAAGTCCCCGGCTGAAGCTGCTTCCGCCGGGATGACCATGGAGAGCGGGAAATGATTGCGCTGATTAAAGCATCGGTAAAAAAACCGCTTTCTCGTCCTCTTCTTCGCGCTCCTACTTGCCTTCTGGGGCGCACTGACGATCATGCGCACGCCCGTCGATGCGCTCCCTGATCTCTCCGACGTTTAGGTGATCATCAAGACGGACTATGCCGGGCAGGCCCCAGAGATCGTTGAAAATCAGGTTACCTGTCCGATTTCAACGGCCATGCTCTCGGTCCCGGGAGCCGCGTCCGTGCGCGGGTTCTTTTCCTTCGGGACATCCTTCGTCTACGTGATCTTTGAGGACGGCACCGACCTCTACTGGGCTCGCTCGCGCGTGCTCGAGTCGCTCTCTGGCCTCACGGGATCGCTCCCTCAGGGCGTTTCGCCAGAGCTCGGGCCCGACGCCACAGGCATCGGCTGGGTGTATGAATCCTGAAAGTCGGCTAATGCTTACTCAGAGTCTTCTGCCGGAAGGGTCTCTTCCAGATCCTTTGCATTAAAGGTCTGCACTTCTTCGGAATAAAGCATCTTCAGGAACAGCTGATCGCGTTTGATCATCTCGGTCGACCAACGCTTTTTGGCGAACTCATTCTGAACGGACACCGTTTCCACGCAGTCAAACCACGCCATCAATCCACGAAGCGTTGTTGCCTCAAGCCACTTTCGCACGCCGTCGTAGGCCTTGCGATCCTGTTGCGTAAGACTTTCGTCAGCGGCAAGCCTGGCCGCTTCGAGCCGCACCTTGTTGATGGCAGTCTGCAGATAGAAGTGGTATCCCAGAGCCACCATCCTGCACAATTCCTTGCCGCGAACCTTTGGCACGCTCCAGACTCGAGCCCGGTCGCCGTCGAGTTCGCTTTTACTGACTCGATACGATTCTTCGATGCGGTTGCGCATGCGGTAGCGCTTGAGCGTAACCCA
>NZ_WEHX01000067.1 GCF_009183815.1 Sutterella seckii | reverse complement strand
AAGCTCGAGCTGGGCTTCAGGAGTGGCCTTGCGGCCGTCGAGGGTTGTGGTGTTTTATCTTCATATCTCATTTATCAATTATAACATAACCGTAGCCGCTTGTCAACTATTTTGTGCCTATGTTAATAAAACAGATTGCACCGGGGACTGCGCGAGTATCCCCGCAGGAGGCAATGCCGGAAGTTCTGCGCTTACGGCATCGCTTTCTGCGGAAAGTTCAATTGTCGGCTCGCTGAACTTATTGCTCTTCAAGGCTCCCGAAGCGCCTCGAGATTGCTCTGCGCGCCCGTCCAGAAATTGGTACTTGGCTTGAGCAGCCGCTCATATCCCGCCCGATGAATTGCTTCACGACTCGCAGCTTCGGCGCAATCGAAGACATCTGCTTCCGCGACGCTCAGCACTTTTCGATCGCGCATAAGGGCCCTGCCTGCTACGAAAACATCCGCAACGTCGCCGGCGTTTCCGAAAAGCATGAGCTGATGGATCGGCATGAGGCGCGGCATCAGGTGGGGCGACGTCATTTTGATCGTCGTGATGTCAGCAAGCTTCCCTGCTTCAAGAGATCCCAGATCATGTTCGCGCCCGATCGCCCGGGCGGCATCGATAGTGATCATGGAGAGAAGCTTTCCGGCAGGGAGAAGGAAGGGATCGTTCGCGACCGACTGCTGGAGTAGCGCGGTGTCGCGCGCCGCACGGAAAAGATCGAACGGCATGGCCGGAGCCGTGCCGTCGGTCGTAACGGCGACATTTGCGCCGAGCTCAATCAGCTCCGGCACCGGGCAGCGCATCGGGATCTGATTCCAGGAAGGCGTCGTCGTGACGTTCGTTTTGGTCTCGGCGAGAATCATCGCTTCATGAAACGATATCCCCTTGCAGTGCTGCACATGCACGTCAGGCCCGAGGAGCGGGTCGTCGGCTTGGGCGGCGAGGCGAATCATGCCGCCGAAGGCTTCCGTATGAATCCTCACTTTCTGGCGGCGCGCTACCTCGCGGATCGACTTCATCATATGACGATCGGCTTCCGTCAGGCAGCAGGCAAGATCTGCGGGCGTCGCTTTCGAGCCTTCGATGGAACTCACCATCACGAAGGGTGCGGCAAACGCACCGATGAGGCCGCCGTAGCTTCCATTCACAAGCTCAATCGCCTCTTCGGCCTTGGCCATGAGTTCGTCGAATGTGAATTGCTTCTCGACGAGGCGGCCGTTCTCTTCCTGAGCAAAAGCCCTGGGGTACGGCGGATTCGAGGGACCGATCGCCGGATTTTCGCGCGTGCCGACTTCGGCGTGCCCGCGGACATGCTCCGCAATTATTCGGGGATCGTCGCACCGGGCGGCATTTGAAATCACCGACACGCCGCAGGTGATCCCGGCCTTCAGGCGCTCAAGCGTCGCAAGCCGCCCTTCGGCATGCCAGTAGGCGGGCGTTGTGCAGTGGTGATAGAGCTTCGTCAGGTACTCCATCCAGCGCGTTCGGGAGTCGAGACCGAGCGTCCGGTTGAGGCAGTGCCCGGCATGCGTATGGGCGTCGATGAGGCCCGGGAGAACCATCTTTCCCGTCATGTCGATGCGCTCGACATCCTGACCGGCGATCTGCTGAAGAAGCGCTTCGGTCTTCCCGACCGCCGCGATGCGGTCCTTTTCAATCAGCACCGCACCGTCTTCGATGCATTCGTAGTCGCCATTCATCGTGACGACGTAGCCATGAATCAGAATCCTTCGCCCGGTCATGCCGCTCTCCTTTTAGGGGATCAAAAGCGGCATCTGAAGCCCATGCCGCCTCTTTGCCCGAGTGTAGGAAGAGGCTCTCGGCGTGCCTATAGCTTCCGGCGACAGAACCTGTCCTTTAGCGTCGAGATCCCCAGGAAAAACGGGCACCCGTCCGAAAACGAATGCCCGCAAAGAAATTCCCCGCTTCTGTCTCCGGGAATCAAATCGTCATGATTCCCCGGGACATCAAAGCCATCAGCTTGGATCGCAGCAGTGCGGAATCTTCCAGGAGGAGAAGAGCCCAACGAAGAAGCCTCCGATCGCCGGGCTTACCCACTGGAGCCCCTCAGCAGCCCAGGGCAGATCCCTGCAGACATTGGAGAGCATGGGAACCGTCAGCCCAAAGGCTTCCAGACCCTGCGTGATCGCGACAACGCCCGTGAAGAGAATCGTCATCGGATAGACCCAGCGGTGTTCGGGGAGCCGCCGCCAGACGAGCGTGATAAGCGCAAGCACGATCAGAACGATCGCGATCGGATAGATGGCGACGAGCACCGGAATCGAGAACTTGAGAATGAGCGTAAGGCCCGCATTGCTCACGATCATGCTCACGAAAGCAAAGAGCGCCGCCCAGCCGCGGTAGCCGAGCTTCGGCATGAGCGAGCTGAAATAGTCCGAGCAGCAGGCAATAAGGCCCACGCACGTATTGAAGCAGGCAATGAAGAAGACGAATCCGAGAAGCACTTTGCCCAACGGTCCGAAGAGCGTGCCGGCAGCCGCCGTAAGAATCTGCGCGCCGTTCTCAAAACTGTTCGAGATGCTCCCCGCTTCCATGCCGACCTGAGAGAGCGCACCGTAGACGCAGAAGAAGATGACCGCGGCCACGATGCCAGCAAAGACCGTTTCCTTCACGACGGCGCTTTCCGATCGGATGCCGAAGGCGCGAATGTTCATCGCGATGATGAGGCCGAAATTGAGGGCTGCGAGCGTATCCATCGTCTGGTAGCCGTCGATGAAGCCTGTGAAGAAGGCGTTCGCGGCGTAGCCCGCTTTTGCGATCCCAGGCTCGCCGATCGGCGTCGCCATCACGCCGATCCAGAGAATGGCTATGAGCGTAATGAGCGCGGGGCAGAGAAAGCGCCCGAGACGCTGCGTAAGCTTCTCAGGGTTCAGCGCCACCGCGAAGGCAAGAAGGAAGAAAACCACCGAATAGGCAAACTGCGATGTGCCGAGAAGCGACCAGCCGCCCATTTGAGCTTCGAGAAGTCCGAAGTTTTCGAGAACCGGGCGCACCACCATTTCAAAGGACGTGCTCGCTGTTCTGGGAATCGCGAGGCAGGGGCCGATCGAAAGGTAGATGAGGAGCATGAAGACGAAGGCGAAGGCCGGATGCACGCGGCCCGCGAGCGACTTCAAACCGCCCGACTCCGCCACCGCCATCACGCCGAGAATCGGAAAGCCTACTGCGGTGACGAGAAAGCCTGCAAGCGCAGGAAGCGTGTCGACGCCGGCCTGAGCGCCGAGCCAGGGCGGAAAGATGAGGTTCCCTGCTCCGAAGAACATGGCGAAGAGCGTGAATCCGACGAGAAGGCGTTTCCCAAGCGGCAGAGAGGTCATGAGTCAAGAAATCCGGGGTAAAGATAAGAAAGCCCGAAAGGCTAACACGTCTCTGCGCCTCGCGGCCATGTCCGTCCTGAGGCTCTGATCGTGCGGCAAGCGAAGGCTTTTGCGGCTCTCCTTTGTGGCAGAATGTCCGCAAAATCAGCGCTTCTTTATGGACCGCCCTGCGCAGCATCACGCCGGGCGGGCTTCGGCGTTTGTACTTCTCCTTCTCTACGTCATGCCATGACCGACACGCCCATCCTCTTCAAGGAAAACCTTGCCGCCGTCGAACCCGGCGTTCGCCGCAGGCTCGAAATCTCCGCTCAGACGAGCGACGCCGCGGCGATTGCCCGCGCCGCGCTTGAGATGAAGGCGAAGGGCATGCGCGTGCTCGTCGTCTGCGCGGATCCGGCGGATGTGCCGAGGCTCTCTTCCGAACTCCCCTGGTTTGAGCCGGAACTGAATGTTCGGCCGCTCCCCGACTGGGAGACGCTCCCCTACGACGTGCTCTCGCCCCAGGAAGATCTCGTTTCCGAGCGTCTTGAAACGCTCTACCGCCTGACGGCTCCCACCGGGGGCGCGGACGTGCTTCTCGCCTCAGCGATCACGGCGTCGCAGCGAATGGCTCCGGTCTCCTACATTGGTGCGAGCACCTTCTTCTTTCACGAGGGCGAGCGGATCTCGATCGGCGCGATCAAGGAGCGCCTCGCGCTCGCGGGCTACGCCTCCGTGAAGCAGGTTCTTGCGGCCGGCGAATTTGCCGTTCGCGGGAGCATCGTCGACGTCTTTCCGATGGGGTCCGAACGCCCCTTCCGACTCGACTTCTTCGACGACGAAATCGAATCGATCCGATGGTTCGACGTAGAGACCCAGCGCTCGATGGAGGAAACAAAGGAAATCCGGCTCCTCCCCGGGCATGAATTCCCGGTGGATCCGGATTCGCTCCTTGCCTTCCGCCAGCGCTGGCGCACGCAGTTTGCGAGCGACCCGAGAAAGAGCTTGGTCTACACCGACATCGAAAAAGGCATTCTCTCGCCCGGCATTGAATACTATCTGCCGCTCTTCTTTGAATCGACCTCCATCCTCGCCGACTACCTGTCGGAAACGACCCGCGTCTTTCTCGTGGGCGACGCCGAAAAGGCGCTCCAGGCCTTCTGGCGCGACATGACGTCGCGCGCCAAGGTCCTTCTGACCGACATCCTCCGTCCGGCGCTCCCGCCTGAAATGCTCTGGCAGAAGCCCGAGGAATTCTTCAAGTCCCTCAACAAGTTCGCGCGCTTCACGGTCGAAAAGCGCAACAGTACGGAAGACCTCGAGCTCCTCACGGGCGTTGAGGTCGACAGGAAGAGCCAGAACCCGGTTGAAAAGCTCCTCCACCGCACGCAGGAATTCGGCATGAAGGGCTGGAGAACGCTCATTTCCGCGTCGTCTCCGGGACGCGAGGAAACGATGTCGGAGCTTTTCCGCTCGGGCGGCCTCAAATTTTCACCCGTCGACTCGTGGGGAGACTTCCTTGCGGCCGACGACAAGGTGAACATTGCCGCGACGCCGCTTTATTCCGGCGCGGTCTTTGAAAAAGAGAAGCTCGTCATCCTCACGGAAACAGAGCTCTATGCCGCAAGCCCCCGCCGGCAGCGCCTGAGGCGCGTGAAGCACGCGACGACGCTCGAAATGATGGTGCGCGACGTCGCGGAACTGAAGCCCGGCGACGCCGTCGTTCATGCCGACCACGGCATCGGTCGCTACCGCGGGCTCGTCCGCATGGAAACGGGGGAAGGCGAAGCCGAGTTCCTCGAGATCGAATACAAGAACGAAGCGAAGCTCTTTGTTCCGATCACGAATCTGCAGCTCATCTCCCGTTATGCGGGTGCAGACCCCGATCATGCGCCGCTCCACCAGCTCGGCCGCGGGGACTGGGAGAAGGCGAAGCGAAAGGCCGCCGAAGAGGTGCGCGACACCGCGGCCGAACTCCTCAATCTTTACGCCTTGAGAAAAACCCGCGAAGGGCTCAAGTTCAAGCTCGATCCCAACGACTATCAGGCCTTCCGGGAAGGCTTCGCTTTCGACGAAACGCCCGATCAGGCGAGCGCCATTGAGGCGGTCGTGAGCGACATGACGTCAGGGAAGCCCATGGACCGCCTGGTCTGCGGCGACGTCGGGTTCGGGAAAACTGAAGTTGCGCTTCGCGCCGCATTCATCGCCGCGATGGCGGGCCGCCAGGTTGCGGTCCTCTGCCCGACGACGCTTCTGGCGGAGCAGCATGCCGCCACCTTCCGCGACCGCTTCCGCGCGTGGCCCGTGACGATTGCCGAGCTCTCGCGCTTCCGTACGGGTAAGGAAACAACCAAAGCACTCGAAGGCCTCGCCGACGGCACGGTCGACATCGTGATCGGCACGCACAAGCTCCTTTCCGACAAGGTGAACTTCAAGAACCTCGGGCTCGTCATCATCGACGAGGAGCATCGCTTCGGCGTCAGGCAGAAGGAGCTTCTGCGGAAAATCCGCGCCGAAGTCGACGTGCTCACGCTCACGGCCACTCCGATTCCCCGCACGCTCTCCATGAGCCTCGAAGGGATCCGCGATTTCTCCGTCATTGCGACAGCACCGGAGCGGCGTCTTTCCGTCAAAACCTTCGTGCAGAGCGACCAGGACGGAACGATCCGCGAGGCGATCCTAAGAGAACTCAAGCGCGGCGGTCAGGTCTACTTCCTTCACAACGAAGTCGAAACCATGGAGAACGCCCGGCTTCGGCTCGAAAAGCTCGTCCCCGAAGCACGCATTGCGGTCGCCCACGGCCAAATGCATGAGCGCGAGCTCGAGCGCGTGATGCGCGAGTTCTATCAGCAGCGCTTCAACCTTCTGCTTTGCTCCACCATTATCGAAACGGGCATCGACGTTCCTTCCGCCAACACGATCATCATCGAGCGCGCGGACAAGTTCGGCCTCGCGCAGCTCCATCAGTTGAGAGGCCGCGTCGGGCGTTCGCACCATCAGGCGTACGCCTATCTGCTCACGCCCCCCGACGGAGCGTTCACGAAGGATGCGCAGAAGCGCCTTGACGCCATTCAGGCGTTGGAGGATCTGGGCTCAGGCTTCTACCTCGCCATGCACGACCTCGAAATCCGCGGCGCGGGCGAAGTTTTGGGCGAACACCAGAGCGGCGAAATTGCCGAAGTCGGCTACGACCTTTACAACCGCATGCTCATGCAGGCAGTCAAGGCCCTGAAGCGCGGCGAAAGCCCGTCGGTCGACGGGCCCCTTTCGCTCTCGACCGACATCAATCTCCATGCGCCTGCGCTCCTGCCCTCTTCCTACGTGTCCGACGTCTCGCAGCGCCTTGCCTACTACAAGGCGTTTGCCTCCGCCGAGGACCGCTACGCGCTCGAAAAGTCGACCGAGGCTTTGGTCGACTGCTACGGGAAGCTCCCCGACCCGGCAAGAAGGCTGATCGACATCCATCGCCTGAGGCTTCGCTGCGAAGCAATCGGCATCCGCAGAATCGACGCTGCGGCCGCAGGAATCATCATCATCTTCACGCAGAAGCCCAATCTCGATCCGCTCGCGCTCATCAAGTTCCTGCAGTCGAGAACGGATGCGCAGATGCTGGGGCCCGAGAAGCTTAAGCTCAAGGGTTCGAGCGAAGATCCGGAAAAGCGCCTCGCGATCGTCTATGAAACGCTCGCCAGACTTTCGCCTCAGGGACCTGGGAGCGGCAGCAGCGACGAGAGCAGCCCGGGCGGAAATGCGCCTTCATCCGGGGTCTCATCCAAGGCCGCCTCTTCAGCCTCTTCTTCCGCTGCAAAGAAGTCTCCTCAGAAGGCATTGCCCCAGAAGCCCGCTCAGACCACGGCGAATGTGGTGAAGGCTACGCACGGGAGAGGGTCGCGCGGCGGCCACGCCGTCCGGGCGATCGGACCGCGGCGCGGATAAGGCAAAGTCTTCCGGCAAACGCGAAAGGACAAAACGAAAAAGGCTCTGAATTCTTCTCCTCCCGGGAGAAGCTCAGAGCCTTGCTTTTAGTGCCTTCAATGGAGCGCGTTATCAGCGGCCGAGCTCAGGCTGCCAGCGCATCAGGCGCTTTTCGCAGACCGTGACGATGCGATCGAGGATGAGCGCGCAGGCGGTCAGCACCAGAATGCCTGCCATCACCGTATTCATGTCGAAGGTGGTTTCTGCCTGCAGAATCAGGTAGCCCACGCCTTCGGCCGACCCCAGGTATTCGCCGATCACAGCGGCGACGAACGCCATGCCGACCGACGTATGAAGGCTCGAGAAGACCCAGCTCATGGCTGACGGGAGATAAACGTGCTTCAAGAGCTGCTTCGCGTTCGCGCCCAGCATCCTTGCGGAATTGAGAACCGTCGGGTTCACCTCGCGAACGCCCTGGTAGACGTTGAAGAAGACGATGAAGAAGACGAGCGTGAAGCCCAAGGCAATCTTCGACGCGGGCCCGAGACCGAACCAAACTGCAAAGATCGGAGCAAGAATCACGCGGGGCATGGAATTCAAGCCCTTGATGAAGGGATCCGCCACAGCGGCCGCCATGGGCGAGAGCGCGAGCCAGAGGCCGGTGGCGAGACCCGCCACGGTGCCGATTGCGAATGCCATCACGGTTTCGTAGAGCGTCACCGCGAGATGACGGTAGATTTCGCCACCGACAAACCAGTCCTTGATCCGCATGAAGATCTCATAGGGCTCGCCGAAGAAGAAGGCCGCCTGGCTGTCGTTTGAGAAGAAGAAAGGCGGGATCAGTCCCGGCTTCGTCATTGCCCACCAGAAGACGAAGATGGCGGCGAGGAGCCCCCACTGCCAGATGCGAATTTTGAAGGCGTTCGCGTGATGATTCATTTTCTTTTGCCTGCCTCTAGAAACTTGTTTCCCTAAACCCCTGAATCAGATCGCTGCGCGGTGCTGCTGATAGGACTTCAGCACTTCATCGCGAAGCACATTCCAGATGGCTGCATGGCTTTCGTTGAAGGCGGGCGTCATGCGGATTTCCGCCACATTCCGAGGTCTTTCGAGCGTAATCGGGAAGTCGCCGATCGGGTGCGAAGCGGGACCGGCCGAAAAGACCACCACGCGGTCGGACATAGCGATCGCTTCGTCGAGGTCGTGCGTGATGAAGAGCACGGCCTTCTTCTTTTCCTGCCAGATGGCGAGAAGCTCGTCTTCCATGAGCTGGCGCGTCTGAATGTCGAGCGCCGAGAAGGATTCGTCCATGAGGAGAATGTCCGGATCCGCAATCAGGGTCTGCGCCATCGCGACGCGCTTTCTCATGCCGCCCGAAAGCTCGTGGGGATAGCGGTCGGGGAACTTTTCGAGTCCCACGCGGGCGAGCCAGCTCATGCCAAGCTCGCGGGCGTGCTTCGGGTCCTCGCCCCGGAAGGTGAGGCTCATCGTGACGTTTTCGAGCGCCGTCGCCCAGGGCATGAGGCTCTCGGCCTGAAACATATATCCCGCGCGGCGGTTGAGTCCCTGAAGTGGCTTCCCGTAGACCAGCACCTCGCCGTCGGCGGGCTTCAGAAGCCCGGCCGCGGCATTGAGGATCGTCGACTTTCCGCACCCGGTCGGTCCCACGACGCTCACGAATTCACCGTCGCCGATGGAGAAGGAGACGTTTTCCGTCGCGGTGTAGATGCCTCCGGGAACAGGGAAGCGGCAGGAAACGTTCTTGAATTCGAGGGCGGGCATATCGCCCGATTGCGAAGTGGTAGATGCGGACATCACGGATGCCTGAGTTGAATGCGGTTTTAAAAGTCGGAATGGATGGAATTGGCGTGCCTGCGGGATCCCTTACGCCTTTCTGGCGTTGATGGGCGAAGCTTCGGCAAACTGATTGGCGAAGCAGGCGGCCGCGTCGAACTTGAAGGACGCGAGCGCCGGCGTCACGGAGGAGAGAGCCTTCGCCGCCGCCTCAACGCAGCCCGCGGGGAAGCGGCCGTCGGTCGACATCGAGGGACGGTTGTTTACGAAGCAGTGGGCGTAGAGATCAGGGTTCCCCATGAATGCCTGACGCGGCACAGACTTCAGGAGCGTTTCAGGCGAAACCTTCTCGATCACCTTGAGCGAGCGGATAACCGCGTTCGTGAGGCGCTGAACCGTTTCCGGATTGGCCTTCACGAAGGCTTCCGGGGCGTAGAGGCAGCCGCCAACCATCGCGCCGCCGTAAAGCGCATCCGATTCATCCACGCGGCGCGTGTCGGTGACGTTCGTGATCGCCTTTTCATCGGTGAGCTGCGTGATGACGGGGTCAAGGCCGACCAAGGCATCGATCTGACCGGCACGCATGGCGGCAATGGCGCCTGCGCCCGTGCCCACGCCGATCACGGAGAATTCATTGGGCTTCACGCCCGCGCGCTGCATGACGAAGTTCGCAATCACGTGCGTGGAGGAACCCGGGGCCGAGACACCGATGCGGCGGCCCTTCAGCTTCGCAGGATCCTTTTCGTCCTTCATCGTCGTGCGGTTCATGACGAAGACGCACTGTGGAGCGCGGTCCTGAAGCACGAAGGCCGTCATGCGCTGGCGCTTCGTCTGCATCATGAGGGTGTGCTCGAAGGCGCCCGAAACCACGTCGGCCGAGCCGCCAACAACGGCCTGGAGCGACTTCGAGCCGCCCTGGAAGTCGACCACCTTGACGTCGAGCCCCTCCTCCTTATAGAAGCCCATCCAGTCGGCGAGCGCCATCGGGAGGTAGTAGTAGAGGTTCTTGCCGCCGACGGCAATGGTCACGGACTTCTTTTCGGGTTCCTTTGCCCAGACGCCGCGCGAGAAGGTGGATGAGGAAATGCCGGCTGCGGAGAGCGTGGCGGCGGCGATGAAGTCGCGGCGGGAGATCGAGGAGAAGAAGGAAGAAGAGAAGGAGGGAGCAAACATGATGGTCATCCAAAAAGAAGGTATGGGTTCTTTAAAACCGCAGAGGATGACGCGCTTCCCGGGAGCTTCAGGCGATTGGGGTGTTGTTCTTCGCTTCGCCCGGTCGATTTCCCGAAAGTCTTCAGGACTTCATTGAGGATCCGGCACCTCTGCATTTTTGCGGGGGCTTGGGAGGAAGGCTCTTTGCTTTTCCGGCAGAACCGGAAGCGCTTCAGATGCCGTCCTCCACCCTAAGTCGAAGCCGCAGGAGACCGGCATGGAGAACAAGATGCATCCGGCGTGAAACCGTGCTTTGGGAAGCTTCTGAATGCATCTGCGAAATCTCCAAAACAAAAAGTTGATCTATTTGAGTTCTATGGAAAGCGAATGTTCATTTCCTTTGTCGTGCGGTGAATAATGCACCCTGCGTCCCCTCCCGGCAATAGTGAAAACATCCCAGAACCTCCATTTTCTTAAGTAGATCTGCCTAAGCGAAGGATGTTTTATGCAAAAGAGAAGAAAATTCTCTTCCTTCTCAAGTCAATGTCAAGAATATAGAAGCACATTATCTTTGCTTTTTAAGGTTTTTTTTAAATCAATACTCAGAATACTGCGAAAACAAACTTTCGCCTTATCCGGAATATCGCTCTAAGACATTCAGATCGCTATGCGCACGAACCTCACGTCCGCCCGCTCAATGCGGGATTCGCAGATCCGGCCGTCCGGAAGCCGCGAGGTTCGGTAGCGAACGAGCATCGGCGTCGTTGTCGGCAAAGGCGGGATTGTCCTTACAACTGCCGAAGGAGAAGATGCGGTAAAAAGCGCATGCCATTCCCGGAGGCGTACCGAAGATCGACCGCAACGCTATTTCCGGTCCGGCTCCCGGATGCAATCGAACGCTTCCCCCGATTTCCGCCCAAACACTACGCGCAGGAATAAAAACATGAACCTCCTCAAAAAACGCTGACTCCTCCTTGCCGCTGCGTGCCTCATCAACCTTTGTGCAGGATCGATTTACGCCTGGTCGGTCTTTGCGCCGCCTCTTGCTGAACGACTCTCCCCCATCACCGGCACTGCCGTCACTGCGGGAAGCCTCGCCGCAGCCTTCAGTCTCGCCAACGGCATTGCCCCCATTCCAATGATCTTGGGCGGCTGGATCAACGACCGCTTCGGACCGCGCGCCTTCATTCCCGCGGGCGGCCTTGTGATGGGAATCGGCTTCTGTCTGGCTGCAAGGGCCGCGACGCCGCTTGAGCTCATCCTCGGCTACGGACTGGGGTTCGGCCCGGGACTCGGATTCGTCTACGGGTCGAGCGTCAACACAACACTCAAATTGTTTCCCGACCACAGGGGACTTGCGGGCGTAATTGCAACGGCGGCGTACGGCCTCAGCTCCGTGACTCTTCCTCCCGTCGCGCATGCGCTTATTGAAACGGAAGGCATTGAAGCCGCGCTCCTCACGCTGGGCGGCGTCTTTATGGTCGTGATTGCAGCGGGCGGCCTTCTTCTCGAAAAGTGCCCCGATGGTTTTGCAAAGCAATTCACTGCTGCCGCACCCAGCAAACGAACGGCAGCGGAAGAGTGCGGCTGGAGAGGAATGCTTCGTTCAAAGCGCTTTCCTCCCATGGCGGCGCTCATGCTCTGCGGCGCCATCCCCGGGATGATGACCATCTCGCACTGCTGGAGTCTCGCAAAGGACGTGGCCGAGCTTGATGTGGGAGCCGCCTCTGCGATGGTTTCCATGCTGGCGCTGGCAAATGTTTTCGGAATGCTCCTCGTCGGCGCGCTTTCCGATATATTCGGACGGCTCGCGTCGCTCTCGGGCGCGCTCATTCTCACGATTCTGGCGACCGTTCTGCTCTCGCTCTCAGACCAGAACGCCCATCTCCTCTTCTCTGCGGGCATTCTTGCTATCGGCCTCTCCTTCAGGGCCGTCATGGGGATCTACCCTGGATTTACTGCAGAGGAGTTCGGAGCAAAAAACAATTCGGTCAGCTACGGGATCATGTTTTCGGGCTTCTCCGTTGCCTCGCCGGCCCCATGGCGATGAACGTTTTCAAGGAGGCCGGCATGAGCTACCAAGCGATCTGCCTTCTCGCGGGCACTCTCGCCCTACTTGGACTCGTCTTTGCCTATCTTTTCGATCGCGCGAAAAAAGGCAGCTTGACTATTGAGACCGGAACATTTCGCCCCGGTGTCTTTGCAAAATTTCAGAGACAGTCCATCCGCAATGAAGCTCTCCGGATCGAATCGGCTCGTAGTCGCTTCATCAACAGCACAGGCTTCGCTGGTGAAGGTATCGGGATGCTTGTTCCCTGGAGGTCTTAGAGATGCCCGGCGTTCTGCCGCTCCTTTCTCACCACAAGGCTTGAGGGAATGCCTAGATTGGGACGGCGATACCGTGAGATACCGCGAGTGCCTTCAGGAATGCAGCTTCTGCAGAAGCCGCCGCTCGCAGCAAAAATACGATCCCGTGTCTTTTATGCGTAAGCCTGACTGATCCCCAGTCAGGGAATCGATCACTCTGGCAGAAAGGCATAGGAAGCGAAAAAGAAACGTCTGAAGGCGTTTCCCTTTCGCTCGAATGAAGTGCGGGATTACCGCTGAGAGCGCAAGTCCCGAACCTTTAGCCTCAGGAGTTCCGTGGTACCCGGCAGCCTCAGCGAAGCTTCCCGCATTGGTCTTATTCGTGAGTTTTAAGTCCTGCGAGCACTGCAAACGGATTCGGGCGCTTCTCTTCCTCCGCTTCCGACTCATCTTCCCAGACGGGCTTCTCTTCGCAGCCGTCCTCATGCACGGCCATGCGCGGGAGCGAAAGAATGGCTTCTTCCTCCACCCAGTCCTCAAGGTCGAAGTGCCTCGAGCCGACCGCAACGTCTTCGCCTTCCTCGTCGTCTTCGATCGGAAGGGCGTTGGCTTCGGCTTCGGTCTTCACAAAACGGAAAACCGCTTCCGATTCAATATGCACCGTGACGGGCTTATTGCAGCGTGCGCAGAACATGTCCACGTCACCTTCCATGGAAAGCGTGGCGGCGGGAAGTCCCCGGATTTCACCCTCGCCAGACGCAGCGAACTTGATCACGCCGCGATCGGTCGCGAGAAACGTGCAGAGCTGCGGGAGATCCTTCACCGGCACCTCGCCTTCAAGCTCTTCTTCTCTTTTGCAAAGCTCGAAAATATCAACGTACTGCGTCATCTTTCTGCCTTTTATCCTGAGCGTTTTTCCTGCGGCTGAGATTTCCTCCGCCCGCAAATGCCTCAACCCTCTTCGGGGGTATTGGGGATCCGAGCACGTCCTTAAGCGGCCGCTCGCAGTCCCCCGCGAAGTCTACCGATCCCGGGGACGACGGCACCGGAAGATTTGCGATTTTTAACGAGGAGTCTGCGCATTATTAACATAGACACAAAATAGTTGACAAGCGGCTACGGTTATGTTATAATTGATAAATGAGTTATGAAGATAAAACCACCACAACCCTCGACGGCCGCAAGGCCACTCCT
>NZ_WEHX01000066.1 GCF_009183815.1 Sutterella seckii | reverse complement strand
CTTTGCCACCCGCTTCATCTCTGGAATGCGGGCGTGCATCAGCCAGCTGCAGAACTCCTTGAGTTTGAAGTCGGCATCCTCTCTGGTCTCGCAATTCTGATAGATGTTCTGCAGGCTGAGGCGCATTCGGTAGGCTCTGCCGGTCTGCAAATTCAACTGCGAGAGAGCCATCTGCTTGATTTGTTGTACCTTGTTGAGATTCTGGAAATTCTTCAGCCAAAGGTACCGTGATTTCTTAAGCACGCCTTCGGTCTTGGATTCCCTGCGGCGCACTTGATCCAAGGCATCATTGCAGTTCTTGACTACGTGGAACTTGTCGATGATTACTTCCGCATTCGGCAGGGATATCTTGATGCCTCTGTCGAAGGCAAGCGACATGTCGCTCGTAACTGCCGTAACGGCCTCAGAGAGGCCGCCGTGAGCGGCGAAGTCCAGGGCGAACTTATCCACGGTTGAAGAGTCTTTGCCGTCCTGGACGTTGATGACGCTGCCCGTTTCAAGGTCGGCCGTAATCCGTTCCTTTCTTGCTGGTCTCGTCAATGCCAATCGCGGTTACGCCGCTCAGGTCGACTTCAGCTCTGGCAGCCTCTACGTAGTGCTGAATGATCCGCCACAGGCGATTGTCGGTGACTTCGCATTGCTTCGCGCAGCTTGCCACTGGTGCGGCTTGAGACATCATCAACATCAAAGCCTCAAAGAGCAGCGTAAAGCCGCTCCCGGGACGAGCCCAGGGCACGGAAACTTGTCGTACCTTGCCGTCGCCACCTGTGATACGAGGCACCTCGCAATGCAGATAGCACTGATATTGGAAGAAATTCATGTGCCGCCAGATACGAGACTGCGTGTCATAGACCGGGTGGGTAAGGGTGCTGCCTACTGCCGCAGGATCCGGGAAACGAGCCCCCTTTCGGAACTTGATGTAGAGATGCAGAGCCCGTGCCTTGTTTGATTCCTCAGGGAATTCAACCTTTTCAATGTACCAGGGCTCCGGGAGCATCAGAGCAGCCGTAAAGAGACTAAGAGTGTCGAAGGTAGCCATTTTGCCGTTCAAAGTTCCTGCGCCGTCTAAGGGGGCTTTGCCCCCTTAACCCCCGCACTCGCCGCCGTGAGGCTCGGGAGTAAGGCACTAGTGCCTTACTCCGAACCTCAAGGCTGATAGCTGTCGCCTGCGTCTGTCAAGGCGCTCCGCCAGCATATTCTCGGCCCTGCGGGCCTGCGATATATGGCTCCGGCCTTGACAGCCTTGTCGACAGCATAAATTCAATCGTCAGGGGTGCAACGATGCTCATGTTTTAGGGAACTAATAACCGCCGTTCCCAAGCCATAGAAGGCTATCACGCTCCCGTAGCGGTGGGGCTACATGCCCACACTAAACGTCGAAAGGCCACAAGATATGCCTTAAATTTTGCGGTATTTCTCATGAATCGGTCAAGAATTGCTTTATAGGTATTTTATGATAGTTGGAGACCTTTCGCCTATTCCACTGCGAACCTCTGTCTGGTCATAAGTCAACGGCCCGCCGTTAGCTGGAATCCACCAATTTTACCGGGGTGGTTCCTTTGTTCAGCTCTCTGATCCTAGGAATGAGCGAATGGACCATGGCTGTCAGCGCCGCAACGGTCAGCAGCTCTTGCTCAAATTCTTCCTCTGCCCCGCTTAGGGAACAATGTCTGAAATGGCCCGGGCTGCCGCTCTAAAAGCGCATTTATTTCCCGGCGTGCTTCCTGGCTTGCTGAAGAAGCGATCATTACGTGCGCTGCTCTAATCCCCACGCACTCTCAGTTCTTCATGCCTGCTTCGGATCGCATGACCGCCGGGATTGACGGTTTCTTACTGGATATCCGGTGGTTTCACGGTCTTCAGTATTGTTTCTTCATTCATTTTGATTTGCGGTTCTTCTTAAAAACTTGGAGCAACGCACCTCACTTCGCAACGGCGGTCTTCTTCACCTTCTTTTGAGCTTTATGAGGATCGTCAAGCGGCTCCACGCCTCTCAGACGGCAGCACTCCTCATACTCCCGTCGGGAAAGCTCCCAGGCTTTTTCCTTCGTCATCTTCCTCGGCCAGGTTCCTCTTCCCACGCGGAAAAGCAGATTAAGCGCTCCCACATGATCCGATTGGTAGACAGTGCCGCATTGCATGCACTTGAATTTGTCGCCCTTCCGGTTCTCGCGACAGGTAAACAGACATTGACAACATGTTTGGCTCGAGTACCCGGCCGCGACTTTCACAAGCTTCACCTGGCGTTCGGCCGCCTTGAAGGCCAGCCGCTCGCCGATGATGCCCCGGACCCATCCTGACAGCAGGCGCTTGACGCGTTTAGGAAGTTTTAGATCCTGAAGGAAATTCGCGCTCAGCTCCTCAACGATGTATGCATCAGCCGGTGCCTTCTTGAACATTTCGTTCAGGGCGTGATTGATGCAGCATCGGATCTGGGCCTTCATCCGGGCTTTGAGCGCGTCAAAACGATCGCTTCCCAGATTGAAGCACAGAATGTTGCGGCGCTTGCGCTTGCTTGTCGTGTTTCGCGCGAGCGACTGCAGGCGATTCCTTGCCGTGAGCTTTCGGTTGAGCGTCTCAGCAAACTGCGAGAGCAGCTCCCCGAGGTTTTTCCCGTAGTGATTTCCTTCATCGTCCGTGAAGACTTCGGTAAGACCCATGTCGAAGGCCCGGGAGTAGTACTTTTCCTCGGGAATGACCGGCACATTTAGAAGCGGCTTCTTTTTCAGAGGCTCCATGACATGAAGCTCAAGCTTTCCGTCATCCCTGAAAAGAAGGTGAATGACGCTTCCCACCTTGCCGATGCCCTTGAGTTCAACGCGGATGCGCTTTCCCTTCGTCATGCTCGTCAGGTAGACGCACTCGACGCCGTTTTCGTTCTGCACCTTGTAGCAGGACTGGTCGAACCAGACGTTGACGGACCGGCCCGGACTCGGGAAGCTCCCTAAAGCTCTCCGCACCGTCCGGCGGATCCTCAGACAGAGCTTCGGGAGATCGCGGATTTCCTCCATCCGGAATCTTTCAAAGTGCGGATTTTTGCCGTCGAGAAGCTCGAAGAATTCCGGACGCAGCTTCGAAAGCATCATCTGGATGTAGAAGTGCTCCACATCATTGAGGTCCTTCGTCCACTCCTTCGCAAAAATCATGGATCGGGCGTTCGCCTGCGCCAGACGCCAGTAGTTCGAGACGACGATCGCCGCCGACTGCAGCGCCATCTTCCAGTGCCTCGCCTGCAGTCCGGAATGCTTCGCCTGCACGTCAACGCCCATGTTCCTGGCCATGCGGTCTTCCTTCACGATGGCGTCGCGAATCCTGCGGTAGCCCGTGCCGTAACAATTCCTGCGATGCTCCCGCATTCGAAGGATCTGAAAGAAACGGGCGCGTTCCCTGCCGAACGCGCGGCGGAGCTTGTCGAGCTCCTCGCGCTCAAAGCTGCCGAGCGCCTCAACATCGATAAGACGAATGATGGTGCGCACGGAGTTTTCACTGTTGTCGACCTCAAGCGCTTCAATGCGGTCGCTGTCGATGATGTGAGGATCGGGCTCGGATGGACGGAGTGGATCGAGGTGCATGGGGAAACTTGTATGCTGTTCAAAAAAGGTTTCCGCATTATGAAGACCGCATACGTCCGGCGGTGTCGCAAGCAAACACACAACCCGCAAATTTATCGTAATCTATTGATATACAGAGAAATAAATTTTTAACCCATCGCTTGCAAATTATGCGGCGTACCTTTGCGTCTTCCCCGCCGCCCGTAAAGACGAGCGCAGAAAACCGTCATGAGCGTCACCACATCCCGGGCAAGCTCTGCTTCAAAGGAAACCGGCGTCACGGCTTCAACGACGAGAAATTCCGTATTCACCCGACCGCAGAGAAAGCGAACAAGGGGTACGCCGAAACGCAGAAGACGATCTTCATGGAGCACCAGCAGCTTCTCAATGCGGTTGTCGAGAAGCATCCGCAGGAGTCTGCGCAGCCCGGGCTTTCGGCAGTTGAGTCCTGAACCAATGTCGGAAATCACTTCGTCGCAGCCGGCCTCACGCAGGCGATCAGCCTGCCGCAGCAGATCCGACTTCTGATCGTGCGAGGAAACTCAGGCGTAGCCGACAATTTTTCGTTCAGCCGTTTCCGCGGATTGAACTGCAGGCTTCCTGAATCTTCGATGACCGCCGAAGGTGCGGCCTTCTGTCTGAATAACGCCTTTCTCTACCCAGCGTCTGATAGTGCTCGGCGATACGCCGTAATGTCGGGCAATGACTCCAATCGAACAAAGCGTCATTTTTATTCCTCCTATTCTGCGCGTTATGGGAGGTTTGATAACATTTTATTCGACTAGCAAATGCCCCTTGAGGTTCGGGTAGAAAGCAACGCCGTAGGGAGTATTGACCGCAACCACCTGGCCGACAGCCGTGTTGCCGTCCTTGCCGAGGAGGTCGACATTGACGACGACCTTTTCCTTGGCCGACATCGGATCGTAGAGCTTCGTCTGATCAGCGTCAGCGTGGGCGAGACCGGCCGCGGCAGCTGCCGCGCAGAGAACGAGCACTTTGAAAGCGTTCTTCATGGGTGTTTCCTTTGTTGGGTTCGGTACGCCTGTTGGATGCGCTTCTGAATAGATGGAGACAATTTACCATGCAAAATCGATTGATTCCGACTTCACTGCCGCGCTCTCCGTACGAATGATTCCCGAAATGCAACGAGATCTGTCTACAACGGCCCGGATGCTTTCAGAAACGTCTTTATTCCGACGCCGCGCCTCATGCCTTTTAAAATTTCTCCATTACGCTTGAGATCAGATCCTCCGCAGAGGCACCCTTGAGGCGCAGCGCGGAGTTCTGCCATAAGGATCACCCAATATGAAGCAGCTTCTCCTTCTTCTATCCGTCTGCGCCGCCGGCGCCTACTCTTTTTCTGCCGGAGCTGCCGTCACCGCGGAATCCTGCTCCCTCTCCCACATCAAGCAGGTGGCCGACGAAGAGGGCCTCAACAAAGCCCGCGCGCTTTCGGCGGACTGCATCCAGAAGGGCTACCTCACGACCAAGGAAGCGGTTCAGCGCGGCTGGGCAACCGCGAAGGAAGAAAGCGGCGACGGTTATGACGACGCGAAGCGCACCGTAAAGGAAGGCTATGAAGCCGCAAAGGACGGCGCCGTCAGGACGTACGATGCGGCAAAGGAAGGACTGAGCGCTTTCGGAGCCGCCTTCAAGAAAGAGTTCTCGAAGGACTGAGCCCGAAAAAGTTTAAAATCCTGCCCGACCTTCATCTGAGGCCCGGCGATCCGGCAGTTCGAAAATTCCCGGACGCCCTGTTTCTATAAGCATTTCGCTTCAAAAAAGCTCAAGGAGTTCACCCCATGACTGCATTCACGAAAGAGCAGTACATCGAAGAAATGGTTGCGACCCGCCGCAAGATCCATCAGATGCCTGAAGAAGGCTGGACGGAATTCGAAACGAGCTGGCTTATTACGGAGCGTCTGCGCTCGCTCGGCCTCAAGCCTCTCCTCGGTCTCAAGGTCATCAATCCCAATGCCGTCATGGGCCGCGACCCGAAGCTCGTCGCCGAAGCGATTGAACGCGCCAAGTCCCACGGCGTGCCGCAGTCCTTCATTGATGAAACGGAAGGCTACACGGGCGTCGTCGCCGTCATCGACACGGGCCGTCCGGGTCCCGTCACCGCGTTCCGCGCCGACATGGACTGCGTTGTTGTTTCTGAATCCAATTCGAAGGACCACGTTCCCACCGCCTGCGGCTTTGCCTCGAAGCACCCGGGCTTCATGCATGCCTGCGGTCACGACTCGCACTCCTCGATCGCGCTCGAGGTCTGCCGCTGGCTCGTCGACCACAAGGACGAACTGAAGGGCAAGTTCAAGGTCCTCTTCCAGCCCGCTGAGGAAGGCGTCCGCGGCGGCAACGCCATGGCTGCCTCCGGCATCGTCGACGACTGCGACTACCTGATCGGCGGCCACGTCGGCACTTTTGCGAAGTTGGGCGAAGTCGGCCTCATGACGGGCGGCTTCCTTGCCTCGACGAAGATCGACGTTCACTTCCACGGGCGTCCCTCGCACGCGGGCTCCGACCCTGAAAAGGGCAGAAGCGCCCTCATGGCCGCCTGCGCCGCTGCAATGATGATGCAGGGCATTCCGAGAAGCGGCGAAGGCGTCACGCGCATTGCCGTCGGCAAGCTCAACGCCGGCGAAGGCCGCAACGTCACGCCGGTCCACGCCGACATGCAGCTCGAAGTCCGCGGCGCCACGGGCGAAGTGAACGAATACATGGTTCAGAACGTCCGCAACATCGTCGAAGGCGTCAAGCGCGCTTACGAAGTTGAAGGCGAAATCGTGAAGGCTGGCGAAGCGACGACGCTTACCGTCTGCCCGGACCTCATCGACATGGTCGAGGAGGAAGCGAAGAAGATCGAAGGCGTCAAGCGCACCTTCCGCGAGGACAAGCCCGCCGGCTCCGAAGACTGCACGGTTCTCATCAAGCGCGTCGTCGACCACGGCGGCAAGGCGGCCTACTTCATGTTCGGCTGCAACCATCACGGTCATCACCGCGCCGACTTCGAAATTCAGGATGAGACGAGCATGCCGATCGGCTTTGAGGTCTTCTGCCGCATGGCGAAGCGACTGAACGGCATCTGACCAGGTCTCCCGGCGACCCGCGCCTCCCCGGAGCGTCATGCATCCGGGTGAAGCGGGTCATTGACGAAGGCCGTCCGCCGTCGGCTTCTCCATTCGAGAAACCGGCGCGAACGGCCTTTCGCATTTCTGCGCATCAAGCGCTTTTACCAACTTCCCCGCTTCAACGCAAAGGATTCCCGCAAAATGGCTCCCAGAAGACAATACGGCACCACCTGGTGGGGCGCAGAATGGCTGCGCGCCCTCGAGCGCGTCGACAACGCCAATCGTCTTCCCCGCGGGAAAACGTATGCCAATACAGGGCGCGTGATTGAAACGAAGTTCAATGTCCCGAACCTTCGCATCGAGGCGCTCGTCGACGGCTCCGCCTACTACCCCTATGAGGTGGAGGTCGGGATGAAGCCCGTCCCCGCGAAGAGCGTGAAGCGCCTTGCGGACGCCATTGCCGCAGACCCCGACATCGTCGCGGGACTCCTTGACGGAGAACTTCCGAAGGAAATTGCGCCCCTTTGCGAAAAGCTCGGGATTGAGCTTTTCCCGGGAAGCTGGCGCGCGATGCACCTCTCCTGCTCCTGCCCGGATTCGGCGCGGGTCTGCAAGCACATCGCGGCGGTCTTCTACATCATTGCCGACAGAATCGACCTTGATCCCTTCTTCATCTTTGAATTCCGGGGCATTCACCTCAAGGAGGAGCTCAAGGCCCGCGGGATCAATCTCGGGGGCGCCGTGACGGTGAAGCCGCTTTCGCCTGAAGCGCTCCTCCGCCGCGCCTCGGAGAGCTTCCCCGCGGTCGACTCCGGGTCGGACGAAGTCACTGACGACGACCGCGCGCGGATAGAATCCGAAGCGCTCGCTCGTCTGCGCTCGCTCTCCCTCTCCGGGCTCCCCGATCTCGCCGATGTGATGCTCGGGCTCTACCCGAAGACGACTCCCATCTCTTCGAGCAAGGACTGCAGCGACTACCTGGATGCGCTCTGGAAAAGCGCAAGAAAGACGCTCTCCGTCATTGAAAAGCGCGCAGCCCAGAACGAACTTGCGGCTTCCGAAGGGGGGCTTCTCACCGCTCCCCGCGCGTTTTCGACCCTCTGCGGCCGGATAACGGAGGAGCTCGGCGAAAAATATCCGGAGCTCAGCACCCCGGGCGCACAGGTTCTACTCGGGTTCGGGCAGGACGGCATGGAACGGACGCTCGAGATTGCGCGTCCGTCCGATGACGGGAAAAAGCCGAAGGCCGTTTCGCTTCCGCTCGAAGGTTTCTTCCCGGCGATCCGCATGACGAGCGCCCGCGAGGCCGAAGCCCTTCCGGCGGAATTTGAATGCTGGCGGGAGATTTCGCGCCTTGCCGCAGAGCTCCTCAGGCTCGGCGCCATCGTGCCGGCTGTTACCGAATCCCCGAAAATCAAGTCGCCCGCGCCCCGCGTCTGGTGGCTCCCGGCGCTTCGCGACGCAGCCGTACGGCGCGCTGTCACGGAACTCGCGCTCGGCATCGCCCCCTGGGCAAAGCGCATGATTTCCGCGAAGGCATTGAAGCTCTTCCCGGAAGCTGAAAAGTCGCCCTATGCCGCCGCGATTCTTCTCCTTTCCGCCGCCATTGCCGGATTCCTCAGGAACACCATCGGAAACTATCCAAAGCTCGCCGACCGCGAGGACATTCTCGACTTTGCGGCTTCCGGGCTCGACCTCACGCCGCTCGACGGCCGCACGGCGCCCGATGCCGGCATCGTCCTTGCCCGGGCGCTCGCGCCCTTTGCGCTCGGAGACGTCTATCCGTGGCTCCCGGTGCTTACCGTCCGCACTGCGAAGGACAGCAAAATCAAGCTCAATTTCGGCATCATCGGCCGCAATGCCGACATTCGCGCCGCGGCGGAAAAGGAGCTCAATTCGCCCGAAGATGAGGGAGCGCCCGAAGCTGCGGACGCGCCGACCGAAAAAGCCCTCGCCGAGAGCCCCGTACCCACCGAGCGGCCCCTCATGCTTTCGCGCCTCATTAAGGAGCCGCGCTACGCCGCTCACCGCTATGCGGCGCTCACTGTTCTCAAAACGCTCAGCGCGGGCGCGCCCGTGCTCGAAAAAATCCGGTCGTCGAAGGGCAGGCCCGCCACGCTCGAGATGGAGGATCTCAGGGACTTTCTCTTTGAGACGGCCCCCTACCTCACGATGCTCGGCGTCACGCTGATGCTCCCGGCCTCGATGAGAAAGCTCCTCCGGCCGCGCCTCACCGCTTCTGCGGGTGCGGGCGAAGGCTTCTCGAAGAGTCTGCTCGCGAAGAACGCGATCGGCGAATTCAACTGGAAGGCCGCCATCGGCAATCGGGAGATGACGGCCGAGGAGTTCCTGAAGCTCGCCGAAGCCCACCGGGGAGAAGTCATTCAGATCGACGACGACTTCGTCTACCTAGACCCGGCGGAAATCGACCTCATCCGCCGCACGCTTGAAAACCCGCCTGAACTCTCCGCGCTCGAAAAGATGCGCGCGGTGCTCACGGGCGAATATGAGGGCGCACCCGTGGAGGTGTCCCCGGAAGTACGGGAGGCGCTCAAGCACATCACCGATGTCGAGGAGGTTCCGCCTCCGAAGGGCCTCAATGCAGCGCTTCGCCCTTACCAGGAGCGCGGCTACTCGTGGCTCATGAAGAACCTCTCCCTCGGGCTCGGCTCCCTCATTGCCGACGACATGGGTCTCGGCAAAACCCTGCAGGTCATTTCCGCCATTCTGGAACTCAGGAACCGGGGAGACCTCAAAGCCCGCAAGGTGCTCGCCGTCCTTCCGACCACGCTCATCACGAACTGGACGCGCGAAATCGCGAAGTTCGCGCCGGCCCTCTCCGTCGGCACCTACTACGGCGCCGACAGAAAGCTCCCCGCTCCGGAAGAAGCGCCCGACGTGCTTCTCACGAGCTACGGAACATTGCGGCGCGACTATGAGGTGCTCTCCTCCGTCCGCTGGAAGCTTCTCGTCCTCGATGAGGCGCAGGCGATCAAGAATATTTCCACAGCTCAGACCGCCGCCGTGCGCGGCATCAGGGCTGATCAGGTGATCGCCATGACGGGCACGCCCGTTGAAAACCGCCTGATGGAATACTGGTCGATTCTCTCGGCCGTGCAGCCGAAGCTCCTCGGCACGCAGAAGGAATTTGCCAAAACCTTTGCCGAACCCATTGAGGGCGACCGCGATCAGCAGGCGGCGGAAGCCTTCCGGCGCCTTACCGCGCCCTTCATGCTGCGGCGCCTCAAGACCGACAAGTCGATCATTGCGGATCTTCCGGAAAAGAATACAGCGGACCACTATGCGCTCATGCGCACCGAACAGGCGGCGCTTTATGCGGCAACGCTCCAGAAGCTCATGGAGAAAATCCGCGAGGCCGAGGAAGCGCCCGACGCCTCCTCGCCCTCGGGCCGCATGGCGCGCCGCGGTCTTGTCCTCAAGCTCATCACGAGCCTGAAGCAAATCTGCAATTCCCCGTCGCAGTATTCAAAGACGGAAGCGCTTCGACCGGACTCCGGCAAAGCCGACGCGATGCTCGAAATCCTCGGTCAGTGTCTCGAATCCGATCGCAAGGTGCTCATCTTCACGCAGTACCGCGAGATGGGCGAGCGCCTTCAGGAGTGGATCGAAGCCGCAACGGGCGAGCGTCCCGACTTCCTCCACGGGGGCGTCTCGAGAACTGAACGCATGAAGATGGTGGACCGCTTCCAGACGGACCGCACGGCGAGAATCTTCATTCTTTCGCTGAAGGCGGGCGGCACGGGCCTCAATCTGACAGCGGCTTCTGCCGTCATCCATTACGACCTCTGGTGGAATCCGGCCGTCGAAGCGCAGGCAACCGACCGCGCCTTCCGCATCGGGCAGCGCAGGGATGTTCTGGTCTACCGGCTCATCACGGCCGGGTCCTTTGAAGAGAAGATCAACGACATGCTCGCCTCCAAGCGCGACCTCGCGGACCTAACGGTTGCGGCGGGCGAATCCTGGATCGGAGACCTGCCGGCGAAGGAACTCAACCGCATCTTTGCGCTTTCCTGAAGCCCAAAGGCCGGATGAACGGCCGAAAAGAATGCGGATTCTCCATGAAGAGTCCGGAAAACCGGACTGCAGCCAAACGCTCTGCAGCCGATCTTCCCGGACTTGATCGGAAGCCCTACTCGGGCCGCACCATGCGGATTTCGACGCGGCGGTCGGGCTGCAGGCAGTCGATCGCCTCCTGGTTCCAGAGTCCCTTGCAGGCGTCGCCCGTCACCGGGTGATATTCGCCTTCCGCACGGCGGATCACGAAGAGCGACATGTCGACGCCCTCCTTCTCAAGCTGTCTGAGAACCGTGTTGAGGCGGCGCTCCGACAACCGGTCGTTGTATTCATACGTGCCGATGCGGTCCGTATGCGCCGTGATCGAGAAGCGGATGTGAAGCTGGTCGATGATCTTCCTTTCCTTCGCGAGCACTTCGGCGACATGATGGATTTCCGCAATGCCTTCGGGCTTCAGCACGTGCTTATCGAACGCAAAGAGCGTGTCGGCCGAGAGCGTGAAGTCGAGACACGGCGTATAGAAGACCTTCGCGATGAAGGCGGCCATCGATTCATCATTCAAGAGCAGTTCGCGCGCGTCCGCGGTGATGAGTCCGGGAACGACTTCCGCGAGGCGATTGACTTCCCTTTCCGTCTCCTCGTCGTCCGTGAAGGCGACAATCACGGGCTTCGCGAGCGGTTCCTTTTCCCGGAAAGCCTTCCAGCCTTCTTCAAAAAGGCGCCCGCGGTTCACCTCGTCGCCATCGGTGAAGAAAAGAAGCGCGCTCTTTTTGCGGAGAAGCTCCGCGGTCTCCCGCTGAAGTTCCTTTTCCGACTCCGCATATCGCTCAAGGCGCTTCTCATAGTCGATCAGGCCTTCGCCGGGGTTCGTCATGCGCCCGAAAACCTCGAGGCGTTCCGGCAGCCGCCCCACTTTCTCTTCAAAGTCGTCCTTAAAGCCGACGGGGAGCGTATGAGGCGCCATGGTGCCGGCGGCGACCTGGATCCCGGCCTCTGTCGGGAGCATCCTGCGGAGCTTGAGAAGCAGGTTCTTCGCGAGGACGACCTTGCGGTAGTCATAAAGGGCGTCGTATTCCTTTTCCTTCCCCTTTGCCCAGTCCGGATAGGACTTCTCTTCGGGCTCCCTGAGCTTTTCCTGCATCGTGCCTGAATAGTCGATGAACCAGGCGGAGCTCTCAACCTTCGGACCGCAGTCGGGGTCGGAGTAGACGGAATAAGCGGCATGTACTGGTGCAGCAGCGAACGCGGCGGCAGAGAACGCAGTAAGGATGGCGAACTTCAATTTCGTATGCATCTTCTTTCTCCTCAGAACTCGTACTTGAGACCAACCGAGACTTCGTAGTCCTTCTCGTAGTCATCGCCGGTTTCCCGTTCGAACTGTCCGTAAAGACGCATGCGTTCATTGAACTGCCAGTCGCCGCCGAGCCCATAGTAGAAAGTGGTCTTCCCGGCCACCTCGCCGTCAAAGCGGTCGCTTCCGAACCAGACGGTGCGGTCGCCGAGGAAGTCGTGCTTGACGCCCGCCTTCAGATAAAGCTGCGAATAGCGGCGGTCGATTTCCTCCCGGTCTTCGCCGTAGTTGAATTTCTTCCCGACCACGATCCCTGCGCGGCCGATGAGCGAATCTGCATCCTTCTGCCGGATCCTGCCACCGCTCGAGAGCGTGTACTTTTCTCCTTCAACGCGATAGAAGGCAAGCTGGAGCTGAGGCTCAAGCCACCACGAGTTGTACCAGGGGCCCCAGGAGAGGTCGTTTCGCGTCGTATGGAACATGTGGCCCACTTCGATCGAAGCGCCCCAGCCGAGGGTGTTGTATTTGCCCGTGATCTTTCCATGTTCACCGACGGTGGAAAGCTTCTGGCGGTAATGGTCGGCCGAGAGCACGAAGTCCGCGTAAGCGCCCTGATAGTTGGCCCAGGTCGCATAGGCGTTGAGACCGATCGCATCGGTTTTGCCCGACCCCTGACCGGCCATCAGGTCTTGCTCGGCATGCGCCTGGCGGATGTTGGCGCCGAGGAGCCAGAGGCCTTCCTCAGTGTTGCGCACGAGATGGTCGCAGCCGAAGCTCACGCCGTAGAGATCCTGGTCGTAGCCCTTCGAGGCGATGCCGCCCACGGAATCCTTCATCATCATGGCTTTGGCCCAGAGACCATCCTGAGCGCCGTAGCGCACTTCACCCAAGCGCTTTCTCAGCGTGCTCAGATAAATCGGGTTGAAGCTGATGCCTGCGATGGCCGTAGCGGTCTTGCCGGGGTCGTTGATCTCCTTCGTGTAGCCGGAGACCCAGTAGTCCGTCATTCCGGTAGCGATGTCGAGGGCATCGGGGTCGGATTCCGTGGATTCAAGACCTTCCACGACTATGTCATAATCGTCGCGCTCGAAGAGCGTGGAATTCACTGCATCCTGGATCTCGCCTTGTTCATTCAGAACGCTTTCAGGACGGGTACTGAGAGTACCCGAAGCATCCACGTATTTGTCCGTGTGTTCGGTCTTCCAGATTTTCGGCTTGTACTTGAAGGCGGTGTAGTCGAGCGACGTCCAGTCGCCCGAGAGCTTCACATGCGCAGGCGTAGTTGCAAACTTGAGCACGCGCCCCTGATAGTCGATGGATCCGTCGGCGATCGTTCCGTCGTTGATGCGGACGCGATAATGCTGTTCCTTGGGCTCCTGAGCTTTGGACGTTTCCGTCCGGAAGTCGAGAAAGTCGCCGAAACGGATGTCATGGCGCATGCGCGCAGCGGCCTCCGCTACCTTGAAGCCCTTGAGCTCAATCGGCACTTCCTCGCCGTTGAAGACGAAGCTGCCGTTTCCGGTGAAGACTCCATCTTCAACGGTGCCGTCTTCGATTTTTCCGTCGTCCTCAACCTTGTTGTAATAGGTTATGCCGTCGAAGGAGAAGACGCGTTTGCCGTCCTTCTCAGGGTCGCCCATGATGTTGGTGTTGAGGATGAAGAGAGAGTTTTCAGCAGGAGCAACCGTGCGAGTACCGTTCTCCAGCGGATAGGCTTCATCCGTGATGTTTTTCACCATCAGATATTGGTACGGATTCGCCTCATTCCATTTGTCTTCCGCGTGGTGAAGATCAATCGTGCCGCCGGTGGGACGCAGGTTTTTGGGCTCTATGACGTTTAGTGTGGGTAACCACACTTTAAAGCCTGAGTCCATCTGCTGAAATCCAGATTACCTGCAACGAGATAAATCATTGTTTTGAAGT
>NZ_WEHX01000065.1 GCF_009183815.1 Sutterella seckii | reverse complement strand
AATCCGCCGAAGGCGGAGAGGGCAAAGCCCTCACTGAGCTCAGACTACAACCTACTTTTTAAGAACAAAATCGGCGAAAGCTCACTTGACATTCACCGAACTTCCCGGCCAGGCCTTTGACTTTCGTTCCCCGATCACCATTCGATTTCCTTAACCTTCAGCGTGATGCGCTCGAATCCCTGATCGTCCTTCGGCATGGAGAGGAGAAACTCGCCAAAGGACATCTTCTCGGGCCTTATCCCATCGCACGGTGCCGCAGCCTCCGGTCGGCTTGGATGGGCATGGCGGTCAGACGCCTGCTCCTTCGAAGCGCTCTTCGGCTGAGTGTTCCCGCTCAAACCCTGACGACCGGAAACGTGCTTGCTGCCCGACTGCTGATTCATTTCTACCTTCGCTCCAAAAACAAACGGCCGATCCCACTCTAAACCATGGAACCGGCCGCTTACATTCATCGCGAGATGCCGGAGGAGCCCCAGGCGATCTCAGCCCGTCATAGTCTTCTTAGAGAATGACAACCGACGCGAGGAAAGTGACAATGAGCGCGAGGAGCATGACGGGTATCGTCCTTCGGACAAGCTCGAAGGGCGAAACCTCAGCAATGCCCGACACCGCCATGACGACACCGGCGATCGGGGACATCGAGCGGGCGATGCCGCTCGCGAGCTGAACGGGAACCGCCATCGTCACCGTGCTCCAGGCGACCGACTGCGCAGCCTGCGGCAGGAGCGGCGAAAAGGCAAAGAAGGCCGCGTTGCCCGAACCTGTCACAAACGCTGCGAGCGTCATGATAAGGAACATGGCAAGGAGCATCGTGACGCCGCCCGCGCCCTGCATCTGCGCAACGCTCTGGAGAATCGTGTCGATGCCGCCCGAGCGCTTCAAGCCTTCGGCGAAGACTTCCGCGCAGACGATGAGAAGAACGGTCGAGGAAAAGATCTTTCCCATGCCGTTGAACATCGCCTTCGTGCGGTCCGTGCATTCGCGCAGGTTCCTCACCGTCAGGAGATCAACCACAAAGGCGACGAGCGCGCAGGAGAGGATGGCCGTCACGACTTCAAGACGAATGCCGGCATAGACGAGCTTCGAGAAGACGAAAAGAAGAACGACCGGGAGAATCGGAAGGATCGCATAGTAAATCGGGGCATCGGGCTGCGCGGCAGCGCCTTCCTTCTTGACTTCGGTCCGAAGCTTGAAGTCGTCCTGAGTGAGCCGCCCGCTCGCGAGATCGCGCTTGTCGAAGAACTTGCCGAGAACCACGTGGCCGACCGCAATAACCGCGGCCGTGATGATGCCGACGGGGAGCTGATTCTCAATAAAGAATTCCATCACGTGGAGATTCGAGATTTCCGCCGCAAGGAGCGAATTCCCCGAGGCGGGGCCGAGGTCGAGGCAGCTTGCCGTAGCAACAACGGCAGCGGCCGAAAGGCGCGACACGCCCACCGCAACGAGAAGCGGATAGATCGTCACCATGAGGAGCATGCCGAGGCCGACGGCAGACGGGATGAAGACATTAAGAAGCTGGCCCACAAGATACGCGACGCCGAGCAGGACGTAGGGCGCATGAATGTAGGAAAGGGGCTTGATGCAGATGTTGACGAGCGCCTTCGTCGCGCCGATCTTGTCCATGTAGTACGCAAAGCCGCCCACGCAGATGATGTTCATGCCGATGCCGGCCGTGCGGCTCTGCAGAAGGTTCGTGAAGACCTGAACGATGTCGAAGACCGCGCTGTGGGTCGCCTTCTTCCCGGTAACGAGGGGCGTCCCGGAAATGATCGAAACGCAGATCAGAAGAAGAAGGCCGACCATGAGCAGCGCCCAGGGCGCGTAGTAGCGCTTGATGACGAGATACGCCGCCAGTATGACGCTCGCGACAACCAGAAAAATGCCCAGCATGCGTTGTTCCTTATGTTGTGGGTTCTGTTGGGTGAGTGTCTCAAAATGTCTTTCAGACCGTTTGTGACAATACGTAAATTCTACTCATCCTCAAGCTTTACACGACGCAGTCCATGTCAATGAATGACCAAAAAATACGTATACATAGCATTTATCTGCAAATGCATTTTTATCAATCGTATTAGTTATTAATGCATCTATGAATCGGCAGGCAATCTTTCCCAGGCAACAATGAAAAACCGCTTGGGAGCGACGCTGCCGATCTTCTACTCGATGCGCCCGAGGTCCGACGGGAGCCTCAGGTCGCCGCGGGGCGAGAGCGCAACCGAACCGATCTTAGGGCCGTCGGGCATCGAGCTCCGCTTGTACTGCTGCGCGTAAAAGCGCCTGAAGAAAGTCTCTGCCGTACGGTCGATTTCTTCTGCCGAAGTGCCGCTGAAGGCGATTTTCGCGAGCGCGACGATCTTTTCCCTTGCAAACCCAGAGCGCATCAGGTGAAAGAGGAAGAAATCGTGAAGCGCATAGGATCCGATCGTCGACTCGGTCGACTGAATGCGGCCGGCCGCATCAGGGGGCAGGAGCTCGGGGCTGATTTCGGTTTCGGCAATGGTCTGAAGAACATCCCGGAGTTCCGGGCGCATATCTCCCTCCGTGACGACGAGGTGCTTCACGAGCGTCTTCGGAACGCCCGCGTTCACGGCATACATCGACATGTGGTCGCCGTTGAAGGTCGCCCAGCCGAGGGCGAGCTCGCTCATGTCGGACGTGCCCACCACAAGGCCCGATTCCGCATTGGCAACGTCCATCAGAATCTGCGTGCGCTCCCGCGCCTGCGCATTTTCAAAGACCACGTCGTACTTGTCTTCCGGGTGGCCGATGTCGGCGAAGTGCTGCCGGCAGGCCGGACGAATGTCGATCGTGCGGCTTTCAATGCCGAGCGCCTCCATGAGGCGCCTTGCGCTTTCCTTCGTGCCTTCAGAGGTGCCGAACCCCGGCATGGAGATGCCGAGAATGTCGGATCTCGGGCGGCCGAGCCGGTCGAAGGCCTCCGCAGCGACAAGAAGCGCGAGCGTGCTGTCGAGCCCCCCGGAAATCCCGATCACGGCGCGGTGAATGCCGGTCTTCACGAGCCGTTCGGCGAGGCCTGCAGCCTGAAGGCCCAGAATTTCCCGGCAGCGTTCATTCCGGCGCTCTTCTCCCTTTGGCACGAAGGGCATGGGGTCAACCGCTGCGGGCCAGAGCGGAGCTTTCGCGGCATATGTGGGGTCTGCTGCGACGCGTCGGTAGTTGAGCGCTTCCTTCGGGAGCCCTTCCTTCATCGTGCGAAAGCGCACCCGCTCGAGCTCGATCCGCTCGAGGTCGACCTCTGCCGAGACAATGCCGCTCTTCCAGATGGATTCGGAAGCGATGCGCCCGCCCGCGGCAATGAGCTTGTGGCCGCTGAAGACCAAATCCGTCGTGGATTCTCCTTCTCCCGAAGACGCATAGACCATGGCGGCGATTTCCCGGGCGCTCGTCATGCGGACGAGGTCGCGCCGGAAGCGCGCCTTTCCCGTGGTCTCGTTCGAGGCGGAGAGATTCGCGATGACGTTCGCGCCCGCGGCAGCGTGCCGTGCACCCGGCGGAACGCCCACCCAGAGGTCTTCGCAGACTTCGGCTGCCGCCCGGATGCCGCTCTCCGACTCGACGATGATGTCGGTGCCGAAGGGAATCCGCATGCCGGCGACTTCAACCGAATCCGAAAGCGCATCGGCCGCAGGGGAGAACCAACGCGCCTCGTAAAACTCCTGATAGTTGGGGAGAAAGCTCTTCGGCACCGCGGCAAGCGGGCGTCCGTTCTGAAGAAAGAGCGCGGCGTTGAATAGTAGGCCGTCGGAAAGCAAGGGGAGCCCGAGAAGGACCACCATTTCAGGCGTCCTGCGGGAAGCTTCAAGGACAAGACCGAGCGCTTCATTCACTTTGCCGAGAAGACCCGCGCGAAGGAAGAGATCCCCGCAGGTGTAGCCCGTGAGCGCGAGTTCCGGAAGGACCAGAAGGTCTGTCTTCGAGCGGCCGGCATCCTCAAGAACCTTTTCGATTTCGCGGGCGTTGGCGAGGGGTTCGCCCTGGTGCGTTCTGAAGGAAGCCGCTCCGAGCCTCACGAAGCCGGTCGAATTGGAGCCGATGCGCATGATTCCCTTTCCTCTGGTCGCCGGGCGTCCGATCCGAACGAAGGCGCCCGCGTTTTGAAGCCAATAATGGTTGCAATTTTAGTCGGTGCGGAAGACGGGTCTCCGCGCTTTTCTGAATACTCTCCCGGACTGTTCCTCTATACACTTCACCCTATTCTTATCCGGGGCCGTATAAGCCGGATCTTCCCGGCCGCGGCCTCTCTCAAAAACAAGGGAAATAGATACATGTGCACGAGTCTCATCGCCGGTGAAAAAGCCACTGTCGACGGTTCCTTCATCGTTGCGCGCAGCGCCGACAGCGCCGCCATCAAAGCGCAGCATTTCGTACACCACCCTGCCCGCCAGGGCCAGAAGGGCATCTACAGCACGAAGGCCCACGGCGGCGTGAACGATTTTACGTATCCGCTCCCTGAAAACTCCCTCGCCTTCACGACGATTCCCTTCTGGAAGACGCAGCTTCACGGCGCCGCGGGCTTCAATGAAGCGGGCCTCGGCCTCACGGGCACGGAATCGATCTTTGCGAGCGAAGCCGCCCTTGCGGTCGACCCCTACGTGAAGGAAACGGGCATTACCGAGGACGACATCGCCGACGTGCTCCTCTCGCGCTGCCGCACGGCCCGCGAAGGCGCCATGACGCTCGGCGCCATCATTGAGGAAAAGGGCGCCGGCGAAGGCTTCGGCGTCGCCTTCGTCGACCAGTCCGAAGTCTGGTATCTCGAAACGGGTTCGGGCCACCAATGGCTCGCCCAGAGAACGCCCGCTGAGAAGTACTTTGCTTCCGGCAACCAGGGGCGCTTCCAGGACTACGACCCCGAGTCGTCCGACATGATGGCCTCGAAGACCCTTGTTCAGTTCGCGATCGAAAAGGGCCTCTACAACCCTGAAAAGGACGGCGCCTTCAACTTCTCGAAGGCCTATACGCGCGACGACGACCGCGACCGCATCTACAACGACCCGCGCGTCTGGGTGATGCAGAAGTACTTCAACCCCTCGCTTGTTCAGGACCCGCAGGCGGGCCGCACGTTCCCGGTCTACCTCGTCCCGGAAAAGAAGGTGACGGTTGAGGATGCGAAGGCCATGATGCGCGACCACTTTGAAGGCACCGAACACGACCCCTATTCGAAGGGGCTCCGCGGCGACGAACCCTGGCGCCCGATCAGCGTCTTCCGCACGTACGAAGCGCATGTTCTTCAGGTCCGTCCGTGGCTTCCGAAGGAACTGGGCGAAGTGATCTACGTCGCCATGGGCATGGCCGATCTCTCCGTCTTCCTTCCCTTCTATGCCGGTCTTTCTCGCTCGCCCGAATCGTGGACGAAGGGCACCGACCAGGGCGAGGCGGATTCCGCCTACTGGAAGTTCCGCCGCGTGCAGACGCTCGCCATGACGGACTACCCGAAGCTCGCCCCGATCGTGAAGAAGACCTGGGCCGACTTTGAGGCCGATGCGAAGGTCCGTCAGGAAGCTATGGAAGCGAAGGTGCTCGAGCTCTATGAAGTCGACCGCGCGAAGGCGCTCGCCGAACTCGAGGCCTTCAACCTCGGCCTCATCGCCGAAGCCGAACGCACGGCGGAAAAGCTTCTTGAGAAGCTCTTCGTGATCCGCACCGTCGACATCGAAGCCGTTGTTCCCGCGAAGAACCGCAAGAACAAGGACTGATCGAAGGTTCAATCCGGGAGCCCGGGCGACTGAAAGCCCTGGCTCACGAAAAGCATTTCGGGCGCCTTTCCCCATCTTCGGGATCAGGCGCCTTTTTCATCCCGCTTTTCCTTACCCGGGCATCACTTCCGGTAGCACATGGTCGCCGTTGAAGTGCGGGATGAACTTCTCCTCGTTCGTCTTCCCGATCTGCATGAAGCCCTTCGTGATGCCGATCTCTTCGGCGTGCCGGATGACCTTCTGGTACTCGAGGGTCGTGAGCGGACGGTTGATTTCCGGATGCCGGCAGGCCTTGAAGATCGGCATGTACTGATTCATGACGGAAATGTAGATGTCGTCGCCGAATCGGTCATGGAGCCACGAGAGGCACTTGCAGCTGTCGCGCCACTGCCAGGGAAGCACCAGGTGCCGCACGATCATGCCGCGCTTCATGAGGCCGTCCTCGCCGATGACGGCCGGACCCGTCATGCTGCACATCGTTTCGATCGCTTTTGAAGCGTATTCGAAGTAGTGCGGGACGCCCGAATACTTTTCCCCGAGACGGCTGTCGAAATACTTGAGGTCCGGGATGAAGATGTCGATGAGGCCGTCGAGCATTCTGAGGGACTCCTCAAGCTCATACCCGTTTGAATTCCAGACGACGGGGAGGTCGAGGCCGCGCGCCTTCGCGGATTCGAGCGCCTCAACTATCTGCCGCGTGTAGTGGCCGGGCGTCACGAGCTCGATGCAGGCGGCGCCTCTCCCGGCCTCCTCAAGGAAAATGTCCGAGAGCCGCTCCGTCGACACGCGGAGCCCCTTCCCGCCCGCGCTGATTTCGTAGTTCTGACAGAAGCAGCAGCGCAGATTGCAGTGGGAGAAGAAGATCGTGCCCGCACCCGTTTTCCCGGAAATGCAGGGCTCCTCCCAGGCGTGAAGGCTCACGAGGGCTATTTCAATATCGTCGCTCGCGCGGCAGATGCTGCGCTTCAGGCCGGCTGCCGAGGAACGGTCGGCATTGCAGCGCCTTGGGCAGAGATTGCAGATCATGACGGTTGAGAAAATCGAGCTCCGGGAAGCAGAATGCCCGGCTCTCCTTCAAGCAAAACGAAAACCCGGATGTCCGGACGCAGGGCGCCGTCGCTCGGGCGCCCTCAAAGGCATCCGGTCAGGAAGGAGAGGAGTTTACGCCGGAGGAAGACGTTGATGCCGCGGCCTGACCTTTCGCTCTGCAGTCGCTGCAGAACCCCTGAATGACGGAACTCTGGAGATCGAGCTCCACGCCGTGGTCCTCAAGGAGATGATTCGAGAGCGAAGCCGTCATGCGGTCGATCTCCGAACAGCGAAGATGAAAGAGCTTGCCGCAGCTGCGGCACTGAACGTGGTACTCGGCCGCGCCCGGGTCATTGAGATACTCGTATTGAGCGGGCGTCCGCTTGTCCAGAACGAAACGCCGCACAACGCCTTCCCGGGTGAGCGTTTCAAGCGTCCGATAGACCGTTGTGCGGCCGACAGCCGCCCCGCCCTGTCGAATCGCCTCCACCACCTCTTCGGCGCCCATGTACTTGCCGGCATTCGCCTGCAGTGCAGCGAGGACTGCTGCACGCTGGCGCGTCGAATATCGAACGGGCATAGCCAGAATCTCCTGCTCTCTTCCGTCTCCTTCAAGAAGCTTTAATGATACGCGCGCCCGGAGCACTCTCATCACCGCAGAACCGGGATGACGCGCATCAGGAGCGTCGCGAGCGCGAGCACCGCAACAGAAACCAGTGCCGTAAGACCGCCCGGCGCCGCATTGACGACCACTGAAAGCACGAGGCCCGCCGCTGCATCAAAGAGACTGATTCCGATGGCGCTCCAGAAGGTCGCGCGAAAGCCGACCTTGAGCTGGAGCGCCGTGGCTACCGGAATCGCGATCATCGAAGAGAGCACCAGCACGCCGGCGATGGGGATGGCGGCGGCAACGGCGGCGGCCGTGAGAAAAGCAAATGCATACCGGTGAAAGACGACATGGATGCCGGCAATCCTCGCCGAATCCTCATCAAAGGAAATGGTGATGAGTTCGTTGATGGAGAGCGAAAGATAAAGGAGCGCAAGCGCCGTAATGCTCCCGATCATGAGGATTTCGTCGTCGGTGACGGTGAGAACGCTCCCGAAGAGAAAGTTTTCCGCTCTCCCCTGAACGGCTCCCGAAGTAATGAGCGTCACCGCCGTGCCGACGGCGAGCGCGAGCACGACCGTGAGAATCAGGTCCGTGCGCTCGCGAAAGAGATTTCTCATGGCTTCAATCAGCACGCCGCAGAGCGCGGTGAAGAGAAAGGCGCCCGCAAGCGGATTGGCGCCGAAAACGAGCGAAGCGGCGACGCCCGCGAGCGAGGAGTGGGCGAGCGTGTCGCCGATCATCGAGGTGCGCCTCAGAACAAAGAAAATCCCGATCACGGGACAGAGCACGGCCATGCAGAGAATGGCCGCCGCAGCGCGCTGCATGAATCCGAATTGAAAAAGTTCAAGCATGATCAGCCTTCATTGCGATCCGGTACCAGTTCCTTCTTCTCTTCCTCCTGATAGGCAGCCGGCGAACAGATGTGCGCGCGGCCGTCCATGAGGTGAATGAGCTCCGTGCTCGAGGCGACGGCCTCAGCGAGGTTGTGCTCCACCGCGACGATCGTGATCCCCCTCTGCCGGTTCAGGCTTTTCAGAAGCGCATAAAGCTCCCGCTGGCTCCGGAGATCCACTCCGGTCGAAGGCTCATCAAGAATGAGAAGGCGGTTCTCGCCCAGAAGCGCTCTTGCCAGCAGCACGCGCTGGCGCTCGCCTCCCGAAAGACTCGGGAAAAGGGAGCGCTTCATTCCGGCCATGCCGACAGCTTCGAGCACGTCCTCTACGGCTTCGTCCCGATCGCTCCCGGGCATTCCTTTTGCTGAGGCAAATGAGAAAAGGAGCTCCTCCACCGTGATAGGGAACCCGGCCATGGAGGTCGGATCCGTCTGCGGCACATAGCCGATCTCCTTCGTCGCCACCCTGATCCAGCCGGAAGATGGGGACAAAAAACCGAGAACTAGGCGCATGAGCGTTGTTTTTCCCGCGCCGTTCATGCCGATGATGGAGGCGTAGCTGCCCTCCTCGATATTGAAGGAAAGATCCCTCAGCAGGTAGGGCGCGCCTCCGGTGTACGAAAAATAGAGATGCGAAATGGAAATCATCCCGGACATTTCAGACGCTTCCTCCGTCCCCTTGAAAAGAATCCGATGGGAGGCGTAGTATACGCGTCGCCGATCAAATTGGGAATGGATTCCAATTTCATTTTAAGGAGTTCAAAATGCAGAGGAGAAAATTCGTGGAAATGGGGGCAGTCTGCGCGCTCGCGCTGACTGCCGCGCTTCCGGCACGTGCAGAAGCAGAGCGGCCGATTCTGGTCGCTGCGAGCTTTGACGCCATGGCCGAACTCGTAAAGGCCGTGGGCGGCAGTCTGGTCCGGGTGGAGACCCTCATTCCGCCGGGAGCGGAGCCGCACGACTTCACGCCGACCGTGAAGACGACTCAGCTTCTCAGAGCGGCGAGCGTCCTCGTTGTGAACGGCTTCGGAATGGAGCCCTGGGCAAAGAAAATCGCAGCTGCTGCTGAAAATCCGCGCCTGATGCTCGTGACCGCCTCTGAGGGAGCGGTGCCCGTCAAAAATTCAGATCCCGATGAAATTGCCGAACACGGCGCGGATGACCCGCACCTCTGGCTCTCCCTCTCGGGCGCAGAGATCGAAGCGAGGAACATTGCCGAAGCGCTCGCGAAGGCGGACCCGAAGAATGCCGAAGCGTACCGAATGCAGTTCACGCTTTTTAAGGGAAAGCTTCACGTTCTTAAAACTCAGTATTCGGCGCGCTTCAGGAATGTCAAACGGCGCTTCTTCGTCACCGGCCACGCCGCTTTTGCTTATCTCTGCCGGGACTTCAATCTTGAGCAGAAGAGCGTGGAAGGCGTTTTCGCAGAGGGAGAACCCACGCCGAAGCGGCTCGCAGAGCTTGCAATCGAGCTGAAGAAAGCCGGCGTCAGAACGGTTTTCGCCGAGAAACTCCTGAGCCCCGCAGTTTCAAAAACGCTCGCCCAAGAGGCGGGCGCCCGCGTGGAAACGATCTATACCATGGAATCCGCCGAAGACGGAAAGAACTACCTGGAGCGCATGAGGAGCAATCTCGAAAAAATCGAATCCGCGCTCGACGAATGAATTGCGGGATCGTTAATGCATTACCCGGCTTTCTTTCCGCTAAGCAATAAGTACTATTGACAGTCAACGCAAGAAGGTAGAGACTAACCCTAACTCGCCGGATGCTTCACCGCGCCGGCAATGCTTGGTCAACTTTTTTGGGAAGGAAACGTCATGATGGTCTCTGCGTTCGCAACGATGTGCGTCATGTGTCTGATGTGCACCATGTGCCTCCAGAGCCGCCGCGACGCCTGCCCGGTCTCCCTGCGCATTCCCCTCGGCATGAGGGCCTGAAGCCGCGCACCCGAGAGATCAGAAAGTTTTTTTGAAAGGCGTCCCCGCAAAGGACGCCTTTTTTTTGTTCCTTACCCAACCGCAAGCACGCAAAGGCCGCTCAATGACCTCCTTCCGTTGTCTCCGTTCGCGCATTTCGGCTTCCTGTCGAATGTGCATGCCTCCAGCCTCAATGCTCTGGCTCACGGTCTGGCGCCGGCAGCTGCCTCATCTTCCTATGCGAGGACGATGACTCCCGGCTCCTGATCGGATCGGGGCCCGCCCTGTCGACGCATTGAGGCCGAAGCGAAGAATCAATTCTTCCTGCGGCCTTTTTTGCACCCTGAAAAAACGTACTTCTTTCACAAAATACCTAAGGATTTCAAATGAAATACGCAACGCTTGCCGTTCACGGCGGTTTGAAGGATGAATCTCACCAGGCGGTCACGTATCCGCTCTATCTCTCCTCGACCTTCATCCAGCCCGATTCCGAGCACTTTCAGGCCTACGGCTACTCGAGAAGCGCCAACCCTACCCGCGCTTCCGTAGAAAAGCTCGTCGCAGACCTCGAGGGCGCGAAGCACGCCTTTGCGACGAGTTCCGGCATGGCCGCGAATGCCCTCGTCTTCGAGCTCCTCGAAGAAGGCGACCGCGTTCTCATCTCGAGCGACGTCTACGGCGGCACGTGGCTCTTTACGACCCAGCTCTTCGCGAAGCGCGGAATCGAATTCGAGGTGGTGGACGACTTCAACACCTACGACTTCTCGAAAGCACCGGCCAATACGCGCCTTGCCTTCATCGAAAGTCCGACGAACCCGCTTCTGACCGTAATGGACATCCGCCGGGTTGCCGCCGCCGCAAAGGCCCGCGGCATTCTCACCGTCGTCGACAACACCTTCCTCACGTCCTACCTTCAGAAGCCGCTCGACCTCGGCGCCGACATCGTCGTCTATTCGGCCACCAAGTACTACGCCGGCCATTCGGACCTCCTCGCGGGCTTCGTGGTTCTCAACGACGACACGCTCTATGAGCGCCTGAGGATCTACAGCAAAGCGCTCGGCGGCATTCTCGACCCGCTCGACAGCTTCCTCGTTTCCCGCGGCATCCGCACGCTTCCGCTTCGCATGGATCAGCACAACCGCAATGCTGAGCGCGTGGCGGAATTCCTCTCGTCGCACCCGGGCGCAGAAAAGGTCTTCTATCCGGGACGCAGGGATCATCCGGGCCGTGACATTCAGGCAAAGCAGGCAAGCGGCAGCGGCGGCGTTCTTTCCTTCCGCTTCAATGAGTCCGAATACGACCTCGACCGTTTTGTGAAGTCGCTTCGGATCTTCGCCTTTGCGGTGAGCTTAGGGGGCGTTGAATCCCTCATCTGCCGCCCGGCCACGATGACGCACGAATCCTATTCGCCCGAGCTCCAGCAGAAGCTCGGCATCACCCGGAACCTTCTGCGGGTCGCCGTCGGCATTGAAGACCCCGAGGACCTCATTAAGGACCTTGAAGACGCTTTCGCGGCAGCGAAGCGCTGATTCAAGTCCATCCGCTTTTCCGGAGGCCCGGGCATTCCATTTCTTTCTATTGACGCTCGCGCCCGGGCTTCCGGTCCCCAATTCTCAAGGACATCCATCATGGCCATCTTTTCATCCATTCGCCGCACGTTCCTTTCCGCCGCCCTCTTCACGACCACCTTCGCCGCGCTCGGACTTCCGCTTGCGCCGGCGCATGCCGCCGACGGGGATCTTCTCCAGAGAATCCAGGCCGCGGGCGAAATCCGCATCGGCACCGAAGGCACCTACCCGCCCTACACCTACCATGATGAAAAGGGAACGCTCACGGGCTTTGACGTTGAGATCGCAGAAGCCGTAGCAAAGAAGCTCGGCGTCAAACCGCGCTTCATCGAAACCGCCTGGGATTCGATGATTGCCGGGATCGACGCGAACCGCTTCGACATCATCGTGAACCAGGTCGCAGCCACCCCTGAACGCAAGGAAAAATACGATTTTTCAGAGCCTTACCTTTACGTCACGGGCGCCGTCATCGTGAAGAAGGGAAACAAGGAAATCCGCAGCCTCAGGGACCTCAGGGCGAAGCGCGCCGCGCAGACCGTCACCTCCGACTGGGCAGACCAGGCCCGCAGGGCGGGCGCTGAAATCGTGAGCGTTCAGGATTTTTCGCAGTCCGTCCAGCTCGTCGCCTCGGGGCGCGCCGATGCAACGATCAATTCGGAAGTATCGACGCTCGACTTTCTGAGTCAGAAGCCTGATGCGCCGATTGAGATCGTCGAGCGCACGCGTTCAGGAAACGGCATTGCGATTCCCTTCCGCAAAGGCAATCCCGGATTCAAGGCCGCAATCGCCAAGGCGCTCGAGGAGCTCAGGGCCGACGGAACGCTTTCAAGGATCTCCCTCAAATACCTCCGCACCGACGTGACGAAGGATTGATGCCTCTCGCTTCAGTCTCAGACTGAGCCCGCTTCCCCGGGAGGAGCAAATCCTCCCGGAAGAACGCTTTTTCTTGCTCCGACTTCATTCAATCCGGCCAGGATGCCGGGAAATCCGCCATGAACGACCGCATCATCGGAATCCTTGAGGATTCATTCACGCAGCTCATTATCCCCGGCATCACCGCTACCATCCCGCTCACGCTCATCTCCTTCGCCTTCGGTCTGGCGATCGCGCTTTTCCTTGCGATCGTGCGGACGAAGAATGTGCCCGTGCTCGCGACCTTCGCGCGCCTCTATGTCTGGATCTTTCGCGGCACGCCGCTTCTCGTGCAGCTTTTCGTCATCTTCTACGGGCTCCCGAGCATCGGCATTACGCTCGAAGCCTTTCCTTCGGCGATCATTGCCTTTTCGCTCAACGTAGGCGCCTACGCTTCGGAAGCGATTCGCGGCGCCATAGCGGCAGTCCCCAAAGGACAGTTTGACGCCGGCGCCTCCATGGGCATGAATTACCTTCAGATCATGCGGTTCATCGTCCTCCCGCAGGCGATCCGGATCGCCTATCCGCCGCTTTTCAACGAATTCATCTCGCTCGTGAAGAGCACGTCGCTCGCTTCCTCCATCACGGTTTTCGAAATGTTCATGAGCGCGCAGCGGATCGCCGCGCGCACCTATGAGCCTTTCTGGCTCTACCTGGAAGCGGCGGCGATATATCTCCTCTTTTCAACGGTGCTGACGCGCCTTCAGGCGATCGGCGAAAAGCGCCTCAGCAGATGCGGCTATTGATCTCTGCAGAGGCATTTCCTCTGCCTCAGCAGGGATTCATTTTCAACGAATGCCGCCTGTTCCGCCATTCTTCGCAGGGTCCAATAGAGAGCTTGTTCCCGGCAGTTCACAGCCTGAGAATCGATGTAGCATTCATCGTCATTGCCTGGCGTGCCGGGCTTATCAGGACCGAAAAGAGAAGTCGACTGAAAGTGAAGCAGTATGTTGTTGATGCCTTTACCGACAAAGTTTTCCATGGCAATCCCGCTGCCGTCTGCGTTCTGGAGAAGCGGCTTCCGGACGAGCTGATGCTCAGCATAGCCAGAGAAAACAATCTGTCTGAGACTGCGTTTACAGTCAAGGCCGGAGAAAAATACGCCCTGCGCTGGTTTACTCCCGGCGGCGAGATCGACCTCTGCGGCCATGCCACCCTGGGAACCGCCTATGTGCTCTTCAACTTTTACGAGCAGGACCGGAAGCGCATCACCTTCTCCACCATGAGCGGAGATCTGACGGTTGTCCGCAGGGAAGATTTCTACGAAATGAACTTCCCCGCCTACGACCGGAAAATCTCGCTCTCGGTCTTGGTATAACGACGGTCGAGAGAAAGCAAGTAGTTGAAATCCTTTAAAGATTTCATTGAAACCCACTTGCTTTTTCTT
>NZ_WEHX01000064.1 GCF_009183815.1 Sutterella seckii | reverse complement strand
GGTCGCCGCTTGGTGCGCAGCTCATAAGGAAGAAATCGAACTCTTCTTCCTTCCCTCATATTCGCAGGAACTGAACCCGGATGAGTTCCTGAATCGTCAGCTCAAAACGAATTTGCGGCTGAAAGGGCCGAAGAGTCACGATGAAACGCTCGAGCACGCAAAGGAGATAACTTCCACCTTCAAAAGTGAGAAGACCCCTATCCGTGCCTGTTTTACGAATGAGAGTACCCTCTATGCACAGGCGGCCTGACCCTAAAACGGCTATAGCACCATTTGTCAACTAAATCGACGTTTTGTTAATATCCGCGCACCCAACAGCCGACACTTAGCTCTCATTACATTTGAATGACGTGCATTCACGTACCGTCATGAAACCTTAATCAAAACGTCACTTCCTGTTCAATTCACTTTTACATACTGCTTCTCGTGCTTCAGGGAGACCGAGAGTTCTCCGGCACACCGAATTTCAGATTCATTGTTTTTGTAAGAGAAGTGAAATGACGAACAAGATGGCTGCCGTTTTCGGCGCTCTGGCTGGTTTTGCCGTGATGGGCAATGTCTACGCTGCCGATACCGTGACGGTTAACGGCTCCACGACGGTTCTGCCGGCGATGCAGCTCGTGGCGGAAGGCTTCATGAAGGCCAATCCCGGCGTCACCGTGACGATCTCGGGCACGGGTTCCGGCAACGGCATCAAGGCCCTTCGCGACGGCATGACGGACGTTGCGATGTCTTCGCGCGATCTGAAGGCCAAGGAAGCGCAGGACTTCGAGTCGCACTCGAAGAAGGTGACGCGCTACACGGTTGCGCACGACGCCATCATCCCGGTCGTGAATCCGAAGAACGGCGTCAAGGGCCTCACGATGGCTCAGTTGAAAGACATCTTCGCCGGCAAGGTGAAGTCCTGGGATGAAGTGGGCGGCGCCAAGGCTCCGATCGTTGTGGTCGGCCGCGACTCCTCCTCGGGCACCTTTGAATGCTTCCAGGAACTCGTGATGGGGAAGACCCGCGTTTCTCCGCGCGCTCTGATTCAGGCTTCTAACGGCGGCGTCGTGCAGGCGGTTTCTCAGAACCCCAATGCGATCGGCTACATTGGCGTGGGCTACATGGATAAGGAAACCCATGCGCTCGAAGTCAACAACGTCAAGCCCGGCATGCAGTCCGCCAAGGACAAGACCTGGCCGATCGCCCGCGATCTCTATCTCTTCACTGCGGGCGACGTGAAGGCGAGCGCTGCGAACCTCATCAAGTTTATGCTCTCGGCTGAAGGCCAGAAGGATGTTCAGAAGGCGGGCTTTGTTCCCGTTGATCTGAAGTAATCGATTCCAGAACAAACTGGAGCAGTCGGAATGGCCGCAATGCCCGCAAAACTCAGGGCGGATCAGACCTTCCGGCGGTGCCTCGCGATGGCGGCCGGCGTAAGCGTGCTTGCGCTCGCCGCCATTGTTTTATTTCTGCTCAGCCAGGCGCTGCCGATCTTCTCTCAGGTCTCGCTCAAGGACTTTCTTTTTTCAACCGAGTGGTATCCGACCGATGATCCCCCGGTCTTCGGGATCGGCGCCCTGATCTTGGGGTCGCTTGCCTGCGCGGCGCTCACCACCGTGATCGCCGTTCCGACCGGGGTGCTCACGGCCTGCGCCATCCACGCCGGGATGCCCGACGGCATGAAGCGGGTCGTGAAGCCCATGATCGAACTTATGGCGGCGCTTCCATCCGTCGTGATCGGCTTCATCGGCATGATCATTCTGGCGCCCTGGCTTCAGAACACCTTCGGTCTGGCCACGGGCCTTAACCTCACGAACGCGTCGATCATGCTCGCCTTCATGTGCGTGCCGACGATCGCGTCGATTTCCGAGGATGCGCTTCGGAACGTTCCGGGCGGCATCCGCGAAGCGAGCCTCGCGCTCGGCGCCACGCGCTGGGAAACGCTCGTCAAAGTGGAGCTTCGCTGGGCGATGGGCGGCATTGCAACGGCCGTCATGCTCGGCATCTCTCGCGTCATCGGCGAAACGATGGTGGTGCTGATGGTGGCGGGCGGCGCCGCGATTATTCCGGAATCGATCTTCGATCCCGTGCGCCCCATGACCTCGTCGATTGCCGCGGAAATGGCTGAAGCCGCCGTGGGCGACGCCCACTATCACGCGCTCTATGCGACGGGTCTCGTGCTTTTCCTCATCACGTTCGTCTTCAATCTCTGCGCCTGGTATGCGGCGCGCCGCTTCGGGCTGGAGAAAAACAAATGAAATCGGCAGTGCTTCGCCGCTTTGCTGAAGCCTCTGGCTTCACGATCATGCGCCTTGCGGTCGTGATTGACATCGCGGCGCTCTTAGGCATCATCGGCCTCATCATCGTCAACGCCTGGACCGCGCTCTCGTGGGAGTTCCTCACCGAACCTCCGCGCGACCTCATGACGAAGGGCGGGATTCTGCCCTGCATTCTCGGCACCTTCTGCCTCGCGGTGGGCGCTCTAGTGATTGCGCTCCCGCTCGGCGCTGCGAGCGCGGTCTACCTTCATGAGTACAGCCGCCCCTCGGCCTGGGTCACGATGACAAGGCTTTCGATCGCGAACCTCGCGGGCGTTCCCTCCATCGTCTTCGGTCTCTTCGGCCTCACCTTCTTCGTGGTCTTCTGCGGCTTCGGCGTGAGCCTCCTCTCCGGCATCCTCACGCTCGCGGTTCTCTCGCTTCCGATCATCATCAATACGACGGAAGCGGCCCTTTCGCAGGTGCCCCAGGACTGGCGCGAGGCGAGCCTTGCGTTGGGCGCCTCGAGAAGAGAGACGACCCTCAAGGTGGTGCTTCCCAATGCGCTCCCGGGCATCCTCACGGGCGCCATTCTGGGTCTCGCGCGCGCCGCGGGCGAAACCGCCGCGATCATGTACACGGGCAGCGTCTTCTTTACGCCGAAGGACGGGGTCTCCCCCTTCGAGCCCGTCATGGCGCTTCCCTACCACATCTACGTGCTCGCGACTTCGGGCACCAACATTGAGGCGACGCGTCCGATTCAGTACGGCACCGCCCTTGTTCTTCTCGTTCTCGTGCTTCTCATGAGTTCCGCGGCGATCTGGATCCGCGAACGCTGCCGCCGCTGATCGCGGGCAGTTTGCCAGGGAAGCAGAGGAATGACTCAAACCCAACATAAGAGAAACACGAAATGCCCATGATTCATCCCGATCATCTCAACGAGCCGGCAGAAAAGGAAATGCCGCCCGCGAAGATCGACATTCAGAATCTCAACGTGTACTACGGGAACTTCCACGCCCTCAAGAACGTGTCGATGAAGATTCCCGAAGGGTGCGTCACCGCCTTCATCGGCCCCTCGGGGTGCGGGAAGTCGACGCTCCTGAGGTCCTTGAACCGCATGCAGGATCTGTATCCGGAGCAGCGCGCTGAAGGGTCGATCAAGCTTTCCGGCATGGAGGTGCTCGACCCCTCGATCGACGTGACGGCGCTCCGCTCGCGCGTCGGCATGGTCTTCCAGCGCCCGACGCCTTTTCCGATGTCGATCTTCGACAACATCGCCTACGGCGTGAGGCTGCGCGAAAAGCTCTCAAAAGCGGAGCTGACGGAACGCGTCGAATGGGCGCTCAAAAAGGCCGCGCTCTGGGACGACGTGAAGGCAAAACTCAATGAACCCGGCACCTCCCTCTCGGGCGGCCAGCAGCAGCGTCTCTGCATCGCACGAGGCATTGCCGTGAAGCCCGAGGTGCTGCTTCTTGACGAACCCTGCTCGGCGCTCGACCCGATTTCAACGGCGAAGATTGAAGACCTCATCAATGAACTGAAGAAGGACTACACGGTCGTGATCGTCACGCACAGCATGCAGCAGGCGGCTCGCGTTTCGGACTACACGGCCTTCATGTATCTGGGCGAACTCATCGAATTCGGAAATACGCAGAAGATCTTCACGCGCCCTGAAAAGAAGGCGACGGAAGACTACATCACCGGCAGATTCGGCTAAAGGCGGAAGGGAAAAAAGAAAATGGCGATGACCGAAAAAGAACACATTGTGAAGGCGTTCGACGCGGAATTGAAGAGCCTTCTCTCCAACATGCTCGACATGGCGGGGGCCGTGCGCGGGCAGCTCGCAGCGCTTTCTACTGCGCTCGCAGGCTTGAACCGCGAGGAAGCCGAGAAGGTGGTCGAGCGCGATGCTCTCATCAATCTCTGGGAAAAGGAGCTCGACGCCTTCATGGAGTCCCTGATCTCCAAGCGCCAGCCGCAGGCCGTGGATCTGAGGCTTCTGCTCGGCTGCTGGAGAATGACGAACGACTTCGAGCGCATGGGCGACGAGGTGAGGAATGCCGCCAAGGGCATCTGCCGCCTCGCCAACCCGGCAGTGGGACAGGCCGGAGAAGCGCTCACGGAACTCGTGTCCGTTTTGGAGCGCTTGAAGGGCATGGCCGACAAGATGAATGCGGCGCTTCTCAGCATGGACGCGAAGGCCGCGCGCCATCTGGTGGAGGAGCGCGACCTTGTTTCCGAGCAGGTGCACGATGCTTTGACCGCCACCGTCTCCCGCATGAAGATGAATGCCGTTACGCTCGATGACGGACTCGAATTCATCCGCATCAACCGCGCGCTCGAACGCGTTGCCGCGCACATGCAGAATATCGGCGAGGCGATTATCTTTATTGTTGAAGGGCTCGACATCCGCCACGAAAAGATCGCGCATGAGGAAGATTCCGATGACGACGATGAGGCGGACTGAAGCGCGTCCTGACGCAATTTCCTTTCCGATTCATTGCAATATTCCATGACCGCACCGCTCCTCCTGATTGTTGAGGATGAAGCCGCCATTCGCGAGCTTGTTGCCTTTGTCTGCGAAGCCGAGGGGTTCCGCACCGCACGCGCGGGAAGCGTCGCCGAGGCGAAGGAGGCTTTCCGCAGGGAACGCCCCGACCTTGTGCTCCTTGACCGGATGCTTCCCGACCGCTCGGGGCTGGATTGGCTCAAGGACCTCCGGTCCTCTTCCGACACGGCCGGACTCCCCGTGATTCTTCTCACCGCCCGGGGCGACGAGGCCGACCGGGTGGCGGGGCTTGACGCCGGTGCGGACGACTATGTCGTGAAGCCCTTCCTTCCGCGGGAGCTCACCGCGCGCGTGCGGGCGGTGCTCCGCAGAAAGGGCGGCTCGGGCGCGCCCGTGAACGCCGCTCCTGCCGAAGAGCACGAACACGTCATCGTCTGCGGACCGCTCTCGATGAACGAAACGCGCTTTGAGGCTTCGGCGGACGGGGTGCCCCTGAAGCTCTCGGCGAAGGAATTCAAGCTCCTTTCGCTTTTTGCGTCGAAGCCCGGACGCGTCTTTTCGCGTCAGAATCTGCTCGACGCCGTATGGCCGAGCGCCTTCGTGGACGAGCGCACGGTGGACGTCCATATGCTGCGCCTCAGAAAAGCGCTTGCCGGCACGGCTGCCGAGGATCTCATCGAAACGGTGCGCGGCGTCGGCTACCGCTGCCGCGACGTCTGAGTCTCTTTGGAAAAGAGAGGTTCAATCATGACGGGACGCGACGATGCGGGGGACGTCTTTCCGACCCTTGCCGACGGACTTTCCGCGCAGGCGGCAGTTAATACCGAAAAGAAGGTCAGAAGAGGAGAGCATCTGCGGCGGCGCGGCATCGTGCTCGCCGCTGCCTTCCTTCTCATTTCGATCATCGCCGTATTTCTCAATGCGCGCTTTGAATCGAACGCCGTGACGATCGTCTGGGCGGGTTCGGTGATTCTGATTTTTCTTCTTGCGGCCCGCCTCTGGCAGTCGCTGCTCAAAGAGGACGAAAAGAAGGATAAGCGCATCCGCGACCGCGACCAGCGCTATCGGCAGACCCTCGCGCTTCTCCCGGAGGGCGTCACGATTCTCGGCGAAAACTGGCGGCTCGAGTGGGTCAACAAAAGCGCGATGGAGCATTTCAGCCTCCGCCCGGAGGCGCTCGGCGCAAGCTTCTTCGACGCGGTGACGGATGAGGACTTCCGCCGGTGGCTCCTTGCCCGGAATTATTCCCGCCACTATGCGCTTCAGGACCATGCCGGGAGGGAGCTCGAGGTTGCGGTGGTTGCGCCCGATCTTCGCCACATGATGATCGTCACGCACGACGTGACCGAGCGCCGGCGCGTCGACGACATGCGGCGCGACTTTGTCGCGAACGTCAGTCACGAACTGAGAACGCCCCTTACGGTGATCAGCGGCTTCCTCAACATGGAAGTCGATGCCGGGAAGATTCCGCCTGAAATGCTCGAGCGCCATCGGCAGCTCATGCTCGAGCAGGCGACCCGCATGCGTTCGCTCCTCGATGACCTCCTCCTTCTCTCGAGCCTTGAAAACCGGGATGAGTCCGATGACGCCGACGCCGAGGTGATCGCCATGCCGAAGCTTCTTGAGGACGTCGTGCGGGAAGGGAAGGCCCTTTCTCTCGGGCGCCACCACATTACGCTCGAGACCGAGGACATTTCGCTCATCGGCGACGCGGACGAAATCCGGAGCGCCGCCATGAATCTCGTCTCCAACGCCGTTCGCTATACGCCCGAGGGCGGTTCGATTGCCGTCTCCTGGAAGCGCTCCGGAATGGGGGCTGCCTTGTCTGTGAAGGACACCGGGATCGGCATTGAGGCGAAGCACATTCCGCGCCTCACGGAACGCTTCTACCGCGTCGACAAGGGGCGCTCGCGCGACACGGGGGGCACGGGGCTCGGGCTCGCCATCGTGAAGCACGTCCTGAGACGAAACGGCGGAGAGCTCCAGATTGAATCAACGCCGGGGAAAGGATCGACCTTCACGATGATGTTCCCCGAATCGAGAATCTTCTCGGAAGACTTCTGAATCTCCCCCAAACTGTAAGCAAATTCGATCGGAGGGGAGGCGCGCGCGGGGAGCGTCAGCTGAGCGGGATAAAATCCGTAAATCCCAAAGGACTTCAGAACGGATTTTTTTCTTCCCCATGCACATTCTCGTATCGAACGACGACGGCTACCGGGCGCCTGGCATTGCGGCGCTCGCAAAAGCCATGCGCCGCTTCGGGCGCGTCACGATCGTCGCCCCCGACCACAACCATTCCGGGGCCTCGAATTCCCTTACGCTCAACCGTCCGCTCACGGTCGAGCACATGCCGGGCGACGACCTCTACGTTGTCTCCGGGACGCCGTCGGACTGCGTGCATGTTGCGCTCACGGGCCTTCTCGACGAAAAGCCCGATCTCGTGGTCTCGGGCATCAACTGCGGCGCCAATATGGGCGACGATACGATGTATTCGGGCACGGTCGCAGCCGCAATCGAAGGCTACCTCTTCGGCATTCCGTCGATTGCCTTCTCGCAGATCGACAAGGGCTGGGCGGAGCTTGAGTCCGCAGCTGAGGTCGCGGGCGTCGTTGTGGAGAAGTTCCTCCCGCAGATCAGGGAGAAGCGCGAAGCCGTGCTTCTCAACGTCAATATGCCCAACATGCCGCGCGAGGCGCTCCAGGGCATCCGGGCGACGAGGCTCGGGCGGCGGTCGTCGGCCGAATCGGTGATCCGCGAGATGAGTCCGCGGGGCTTTCCGATTTATTGGCTGGGCGCCGCAGGGAAACCCGCCGACGCCGCTGAAGGGACGGACTTCTGGGCGACTTCGCATGGGTTTGTTTCCGTGACGCCCTTGCAGACCGATCTCACCAACCACCGGCAGGTGGGAGAAGCCGCCCGCTGGTTCGATTCGGATTCGCTTGGCGGGAATCGCTGAAGTCCCGGAACGCTTATTTCCAAAGAAGATTTTTAAGATGCGCGTTTTATCTCGTTCACGTACCGGTTTCATCCTCAGCGCCGCGGCGCTCGTGCTCGCGGGCTGCTCCTCGCTCCCGCCCGGCGAGGTGCCGATCGTCAACAGAAATGTGGCTTCCGGCAGCAGCACGGCGCTCGATTCCCCGATGAAGCTCGGCGGCGTCTCCGACTCGGGCGCAACGCACACGGTGGCGCCGGGCGACACGATCTACAACATTTCCCAGCGCTACGGCGTCAATGCCTCCGACCTCATGCAGATGAACGCCATCACGGATCCGACGACGCTGCGCCTCGGGCAGGTGCTCCGCCTCCCGCGCGCAACAAGAGCGCCCGTGACGACGGCGAGCTCGGCGGTGAAGATTCATCGCCTCGAGGCTCAGGCGCCGATTGAAACCTCAACCGTCATTGCCCCGGCCGAAACGTCTTCCAGCGAACCGGTGATCAAGGCGGCGGAAGAAAAGACGCCTGAAGCAAAGCCCGCGGTCGAGGAAGCAAAGACGCCCGAAAAAAAGGAAGCGCCGGCCGTCATTCCCGGCACGCGCTTTCTCTGGCCCGCGCGCGGTCCGATCCTTTCCGACTATGCGAAGAACGGCAAGGGCCTTGACATTGGCGGGACGGCGGGTTCCGTCGTCGTGGCGGCAGGCGCCGGCCAGATCCTCTTCGTTGGGGGCGGCGTCAAGGGCTACGGCAACCTCGTGATCGTGAAGCATACGCCCACCCTTGTGACCGCCTACGGCCACAATTCCAAAGTGGTCGTGAAGCCGGGCGACCAGGTGAAGGCCGGACAGAAGATTGCGGAAATGGGAAGCACCGACGCCGACCGCGTGATGCTTCGCTTTGAGGTCCGCGACAAGGGCCAGCCCGTCGATCCGATGAAATACCTCCCGCCGGCACGCCAATAAGCCGCGCTTTGCGCTAAATTTCCGCCCGACCCCGCTCGGGCGCAGGCGCCCCGTCAATGAGGCCTTCAGGGCCTCTTGCCGGGCGCTTTTCTTTTCCCGATCCCCCCGAATTTCCAGATACCAGATAATCCAGAAGAGACCAAAATGGGCCGCAGATCTAAACCGAAGGAGCGCACTCCCGAATACTTCACCGTCGACGTCGAGCGCCTTGATCAGGAAGGGCGCGGCATTGCGCACGTGGACGGCAAGGTGGTCTTCATCCAGGGGGCGCTTCCCGGAGAACGCGTTACCTACGAGCGGCTGCGCTCGAAGACGAGCTTCGACATCGGCCGCGTTACGGAAATCCATAAGGAAAGCGTGCTGCGCGTGACGCCCCGCTGCTCCAATTTCGGCATCGGCCCGGGTTCCTGCGGCGGCTGCACGATGCAGCACATCGAGCCCTCGGCCCAGGTGGCCTTCAAGGAGCGCATTCTTCTCGACACTCTCTGGCGCATCGGCAAGGTGAAGCCCGAGGAAGTGCTCATGCCGATTTACGGGCCCTACTGGGGCTACCGCCATCGCGCGCGCCTCACGGTGCGAAACGTCCTCAAGAAGGGCGGCGTTCTCGTGGGCTTTCATGAGAAGAGCTCCTCCTATGTGGCAGACATGCACGAGTGCCCGGTGCTTACGCCCAATGTCTCGGCGCTTCTCGATCCCCTTCGCGCGCTGATTGAGAATCTCGACATGCGCGACCGCATGCCGCAGGTTGAGGTTGCGGTCGGCGGCGACGGCAGAACAGCGCTTGTCTTCCGCACGCTCGACCCCGTGACGCCCGAGGATCACGAGAAGCTTCTCGCCTTCGGGCGCGAGAAGAATCTCGACATCTGGCTTCAGCCCAAGGGCCCGGAAACGGCGCATGCGGCGCTCCCTGAGAACGAGACGAAGCTCGGGCTCGAGCTCTCCGAATTCAATGTCCGCATCACCTTCAAGCCCACGGACTTTACGCAGGTGAACCACGCCTTGAATGAAACCATGGTGTCGCGCGCCGTGAGGCTCCTCGAGCTCACGCCCGACATGAAGGTGGCGGACTTCTTCTGCGGCCTCGGAAACTTCACGCTCCCGATCGCGAGGCGCGCGAAGCGCGTGATCGGCATTGAAGGGTCTGAGGGCTTGGTCGCCCGGGCGCGCCAGGGTGCGGCCGACAACGGGCTCGTCGCCAAAACGGTCTTTCGTGCGCGAAACCTCTTTACCTGGTGCGAAGCCGACTGGGAGGAGCTCCAGAAGACCCTGGGCGGCATCGACCGCGTCCTCATCGACCCGCCGCGCGAGGGCGCTCTTGCGCTCGCGCGCGTTCTCGCCAAGACCGACAAGCGCCCCGGCCGCGTGGTCTACGTATCCTGCAACCCGGCGACGCTCGCGCGCGACTGCGCGGTGCTTCACCACGAGGGCGGCTGGAAGATCCGGGCCGCCGGCATCATGAACATGTTCCCGCACACGGGCCACGTCGAATCGATTGCGGTGCTCGAACCCGGCGAACGGCCGGTTGAAAAGTCTGATGAGGCGGAAGCCATTGAACGCCGCATCGCGGCCGAGGGCGACGACAACGTGAAGATGCACCTCTCTGAAGAGAATTGATGCGCACTTCCCTCTGACGGCTTTTCGCCGTCAAAAGGGCAAAGAGGACAAAGAAAAGGCCGGCAGATCCGCTTGGAGGGATGCCGGCCTTTTCTTCAGAGCGTCTGAAAAGAACGCTCTTTTCCCTGAGGATCAGGACTTCTTCTTCGAAGCGCGTTCGTAGGAGAGCGGTTCCGCCTTGCAGGCGTTGGAGAGCTTCGTGAAGAGGGAATAGGCGGCGCCGATTTCTTCCGAGAGCCTGCGGGTGTGTTCGAGCGAGGTTTCGGCCGGGCTCTTTCCCGAGAGCGCCGAAAGGAATGCGCGGGCAAAGGCATCCTTCGAGGCCTCGGGCGAGGCGCCGAGGCGCATGAAGCGCTGCCTCAGGAGCGTGTAGTCGCGCACTTCTGCTTCGGAGAGCGCCTCGAGGAGGGGCGACTTCAGGATGGCGTCCGTATAGGCCTGCATCTGGGAGGAAACTTTTCGGGAGAGCTTCTCTTCGGCAGCGAGCTCAGGGATCGCCGTGAGCGCCGCCCAGAGGCCCACGCCCTGAAGGAGCGCCGCCCAGCGGGCGCGAAAGCGCGTTTTCTCCGCGCGCCCGAAGAAGGGAATCGGATTCCAGGGGACGCCCGCCGCACGGGCAATGTCGCTCGAAAAAAGCGTTACGGACTGATCGCGCACGCAGCCGCCTATGGCAGTGCCGAGGTTGTCGGCAAAGACCTTGTCTACGGTGAGTTTGTCGCCCATCTGATTCTTTTCCTCTTTTGGTTTGCTTTTCTTTGTTGTTTTCTGGGCGCTTCGGCGGCATTCTCGCGGCTGCCATAACGCCCTAATTCGGTGCGGAAGTTTAGCTGAGTCGGGAAAAATCAAATATGAGGCACTTGTCTTATGCGGTTTTTCGATTTCGAGATTAACCTTGCAAGAATTTTGAAGATTCCGGCAGCGTCTTTGCTCTGCCGGGAAGAAACCGGCCCGAAAGCACCCCGATGAGGACATTGATGGAGCATTCTGAAGACATCCGCCGCAGGCTCGAGAAAACGGACGAGGCGCTCGCGCGCCTTCTCGCCGAACGCCTGGAGCTTGCCTGCGAGCTCGGGCGCGAAGCGGCCGAGGAAGCGCGTCAGGTTCACGGGGCAGCCGGGGAGGCGGGTCTCCCGCCCGGGCTTTTCGAGGAGATTCTCGGGCGGCTTGCAAGGGAGGCGGCAAAGCGCGGGAAGGCTGAGAACTTTCCCTCCTCGATCCCGCAGCCGAAGCCCGTCGTCATCGTGGGCGGCTCGGGCGGCATGGGCCGGCAGCTTAAAAGCCATTTTGAGCGTTCAGGCTGGCCCGTGCGGATCCTCGAGCGCGGCGACTGGGACCGCGCGGACGAAATTCTCTCCGGCGCAGGCACCGTGATCGTTTCGGTGCCGATCGACGTGACGGTTCCCGTGATCCGGCAGCTCGCCGGGCGGATCCCCGCCGACGCGCTCCTTTGCGACGTCACCTCCGTCAAGACCGAGCCCGTTCACGCGATGCTCGCCGCTCATCCCGGTCCCGTTGCGGGTCTTCACCCGATGTTTGGTCCCGATGTCGCGGGCTTCACGGGGCAGGTCTTCGTGTTTGCGCCCGGGCGCGATGATGCGGCGGCCGAACCCCTTCTCGAGCAGATCCGCATCTGGGGCGCCCGGGTGGTTGAGGTATCGGCCGAAGAGCATGACCGCGCGATGTCGATCATTCAGGCGCTGAGGCACTTCACGACCTATGCCTACGGGACTTTTCTCGCGAAGATTCATCCCGACATCCGGCAGATTCTCGAACTCTCCTCGCCCATCTACCGGCTTGAGCTCGAGATGGTCGGGCGCCTCTTCGCGCAGGATCCGCATCTCTACGCCGACATCATTCTCGCGAGCCCGAGAAATGCGGAGCTCATTCGCCAGTACGTGGAAAACCTCTGGCCGGAACTCCTCGTCATTGCCGGGCGCGACCGGGAGGAATTCATCCGCCGCTTCATGGCGGCGCGCGCCTATTTCGGCGACTATGCGGGTCAGTTCATGAGGGAGAGCGGCCGGATGCTCAATTTGATTCAGGCCGAGCGCGCGCGGAAATAGATCTTCGCAATTGATATTGCGGGGAAGAAAAAGTATCGGCAAAACCACGTGATAGAATCGCATGCCTGATGAAATGGGCCCTCTCCCGCCTGAGGACGGAAGGGCTTCTGTTCTTTTTGTTCCAGCGCGGAAAGGAAGCGCCCGTCATCTTCCCCCAACACCAATTTCCTACCAGAAGAGAAAAAAAATGGCTATTGAGCGCACTCTCTCCATCATCAAGCCGGACGCCGTTGCTAAGAACGTGATCGGCAAGATCTACTCCCGCTTTGAATCGAACGGCCTCAAGATCGTCGCCGCCCAGATGCGCCAGCTCTCCCAGGCTGAAGCCGAAGGCTTCTACGCCGTTCACCGCGAACGTCCCTTCTTCAAGGATCTCGTCTCCTTCATGACCTCCGGCCCCGTCATGATCCAGGTCCTCGAAGGCGAAGGCGCCATCCTCAAGAACCGTGAGCTCATGGGCGCCACGGACCCGAAGAAGGCCGCCCCCGGCACCATCCGCGCCGACTTTGCTGAAAGCATCGACGCCAACGCCGTTCACGGCTCCGACGCTCCGGAAACGGCTGCCGTCGAAATCGCCTACTTCTTCCCGACGCTCGCGATTCACAGCCGCTAATGTCTGACGAGACGCCCGTTAAGCAACCTTCGGGCGACATCCGCGAGGAGTCGCCGAAGGTCAATCTGCTTGATTTCGACGCGGACGGTCTCAAGGCATGGTGCGCGGAAATCGGCGAAAAGCCCTTCCGCGCACGCCAGCTCACCCGCTGGATTCATCGCCACCTCGCAGACAACTTCGAGGATATGACCGATCTCGCGAAGACCTTCCGCGCGAAGCTCATACGCCTCGCGGAGGTTCGCTCGCCCCAGCCGATTCATGAAAAGAAGTCGGCCGACGGCACGCGCAAGTGGCTTTTCGACGTCGGCAGCGGCAACGCTGTCGAGTCTGTCTTTATTCCCGAGGATGACCGCGGGACGCTCTGCATTTCCTCGCAGGCCGGATGCGCCATGGGGTGCCTCTTCTGCTCGACCGGAAAACAGGGCTTCAACCGCAACCTCACCACATCGGAAATCGTGGGTCAGCTCTGGTGGGCTGAGCGCGAGCTGCGCCGCGACCGCGGCATCACCGATCCCAACGACCGCGTGATCAGCAATGTGGTGCTCATGGGCATGGGCGAACCCCTGCAGAATCTTGAGAACGTCATCCGCGCGCTGAAAATATTCCTTGACGACGACGGCTACGGGCTTTCGCGCCGCCGCGTCACCGTGTCCACCTCGGGGCTCGTGCGCCAGATGGACAAGCTCGCCGAAGCCGCCCCGGTGGCGCTTGCGGTGAGTCTGCATGCCGCGACGGACGAACTTCGCGACAAGCTGATGCCCGTCAACCGGAAGCACCCGCTCGCCGATCTGATGGCCGCCTGCCGGCGGTACCTGAAGGTGGCGCCGCGCGACTTCATCACGTTCGAATACGTGATGTTGGGCGGCATCAACGACAGCCTCCGCGAGGCCGACGAGCTCGTGAAGCTCGTGCGCCGCGAGGAAGTGCCCTGCAAATTCAATCTGATCCCCTTCAATCCCTTCCCGCAGTCCGACCTTGAGAAGCCCGACCGCGAACGCGTGCTTGCGTTCTGCCGGCGCCTCAATGAGGCGGGCTATGTGACGACGATCCGCAAGACGCGCGGCGACGACATCGACGCGGCCTGCGGGCAGCTCGCGGGCGAGGTGCGCG